>JARKPR010000093.1 GCA_029975165.1 Selenomonadales bacterium
TCGCCCCGCAGCCTCGCCGCCGCCGGGCGGGAAATCCAGGCCTGCCTGGAGGCCGGCGACCTCGACGCCGCCAGGGCCAAAGTGGGCTGGATAGTCGGCCGCGACACCGGCAGCCTGGACAGCGCCGAAGTCACCCGCGCCACCGTCGAAACGGTGGCCGAGAACATCACCGACGGCATCGTCGCACCCCTGTTCTACGCCGCTCTCGGCGGCGCGCCGCTCGCCATCCTCTACCGGGCCGTCAACACCCTCGACTCCATGGTCGGCTACAAAAACGACAAATACCGCGACTTCGGCCTGGCAGCCGCCAGGACCGACGACGCGTTCAACTACATCCCCGCCCGCATCACCGGGCTGCTCGTCGTAATCGCCGCCTTCCTCCTCCGCTACGACGCCGGCGGCGCCCTGCGCGCCATCCGGCGGGACGCGGCCAGGCACCCCAGTCCCAACAGCGGCATCCCCGAGGCCGGCGTCGCCGGCGCCCTCGGCGTCAGGCTCGGCGGCCTCAACTACTACGGCGGCGTACCCTCGCTGCGGGCCACCATGGGAGAGGGGCGGCAGCCGCTCGCCCCCGGCCACATCGCCGGCGCGGTGCGGATGATGTACGCCGTCACCGCCCTGTTCGCCGCCGTCGTCACCGTGCTCATAGTATAGAACAAGCAGGAGGTGGCGCCTGATGATAAACTTTCTTACCGCCCTGCAGTTCCTCACCCGCATCAAGCTCACCGACCAGAACGAAGTCACCCCCGCCGCCTTCGGCGCCTCCGTCCGCTACTTCCCCCTCGTCGGCGCGCTCATCGGCGCCATCCTGGCCGCCGCCTGCCACCTCGCCGCGCCCGTCCTGTCCGTCCACTCCCTCGCGGTCGTCCTCGTCATCCTCGAATTCGTCCTCACCGGCGGCCTCCACTACGACGGCCTAATGGACAGCGCCGACGGCCTCATGTCCGGCCGGTCCCGTGAACGGAAACTCGAAATAATGAAAGACAGCCGCGTGGGAGCCTACGGCGTCGTCGTTTTCGTCTTCCTCGTTCTGGCAAAGTTCTCCTTTCTCCTCGACCTTCTCGGAGACACCGCCAGCCCCCTGGCCGCCCTCTTCGCCATGCCCGTCCTCGGGCGCTTCGCCATGGTCGTCGCCATCACCGCCTTCCCTTACGCCCGCCCGGAAGGGATCGGCAAAGCCTTCGCCGACCTCGCCGGCTACCGGTCCCTGCTCATCGCCGGCACCCTCGTCCTCGTCCTCGTCGCCCCCCTCGGCCTTACCGCCCTGGCCGCCCTGGCCGCCGCCATCCTGGGCGCCGCCGCCGTCGGCAGCTACGCCACCCGCCACCTCGGCGGCCTCACCGGCGACATCTACGGCGCCGTCACCGAAATCACCGAAACACTCGTCCTCGTCACCTTCGTCATCGCCCGCGACTGGAGCGCCATCTTGAACAGAGAATGGTTCAACTTCTATTAAACTTCCGGCCGCCGCGGCGGCCGGCTCAGGGGAATAATTCCATGATCCAGGCCACCGTCCGCGCGCCCGGCTCGTGCGGCGAACTCGTCCAAGGCACCATGGACGGCGACAACTTCCTCATCACCTGCCCGGTCGACATCTTCAGCGCCGTCACCGTCACCCCCGGCGACCGCCCTTCCGCCGCCGGCGAAAAAACCGTCGCCGCCGTCCGCCGCACCTGGGAGCGCCTCGGCGTCGCCGCCGGCCCCTTCGCCGTCGGCGTCAGCTCCGCCCTGCCCCAGGGCAAGGGCATGGCCTCGTCCAGCGCCGACATCAGCGCCGCCTGCCAGGCCGCCGCCCTCGCCGCCGGGCACGCCCTCACCGCCGACGACATCGCCGACATCGCCCTCGCCATCGAGCCCACCGACGCTATCTTCTACCCCGGCATCGTCATGTTCGACCATGTCCGCGGCCGCACCCGCCGGCACCTCGGCGATCCGCCGCCCATGAGCATCCTCATCTTCGACGCCGGCGGCAGCGTCGACACCCTCGAATTCAACCGCCGTCCCGGCCTGGCCGCCCTCAACGCCGCCAAAGAAAAAGAAGTCCGCCAGGCCGTCGACCTCCTCAGCCGCGGCCTGGCCGCCGGCGACTGCGCCCTCATCGGCCGGGCCGCCACCATCAGCGCCCTCGCCAACCAGGCCATCCTCCCCAAGCCCGCGCTGCCCGCCGTCGCCGCCGTCGCCGCCCGCCACGGGGCCGTAGGCGTCAACACCGCCCACAGCGGCACCGTCATCGGCGTCCTCTTCTCCGGCCGGCCCGACCCGGCCGTCGCCGATACCTGCCGGGCGGCCGTCGTCCGCGCCTGTCCCGAGCTCCGGTTTCTTCAACTGGCCCGCCTCATCCCCGGCGGGCTTATCCTGCCCGGGGAGGGAACACTATGACCACCGCCGACATAAACGAACACGGCGGCAACATCCACGCCGCCGCCCGCCTCACCGGCGCCGCCCCCGAAGAACTGCTCGACTTCAGCGCCAACATCAACCCCCTCGGCCTGCCGCCCGCCGTCCCGGCCGCCATTTGCGCCGCCCTCGCCGGCGTCGTCCATTACCCCGACGCGGCCGCCGCCGCCCTCAAAACGGCCATCGGCCGCCGCTACCGCGTGCCCACGGAACTCATCACCTGCGGCAACGGCGCCGCCGAACTCCTCTACATCCTCTGCCACATGCGCCGCCCCGGCCGCGTCCTGCTCGCCGCCCCCACCTTCAGCGAATACGAGCGGGCCGCCCGCGCCGCCGGCGCCGCCATCGACAGGCTTCCCCTCGCCGCCGGCGACGGCTTTGCCCTCGACCCCGCCGCCTTCGCCGCCCGCCTGCCCGCCGCCGGCATCGCCTTCCTCTGCAATCCCAACAACCCCACCGGCCGCCTCGTCCCCCGCCCCGGCATCGAAGAAATTCTCGCCACCGCCGCCCGCCGGGACACCTGGGTCGTCGTCGACGAATCCTTCCTCGACTTCCTGCCCGACGCCGCCGGCCGCACCTGCCGGCCGCTGCTCGGCGCCTACCCCAACCTCGTCATCCTTCAGTCGCTCACCAAATTCTACGCCATCCCCGGCCTGCGCCTCGGCTTCCTGCTGGCCGAACCGGCCATCGGCGCCCTGCTCGACCGCGGCAAAGACCCCTGGAACGTCAACACCCTCGCCCAGGCCGCCGGCGTCGCCGCCCTCGCCGACGACGCCTACCGCGCCGCCAGCATCGCCGCCGTCGCCGCCGCCCGCGAAGAATTCGCCCGCGGCCTCGCCGCCCTGCCCGGCGTCGCCGTCTTCCCCGCCTGCGCCAACTTCCTCCTCCTGCGCCTCCCCTCCGGCCACACCGCCCCCGCGTTGCGGCAGGCCATGCTGCGGGCCGGCATCCTCATCCGCGACTGCAGCAACTACCCCGGGCTCTCCGCGGACTACATCCGCCTGGCCGTGAAACTGCCCGACCAGAACGGCCGCGTCCTGGCCGCCCTGCGCATCATTCTCGAAGGTGGTAACACATGACCAAAATCATCCTCGTCCGCCATGGCGAAACCGTCTGGAACAAAGAACTCAAATACCAGGGCCACACCGACACCGCCCTCTCCGACGAGGGCTTGCGCCAGGCCCACCTCGTCGCCGCCCGCCTCGCGCGCGAAAATATCGCCGCCGTCTACGCCAGCGACCTGAGCCGCGCCGTCATCACCGCCGAAACCATCGCCGCCCGCCACGGCCTGCCGGTCACCAGCCTCGCCGCGCTCCGCGAAATCCAGTTCGGCGACTGGGAAGGCCTCACCTACGAAGGCATCAGCGCCAACTGGCCGGAAGAATACAGCCAGCTCTACACCCGCACTGACGAAGTCCGCATCCCCGGCGGCGAAACCTTCCGCGAGCTCAAGGAACGGGCTGCCGGCGCCGTCGCCGGCCTCGTCGCCCGCCACCCCGGCGAAACCGTAGCCGTCGTCTCCCACGGCGGCACCATCCGCGCCGTCATCTGCGCCGCCCTCGACATCCACCTCAACCACGTCTGGGACATCCGCCAGGACAACACCGCCGTCAACATCCTCGAATACCACAAGCAGCGGACCATCCTCACCCTCCTCAACGACACCCACCACCTGCGGCCGTGAACATCACGGAATTTTCCGCCGTCCGGCGAACGAAAGCGTAACTTGACGGCTTGCATCCGTTGTCGAGTTTTATCATAATATAATATGTGCCAATAAAACAAAGCGCGGTGGTTAGATGATCATTGGACAAAGGATTCGGCGACTGCGCAAAGCCAGGAAGCTGACCCTCGAAGAGCTGGCGCGCACGACCGCCCTGTCGCAGCCCTTTCTCAGCCAGATAGAGCGCGACATCAAAAACCCTTCCGTCGAAACCCTCTCCCGCATCTGCGACGCCCTCGGCGTCACCCTGGCCGAATTCTTCTCGTCCGGGAGCCTGCAGCCCGACGCCGACCGCCTGGCTCTCGTCGCGCGGCGCCTCACCGCCCAGCAGCGCGAGCTCCTGGCCCGTTTCCTCGAGCAGATGGCGGTTGCAGCGGAAGACGACAAACCTGGTTTCGCCTGAACAAAAAAAGAATCCGGCTGTCAAGCCGGGTTCTTTTTTTGTCCTACTCTGCGTCCGTATGCTTATGCAGCGTCAGCGCCGGCCGGGCCGCCTCGAACCTCTCCAACTGCCGGAAAAAGAGCAGCGTCAGCACCACCACGGCGCCGATAACCGGCCAATGGTTCACCCCCAGCGCCTGGGGCAGCGTTATCCGGCCGAAATCGCCCCACGTCAGCACCGTAACCTTCAGCACGGGATAAGCCTCGGCATACAGGCCCGCCCCCACCAGCATCCCGAGGACGGCCCACACCGCATCCAGCCGGCCTTCGCCCACAGCCGCCACCGCCGTTCCCGGGCAATAACCCGCCAACCCCCAGCCGAAGCCGAAGATCAGCCCGCCGATCACCACGCCGCCCAGCACCGTCGGCTTTACCGCCAACTTCACCAGCCCCAGGTCGTACAGCAGGTACACCCCGACCATCGCCACCACCACATGGGACAACATGAACTTCACGATCGTGAAATCGGCCAGGCGCAACGCGCCAAGCTGCTTGTCGTAGCGGAGCACCCGCCCCTTCTGCAGGCAAAAACCGAACAAAATCCCGGTAACGAACCCGTAAATAAGCTCCGTCATCCGCCGCCGCCTCCCCTGTAAACAATGCGGGCCATGATCAGGCCGCCGATGAAAAAGCAAACCAGAGCGACATAACCGCTGACCGCCAGCTGAAGCGAACCGCTCAGCCCATGCCCGCTCGGTCAGCCGTCGGCCAGGCGAGCGCCGAACATCGCCACCACGCCGCCGCAGAAAGCCGCCACGCCCCGGCGCCACCCGGAAGGACCGAACCGTTGCCGCCACATCTCCGGCACCGTCCGCCACCTGAACTCGCCCGCCGTGTACGCGGCGACGAACGCCCCCGCGAAAATGCCGGCCATGAGCAGCCACTGCCAATCGAACCCCGGGACCTCGCGCAGGAAATACTCCATCCGCGCCACCCGCTCGGCGCCTGCCAGCTGCTCGAGCATGCCGGCCGTGCGCACGAAAGTCGTCGACGCGCCGAGATACTTGCCGGCCGCCCACACCGACGCAATCGAAACAAGGCCGCTCAGCGCCCCTGCCAGATACGGATTCCAGCCCTTGCCCTCCGTCATGCCATCGCCTCCTTTACCACCGTGATACTAAATCTTATGCACCCGCCGGCCGTTATGCCGCCCTGGGGGCCGCCGTCGGGCAAATAATTGCCGGCCGGGCCGCATTACGTAGTCTTCATACCCGCCGGCGCATATGATAAAAGAGAATAAAGTGCCCCGGCAAGGAGGAAAACCGATGCCAAAACGCGCCCTGCTCCGGCAGACGACGCCGATAACCCCGATAACCCCGACAACGCCGATAACCACCATCGCCACGGTCCCCACCGAAGCCTTCAGCCCCATCATCCCCACCGAAGTCTTCGTCGAGCTAAACCCCGAGCTCGTGCAGTTCTACGAGCAGGAATACCTGCCCGGGATGTACCCGGAGTACCAAGGCTACAAATACCAAAGCTGGAGCTGCTTCCCGCGCCGCTTCTGCATGCCGCGGCCGTGCACCCCCATATGAGGGAAAATTCGTCCCGCGACTGGCTTTCCCGGTCCCGCTTGCGGGGCCGCTTTTTTTCGGCGAAAATCATACATCCCCGCCGGCCGGCATATCTTTCCTAATATAGCGCCGCCGCCGGCGGAACGGCGGCGGTCCGGCGAAGCGTCCGAGGGGAGGGTTGACCTTGCACCGCAGGCCATGGGGCGTATTCCTCGCCATCGGGGCGCTGGCCGTCCTGCTCGCCAGCGGCCACGTCCTTCAAGAACACAGCCCGGCTGTCAAAAACGCGCCTGTCAGCCGCAGGATTATCGCCCTCACCTTCGACGACGGGCCCGATCCCCTTACCACCCCGGCGCTGCTCAAGGCGCTGGCGGCGAAAAACGTGCCGGCCACCTTCTTCCTCCTCGGCCAAAACGCCGCCCGCCACCCCGACCTCGTCCGCGCCGTCGCCGCCGGCGGCCACGAGCTCGCCAGCCACGGCCACCGCCACCGCTTTCCCAACAAACTCCCCCTCTATGAACTCTTCGCCGACTTGACCCAGGCCGAAGAAGCCATAGCCGTCGCCGGCGAGCGGCCCACGCTCTACCGGCCGCCCGGCGGCGGCTACAACGACGCCATGGTCGACGCCCTCGCCCGGCGCGGCTACACTACCGTCCTATGGTCGGTCGACCCGCGCGACTGGGAACGGCGCGGCGCGGCGCAGATCGCCGTCACCGTCGTGAGCCGGGCCTCTCCCGGCGCCATCGTCCTCCTGCATGAAGGCGAGTGCGCGGCCAATACCCCCGAAGCGGTCGGCATGATCGTCGACCGCCTGCGCGCGGAAGGCTACGAATTCGTTACCGTCGGCGAACTGCTCCGCCACCGGGAAACGATAAAATGACGAACCCGCCGCACCCGGCCCGCGCGCCCGCATTTTCCCGCCGCCGGCAGCAGGAAATACCGGCCGTGGTCCGAATATTATTGTTAACTGAAGCCGCTGGAGGTCGTCTTATGCGCCGCCGTCTCATACCAGCCGTCCTGATCCTTGTCCTCGCCTTCCACGCCGCAGTCCTGGCCGCGCCGCGGGCGCCCAAAGTGGACGCCGAAGCGGCCGTGCTCATGGTCGCCGGCACCCAGCGGATACTGTACGCCATCAACCCCGACGCCATCATGTACCCCGCCAGCACCACCAAAATCATCACCGCCCTCACCGCCCTCGAAAAGGGCAAAGCCGACGCCGTCGTCACCGTCAGCAGCAACTCCGTCGCCTGCGAAGGCTCCAGCCTCGAGCTTCAGGCCGGCGACCGCCTCCGCCTCCGCGACCTCCTGTACGGGATGATGCTCGTCTCCGGCAACGACGCCGCCGAAGCGGTGGCCGAACACATCGCCGGCTCCGTGCCGGCCTTCGTCGCCCTCATGAACGCCAAAGCCAATGAACTCGGCGCCGCCAACACCCATTTTTCCAACCCCCACGGCCTGCCCGACCCCACCAACCACTACACCACCGCCAACGACCTCGCCCGCATCACCGCCCGGGCCATGCAGAACCCCGAATTCCGCAAAATCGTCGCCACCGGCGACTACTCCGTTCCCCTGCTAAACCGTCCGCCCCTCCGAATCAGCAACTCCAACAAACTCCTCAAATCCTACCCCGGCGCCAACGGCGTCAAAACCGGCTACACCGAGGCGGCCGGCGACTGCCTCGTGGCCGCGGCCTCGCGTGGCGGCGTCCAGCTCGTCGTCGTCCTGCTCAACGACGACGAGCGGTGGACGGACGCGGCCAACCTACTGGACTACGGCTTCGCCGTGGCCGCTACCTCTACGGGGGCAAGCCGCTGAAAAATACATACGAAATCAGCGGGCGGAAAAATCGCCCGCTTTTCTCTTGCCAATTATTACTTTCCGGCCGGAGAAAAGGAAAGCACCCTCCCGGTGTCAAATTATGTGGAATAAACGTCACGGAAGGGTGGGGGAGAGCATGCGGTGGATCATCGGCGTCGACGGCGGCGGCACCAGAACGGTCGCCTGCGCCGCCGACCTGTCCGGCCGCATCCTCGCCAGGGTCGAACAAGGCCCCGCCAACTACCACACCATCGGCCTGGCCGCCTTCGCCGCCCGCGTCGCCCGCATCCTCGACGACCTGACCAGCGCCGCCGGCCTCGACCGGGTCGGTCTCGCCCTCGTAAGCCTCGGGCTGGCCGGCGCCGACCGCGCCCAGGACCGCGAGCTCCTGCACGCCGCCCTTGAAGGCCTCGGGCTCGGTTGCCCCTGCCTCATCGGCAGCGACGCCCGCATCGCCCTCGCCGCCGGCCTGGGCGACGCCGCCGCAGGCCTCGTCCTCATCGCCGGCACCGGCTCCATCGCCTACGGGCGTACCGGCAGCGGCGAAATAATCCGTGCCGGCGGCTGGGGCCACCTCGTCAGCGACGAAGGCAGCGGCTACGACATCGGCCGCCAGGCCATCGCCCGCGGCCTGCGGGCCATGGAAGGGCGGGACAAGCCCTCCGGCCTGCTCGCCGCGATCATGGACGCCCTCGGCGTAACCGATATCGCCGGCCTCATCGCCTTCGTCCACAACCCCGCCACTTCCAAGGCCGCCATCGCCGCCCTGGCAACCACCGTCACCGCCGCCGCCAGCGCCGGCGACGAACTCGCTGCCGACATCCTCGCCCGCGCCGGCGACGAACTCGCCGCCCTCGCCCTGTCGGTCATCGCCCGCGGCTTCCCCGCCGCCCGCCCCGTACCCGTCGCCACCTACGGCGGCCTCCTCCTCAACAACCCCTTTATCCAGCGGCGCCTGGCCGCCCGCCTGGCCGGCCGCGCCGAACTCCTGCCGCCGGGACCGGACCCTGTTATGGGCGCGCTGAAAATTGGATATGAATATCTGAGGAGTACATAAAATATGAGCCGTAACCTGGACGACCTCCTTACCGAGCAGCCCAACCCCGCCACCGCCGCCATCGACACCCTGCCGACCGCCGCCATCCTCCGCGTAATCAACGACGAAGACAAAACCGTCGCCGCCGCGGTGGAAAAAGAGCTGCCTTTCATCGCCGCCGCCGTTGACACCATCGTCACCGCCATGAAAAGCGGCGGTCGCCTCGTCTACGTCGGCGCCGGCACCAGCGGCCGGCTGGGCGTCCTCGACGCCGCCGAATGCCCGCCCACCTTCGGCACCGATCCCGGCCTCGTCCTCGGCTTCGTCGCCGGCGGTGACGCCGCCATCACCAGGGCCGTCGAAGGGGCGGAAGACGACGCCGGCACGGCCGTAGGCCAACTCAGGCACATCGACTTCTCGGCCGCCGACGTCCTCGTCGGCATCACCGCCAGCGGCCGCACCCCCTACGTCGTCGCCGCCCTCGAATACGCCAACACCCTCGGCGCCTTCACCGTCGCCCTTACCTCGGCGCCCGGCTCGGCCGTCGCCGCCGCCGCCCGGCTGGCGATAACCCCCCTCGTCGGCCCCGAAGTCATCGCCGGCTCCACCCGCCTCAAAGCCGGCACCGCCGCCAAGCTCGTCCTCAACATGCTCACCACCGCCACCATGGTCAGGCTGGGCAAAGTGTACGGCAACCGCATGGTCGACCTCAGGCCCACCAACGTCAAACTGTGGGAGCGGGCCAAGCGCATCGTCGCCGAGACCGCCGGCGTATCGCGCCAGGAGGCCGAAGACGCCCTCAACGCCTGCGACCGCCACGCCAAGACCGCCATCGTCATGCTCAAGGCCGGCTGCACCGCCGCCGAAGCCGAGGAGCGTCTTAAAAAAGCCGACGGCTTCGTCGCCAGGGCCGTCGACAATCCCAAATGAATTGTGCGAGGCTGCCTAGAAGGAGAACATCTATGAAAATACTATTGGTCTGTTCCGGCGGCATGTCCACCGCCATCGTCGTCAAAGCCATCGAACAGCAGGCCGCCAAAACCGGCCGCGCCCTCGCCGTCAGCTCGGTCGGCGCCGGCGAATTCCCCGCCGCCGTCAAAGGCGGCTGGGACATCGCCCTCGTCGCCCCCCAGGTCCGCCACCGCCTCGCCGAATTCCAGGCCGCCGCCGCCGAAGCCGGCGTGCCCGTCGCCCTCATCCCGCCCCAGGGGTACAGCCCGCTGGGCGGCGCAGTGATTCTCGCCGAAGTTGATAAGCTTTTAAACTAGGGAGACTGCCGCAAAAGTCCATCTGCGGCGTTGCTCCTCGGCTGCCATCCTCAGCGTACTAACGTGTACGCTTCCGGTGTCAGCCTCCGGTGCGCCTTGCATCTGGAGCTTTTTCGACAGTCTCCGGCTGCAAGTGATCGCTTGACACAGGAGGGCTCATGGAAAAAATCTTCGCCTGGCTCGACCGCCGCCTCATCCCCGTCATGACCCGCCTATCCGAGCAGCGGCACCTGCGGGCCGTGCGCGACGGCATCATCGCCACCATCCCCCTCATCATCGTCGGCAGCTTCTTCCTCATCATCGCCTTCCCGCCCGTCCCCGCCCTCGCCGCCGCCGTCAAACCCTACACCGCCCAGATCCTCATGCCCTTCCGCCTCACCATGGGCCTTATGGCCCTCTACGCCGCCCACTCCATCGGCTACCACCTCGCCAGGTCCTACAAGCTCGACGGCGTCGCCGGCGGCGTCCTCGCCCTCGCCGCCTTCCTCCTCACCAGCCTGCCGGTCGACATCGAAGGCAAGGGTCTCGCCCTCCCCATGGAAAACCTCGGCGGCGGCGGCATGTTCGTCGCCATCCTCATGGCCATCGTCGCCGTCGAAATCCTCCGCTTCGCCAAAGAAAAAAAACTCACCATCCGCATGCCTGAAGGCGTCCCCGACTCGGTCGCCCGTTCCTTCGAGGCCCTCATCCCCGCCGGCGTCATCATCCCCCTCGTCTGGGCCGTCCGCCACCTCGCCGGCTTCGACATCCAGCACGCCGTCACCCAACTGTTCGCCCCCCTCGTCACCGCCGGCAACACCCTCGCCGGCGTCCTCGCCCCCATCCTCCTCATCAGCCTCCTGTGGTCCGCCGGCATCCACGGCGACTCGGTCGTCGGCACCGTCGCCCGCCCCATGTGGCTCGTCCTCCTCGACCAGAACATCGCCGCCGCCGCCGCCGGCCAGCCCATCCCCAACATCGCCCCCGAGCCCTTCTTCCAATGGTTCGTCTTCATCGGCGGCTCCGGGGCCACCCTCGGCCTCGTCTGCCTCATGGCATTATCCCAATCCCCCTACCTGCGCGGTGTCGGCCGGGCCGCCTTCCTGCCCGGCGTCTGCAACATCAACGAACCGGTCATCTTCGGCGCCCCCGTCATGCTCAACCCGCTCCTCTTCGTCCCCTTCGTCGCCGGGCCCGCCCTGATGGGCGTCATCACCTGGTTCGCCATGCACCTCGGCCTCGTCACCAAGCCCTATATCCTCGTCCCCTGGACGCTGCCCGCCCCCATCGGCGCCTACCTCGCCACCGGCGGCGACTGGCGGGCCATCGTGCTCGCCGCCGTCAACATCCTCATCGCCACCGTCCTCTACTACCCCTTCCTCAAGGCCTACGAACGCAAACTGCTGAAAGAGCAGGAGGACACCCCATGAGCGAAACGATCATCTTCGAAATCATCCTTCACGCCGGCAACGCCCGCACCGAAGCCTACGACGCCCTCGCCGCCGCCAGGGGCGGCCACTTCGCCCAAGCCGCCGAGCACCTGGCCAGGGCCGAAGAGGAAGTCGGCGTCGCCCACCGCGCCCAGGCCGACATCATCCAGCGCGAGGCCGCCGGCGAGAAGCAAGACATATCCCTCCTCTTCGTCCACGCCCAGGACCACCTCATGACCGCCATCGCCGAAAAAAGCCTCATCAGCCACATGATCGGCATGGAAAAAACCATCCGCGACCTGGCCGCCCGTCTGGAGGCAGGCAAATGACCGGCCTCAAGGTCGCCGTCATCGGCGGCGGCTCCAGCTACACCCCCGAGCTCGTCGACGGCCTCCTCCGCCGCGGCGGCGAACTGCCGGTCGCCGAACTGTGGCTGGCCGACATCCCGGCCGGTGAAGAAAAGCTCGCCGTCGTCGGCGCCTTCGCCCGGCGCATGGCCCGCAAGGCCGGCGCCGCCATGGCCGTGTACACCACCCTCGACCGGCGCGAGGCCCTGGCCGGCGCCCATTTCGTCGTCACCCAGCTCCGCGTAGGCGGCCTCGCCGCCCGCGTCCGCGACGAACGCCTCCCCCTCAAATACGGCGTCCTCGGCCAAGAAACCGTCGGTCCCGGCGGCTTCGCCAACGCCCTCCGCACCATCCCCGTCATCCTCGGCATCTGCCGCGACATCGCCGCCCTCTGCCCCGACGCCTGGCTGATCAACTTCGCCAACCCGGCCGGCCTCGTCACCGAAGCCGCCCTTCGCCATAGCGCCGTCAAATGCCTCGGCCTCTGCAACGTCCCCATCAACATGGTCATGACCGCCGCCAAGCTGCTTGGCGCCGACCCCGCCGACATCGCCATCGACTTCGCCGGCCTCAACCACCTCGTCTGGGGCCGCGCCGTCCGCCTCAAAGGCCGCGACGTCACCGCGCTTCTCCTCGAAAAACTCGCCGACGGCGCCGCCCTCACCATGAACAACATCCCCGACCTCAAATGGGACGGCGCCTTCCTCAAGCAGCTCGGCATGGTCCCCAGCCCCTACCACCGCTACTACTACATGACCGACAGGCTGCTCGCCGAGGAGCAGGCCGCCGCCGCCCCGGGCGGGCCCGGCACCCGCGCCGAGCAAGTCCAGGCCGTCGAAGAGGCCCTCTTCACCCGCTACCGCGACGAAAATTTGGCCGAAAAGCCGCCCGAGCTCGCCAAACGCGGCGGCGCCTACTACTCCGAAGCCGCCGTCTCCCTCATCGGCGCCATCCATAACGACAGACAGGAAATCCACACCGTCAACACCCGCAATAACGGCGCCATCGCGGGGCTGGACGCCGCCGCCGTCGTCGAGGTCAACTGCCGGGTAGGGAAGGGAGGGGCCGTCCCCCTGCCGGTCGGCGACCTGCCAGCCGCCGCCCTCGGCCTCGTCCGCCGCGTCAAAGCCTACGAGCTCCTCACCGTCGAAGCCGCCGTCAGCGGCGACCGCGCCCTGGCCCTCGACGCCCTCGCCGCCAACCCCCTCGTCCCCTCGCGCGACATCGCCGCCGCTCTCCTGGCCGACGTCCTCGCCGCCAACCGTGAATACCTGCCCCGCTTCGCCGGGCAGTCCTGATCGGAGACAACATGCGCAAACTCATCATCAACGCCGACGACCTCGGCCTCACCCCCGGCTGCAACGAAGGCATCGTCCGGGCCATGACCGCCGGCCTCGTCACCGACACCACCCTCATAATCAACACCGCCCACGCCGCCGATGCCGTCGTCCGCCTCAAGGCCGCCGGCCTCGCCGCCGGCCTCCACCTCAACCTCACCTACGGGCGGCCCCTCCTGCTGGGCCGCGACGTGCCCAGCCTCGTCGACGCCGCCGGCGGCTTCCACCGCCCCGTCAACCGCGTCGTCGCCGTCTGCGAGCCGCAGGAAGCCGAACGCGAGCTCACCGCCCAGGTCGACCGCTTCCTGTCCACCGGCCTCACCCTCACCCATCTTGACAGCCACCACCACGCCCACTCCTACCCCGAACTGCTCGACGTCGCCATCGGCCTCGCCCGCCGGCTCGGCGTCCCCCTCCGCCAGACCGGCCCCGCCGTCCGGGCCCGCATCGTCGCCTTCGGCATCCCCACCCCCGACGCCTTCTCCGACGCCTTTTACGGCCCCGGCGCCACCGCCGACAACCTCCGGACCATCATCGCCGGCCACGGCGATGGCGTGCTCGAAATCATGTGCCACCCGGCAACCGACGACGACCTCCTGCCGCAGACCAGCTCCTACAGCGCCGAGCGGCAGCGCGAACTCGCCATCCTCACCGACCCGGCCATGAAAGACTTCGTCGTAGCCCAGGGCATCGAACTCGTCGGCTTCGCCGCCCTGCAAAACCCGGCCAAGGAGTAGAGTAGCCCATGCGCGAACAAACCCTCCGCATCGAAAACAAAATCGGCCTCCACGCCCGCCCGGCCGCCCTGCTCGTCAAGACGGCCGCCGCCTTCAAAAGCGACATCGCCCTCGTCAAAGGCGAAAAAAACGTCAACGCCAAAAGCATGCTCGCCATCATGAGCGCCGGCGTCAAAGCCGGCGACACCGTCACCGTGCGGACAAACGGCGAAGACGAAGAACAAGCCCTCGCGGCAGTCACAACCCTTATCAAAGCCGGCTTCAACGAATAATAAATAATCACACAGGAGGTACCCCCGTGCGCCACTGCGGCCGCTGCCTCACAAAACTCGCCCTCGTCCTCGTCGCCCTGCTCGTCCTGCCCGCCTTCGGCGGCGGCTGCGCCGCGGCCCTGCCGCCGCCCGCCCCGGCCCCCGTCCGCGAGAGCGTGCGCCTCGGCATCGACAACATCGACAGCCACCTCGGCCTCTTCGCCGGCAAACGGGTCGGCCTCATCACCAACGCCACCGGCATCAACAGCAACTACGAAAGCACCATCGACATCCTCAAGGCTAGGACCAACCTCGTGGCCCTCTACGCACCCGAGCACGGCATCCGCGGCGCCGTCAAGGCCGGCGACCAGGTCGGCTATGCCACCGACCGCAAAACCGGCCTGCCCATCTACAGCCTCTACGGCGCCACCAAAAAACCCACCCCCGAAATGCTCGCCGACATCGACACCCTCGTCTTCGACATCCAGGATGTCGGCGCCCGTCCCTACACCTATATCTACACCATGGCCTACGCCATGCAGGCCGCCGCCGAGAACGGCAAAGCCTTCGTCGTCCTCGACCGCCCCAACCCCGCCGGCGGCATGGTCGAAGGCGGCCTCGTCAAGCCCGGCTACGAATCCTTCATCGGCATGTACCCCATCCCCCTGCGCCACGGCATGACCGTCGGCGAACTCGCCCGCTACTTCAACAAAGAATTCGCCATCGGCTGCGACCTCGCCGTCGTCCCCCTCACCGGCTGGACACGCGACATGGTCTGGGCCGACACCGGCCTGCCGTGGGTCATGACCTCGCCCAACATCCCCACCCCCGACACCGCCCTCGTCTACTCCGGCATCGGCATCTTCGGCGGCACCAACGTCTCCGAAGGCGTCGGCACCACCCGCCCCTTCGAGCTCGTCGGCGCCGCCTGGCTGAACGCCGAGGAACTGGCCGACAGCATGAACGCCCGCGGCCTCCCCGGCGTCCGCTTCCGCCCGGCCTACTTCAGCCCCCGCTTCGGCGGCAACACCGGCAAAACGCTCGGCGGCGTCCAGCTCCACATCACCGACCCCCACGTCTACCAGGCGGTGCGCACCGGCCTCACCCTCCTCTACACCATCCAGGAGCTCGGCGGCGACAACTTCGCCTACGGCTTCGGCCGCTCGGGCACCCCCTACATCGACCTCACCACCGGCGACAGCAGCTTGCGCCTCGGGCGCTACACCCTCGAAGAACTGCTCGCCGAATGGGCCAAGGAGGCGCACGAATTCAAGGAAAAAGCTAAAAAATATTACTTATACCAATAACACAGTCAGGTCTACCGCAGCGGTAGGCGAACAAGCCGCGGCGCAAGATTCATGTCGAATCGCGCGCACGGCTTGAAATTTTTCCCGATAAGGCATATCATTGAACCATACTAACCCACTACACATTTCGCGAGGTACCTGTCCATGGCCCGTCACCGGCGCGCTCTGCTGCTCGTCATCACCATCTTCTACTGGTTCGCCGCCTACACCTACGTGCCCACCCTCGGGCCGTACGCCCAGTCGCTGGGGGCGTCCTACGACATGATCGGCCTCATCCTCGGCTCCTACGGCGCCGTCCAATTCCTGCTGCGCGTCCCTATCGGCCTCTGCTCCGACGCTTGGGGCCGGCGCAAAATCTTTGTCATCGTCGGCGCCGCCCTGGCGTTGACCAGCGCCCTCGCCATGTGGGCGCAGCCCAGCGCCTGGCTGCTGCTTGCCGGCCGTTCGCTGGCCGGCGCCGCCGCCGCCGCCTGGGTGGCCTACTCCGTCCTCTTCGCCTCCTACTACCAGCCGGGTGAAAGCCCCAAAGCCATGGGCTACCTGAACTCCGCCAGCGCCGTAGGCCAGGTGAGCGCCATGTTCCTGGGCGGCCTCGTCGCCGAGTGGTACGGCCTGGTCGAACCCTTCCTGCTGGCGGCCGCCGGCGGCGCGATCGCCCTCGCCCTCAGCCTGTTTGTCGCCGACGAGGTTTCGCCCCCCAAACCAATCAACGCCGGCGCCCTGGCCGAAATCGCCCGCGACCGGCCCTTCCTCCGCCTGTGCGGCCTCGGCGTCCTCTTCCAGATCCTCTCCTTCGCCACCATCTTCGGCTTCTCGCCGCTGGCCGCCAAAGACCTCGGCGCCGGCGGCTTCGAACTCGGCCTCCTCGCCACCATCGCCATCGTGCCCGCCATCGCCGCCTCCGCCCTCAGCGGCACCTACTTCCGCCGCCGCCTCGGCGAAGCGGGGACGCTCGCCGGCGGCTTCGTCCTCATGGGACTGTCGAGCTTTACCATCCCGCTGTGCAGCAGCCTGGCCGCCCTCTATCTCTCCCAGATGGCCGGCGGCTTCGGCCGCGGCGCCATCATGTCCCTTTTGATGGGGCTGTGCATCAAAAACTTTCCCCCCGAGAAGCGGGCCACCGCCATGGGCGTTTACCAGGCGGCCTACGCCTTCGGCATGTTCATCGGTCCGGTGCTGACCGGCCTTATCGCCCGCTGGTTCGACCTCGGCAGCGGCTTCTTCGTCGTCGGCCTGGCCGGCCTCGCCGGCGCCTGGCTCACCCTGCGCCCTGGCTTCATCGCCGCGTCCGGCTGTGCTGCGTCCGACAAATGCTCCTGACACCGCCCGCTAAGGAGATGACCGCGTGACCGGCACAAGCAAACCCCTCAGCCTGAACACCGTCTACCTCGTCATGCTCCTCGTCCCCCTCTTCTGGGGAGGGGCCTTCGGCGCCACCAAGCACGTCGTCACCGAGATACCGCCCCTCGCCGCCGCCGCTTGCCGCTTCTTCCTCGCCGGCGTCATCATGACTGCCTGGGTCGCCCTGCGCGGCGGCTGGGACTGGTCGCCCGTCCGGCGGCGCTGGCCCGGCCTGCTCATCCTCGCCGCCACCGGCGTCTTCCTCTACAACATCTTCTTCACCGTCGGCATGAAATACACCACCGCCATCAACGCCGCCCTCGTCATCTCCGTCAATCCCGTCACCACCGCGCTCGTCGCCGCCACCCTCCTCGGCGAGGCGTGGAACTGGCGCTTGGTGGCCGGCTTCATCCTGTCCTTCCTCGGCGTCGTCGCCACCATCACCAAAGGCTCGCTTGCCGTCCTCGCCGCCCTGTCCTTCTCGTATGGCGACCTCCTGATGGTCGGCGGCGTCGTCAGCTGGACGGTCTACACCAGCGTCGCCAAGCTCGTCGTCAAAGACGTGCCGCCCCTGCTCGCCACCAGCGTCTCCACCCTGGCCGGGTCGGTCATGCTGCTGGCGGCCTCCCTCATCGAGGGCGGCTGGGCGCGCCTGCCCGCTGCCAGTGCCCAGACCGCCCTGGAAATGGCCTACCTCATCATCTTCCCCACCGTCCTCGCCTTCTTCCTTTTCAACACCGGCATCAAGCGCATCGGCGCCAGCCGGGCCAGCGCCTACATAAACCTCACCCCCATCAACGCCATCTGGATTGCCGCCCTCTTCTACGGCGAACAGGTCACCTTCGCGCATATGTCCGGGGCGGTGCTCATCATCAGCGGCCTGCTTTTAATTACCGTCTTCAACCAGAGAGGCCGCCCATAGCTCGGAAAAACAAAACCACCGCTGCTGCGGTGGTTTTTCGTCTACGCCTCGTCGCCGAAGCATAGCCCGATCGCCCGTCCCATATGCAGGGCGTCGGGCGGCACATTGCTCGGCTGGCCGGCTATCTCCTTGATCGGCACCGTCACGATGCGGTTCTTCTGCAGGGCGACCATCGTGCCGGCCTTGCCGGCCAACAGGGCGTCCACCGCGGCCACGCCGTAGCGGGTGGCCAGGATGCGGTCGTACGCCGTCGGGCTGCCGCCGCGCTGCAAATGGCCCAGCACCGTGCAGCGGGATTCCAGGCCGGTCAGCTCCTCGATCTGGCGGGCCAGCTTCTCGCCCACGCCGCCGAGGCGGATCTTCTCCGCGCTGCCCTCCACGATCCGGGCCACCGTCACCTCGCCGCCCAGCGGGAAGGCGCCCTCGGCCACCACGACCAGGCTGAACAGCTTGTTCTGGGCCTTGCGGGCGTAAATCTTCGCCACCACCGCCTCGATCTTGTACGGCACCTCGGGCAGCAAAATGACGTCCGCCCCGCCGGCCATCCCCGAATGGAGAGCGATCCAGCCGGCATAACGGCCCATCACCTCCAGCAGCATGACGCGGTGATGGGACTCGGCCGTCGTGTGCAGGCGGTCGAGGGCCTCGCTCGCGCAGGCCACCGCCGTGTCGAAGCCGAACGTCCGCTCCGTCCCCGGAATATCGTTGTCGATCGTCTTCGGCACCGCCACCACCGGCAGGCCGAGCTGGGTGAACTCGTTGGCGATCCGCAGGCTGCCGTCGCCGCCGATCACCACCAGCGCCTCGATCCCCCGGCTCTTTAGATTGGCCAGCGCCTGCGGCGACATATCCTTGTAAATATAGCCGCCGTCGTGGGGTATGGCGTAATTGAAAGGATTATCGCGGTTGGTCGTGCCGAGGATGGTGCCGCCGCGGTGGAGAATGCCGGATACATCCCGGTCGACCATCTCGCCGATATCGTTTTCCACCAGGCCGCCGAAGCCGTTCCGCACGCCCCATACCCGGATGCCGCGATTGAAACAGCTGCGGGCCACGCTGCGGATCACCGCGTTGAGGCCGGGGCAGTCGCCGCCGCCGGTTAGGACGCCTACGTTTTTGAACTGGGTCATGGTATCGCTCCTTTTCGTGATAATAAATCACCGTTTGGCAAAATTATATACCACATTCGCCGCCGGGACAAGGACGCCGCATATGGCGGCAGGAGTTGCCGCCCGCGCCGTGGAAAATCTACCTAGCGGGGAATGTCCGTAACCGACACCTGACAAACCGGAGGCCGCATGACCGAAGAATTCCGTCTCACCTCGCGCAACTTCGTCGCCGTCTGTACCGCCACCTTCCTTTATTTCGGCTCCTTCTACCTGCTCATGCCTACTTTGCCGCAATACGTCGAATTCCTCGGCGGCTCGCCCGGCCAGATCGGCCTCGTCATGGGCGCCTTCAGCCTGGCCGCCGTGCTCGTCCGCCCCCACCTCGGCCGGCTCGCCGACCGCCGCGGCCGCAAGCGCTTCATGCTCTACGGCGCCGGTTTTTTTACCCTGCTCTTCCCCCTGTACGGCATCCCCCAGCCCCTAGTCTCCCTTTATGGCCTCCGCATCATTCACGGCTTCGCCCACGCTTCCTTCCTCGCCGCCTCGGCCGCCTACATCGCCGACCTCGCCCCGCCCGCGCGGCGCGGCGAAGTCATCGGCGTCTACGGCACGGCCAACGTCCTCTCCATGGCCCTCTTCCCCGCCTGGGGCCTCGCCATCATCCAATACACCCACAGCTTCACCGTCCTCTTCGCCTGCTCGACTGCCGCCGCGGCCCTGGCCTTCCTCGCCGTAACGGCGGCAGGGGAAGTCCCCGCCCCCGACGGCGGCAAACGGCCGGTCAGCCTGCTGGCCGTCGGCCGGCGGCGGGCCGTCCTCATTCCGTCCCTGGCCCTGTTCGCCGGCGCCACCTCCTACGGCGCCGTCATCGCCTTCCTGCCCGTCTATGCCCCCCAGCGCGGCCTGGCCGACTTCGGCCTCTTCTTCACCGTCTACGCCGCCGGCACCCTCGCCAGCCGCATCTTCGCCGGCAAACTCTCCGACCGCTGGGGCCGCCGCCGCGTCATCCTGCCCTTCATGCTCCTCCTCGCCGCCGGCGTCTTCGCCCTGCCGCTGCTCGACAGCCTCCTCCTGCTCGTCCTCATCGCCATCGCCTTCGGCCTCGGCTTCGGCGCCTTCATGCCCACCCTCAACGCCCTCGTCGTCGACAAGACGCCGCCTGCCGAGCGCGGCAGCGCCCTCGGCTTCTTCACCTCCTTCATGGACATGGGCATCGCCGCCGGCGCGGTCATCCTCGGCATGATCGGGGAGAACTGGGGGTTCGCAAATATGTTCACCGCCGCCGGCGTCGTATTACTTGGCGGGATAATAATATTTGCGCTAGGCACTGATAAAAATTAGTTCGCGAAGCCAAAGCTTCCCAGGAGTTCATATGACTGACATACGTGGCCGCTTTGCGCCCTCACCGTCAGGCGAAATGCACTTGGGCAACGCCTGGACCGCCCTGCTCGCCTGGCTGCAGGTCCGCAGCCGGGGCGGCGCCGTCGTCCTGCGGATCGAAGATCTCGACCCCGACCGCTCCCGCCCGGAATACGCGGCACAAATCCTGCGCGACCTCGCCTGGCTCGGCCTCGACTGGGACGAAGGCCCCGACAGCGGCGGCCCCTGCGGCCCCTACCGCCAGGACGAGCGCCGCGGCCTCTACGCCGCCGCCCTCGACTGCCTCATCGCCCGCGGCCTCGTCTACCCCTGCTGGTGCACCCGCGCCGAGATTCGCGCCGCCGCCTCCGCCCCCCATCCGGGGGAAGACGAGGGAGCCTACCCCGGCACCTGCCGCCCGGGAAACGGCCGGGTCGCGCCCCCCGGCCGCCGGCCGGCCCTGCGCCTCGCCGTCCCCGACGAAACCATCGCCTTTACCGACGGCGTTCACGGCCGCGTCGCCCACAACCTCGCCCACGCCTGCGGCGACTTCGTCGTCCGCCGCGCCGACGGCGTCCACGCCTACCAGCTGGCCGTCGTCGTCGACGACGCCGCCATGGGCATCACCCACGTCCTAAGAGGCGACGACCTCCTCGCCTCCACCCCCCGCCAGCTTTACCTCTACCGCCTCCTCGGCCTCACGCCGCCTGCCTTCGCCCACGTCCCCCTCCTCTTAAGCCCCGACGGCCACCGCCTCGCCAAGCGCCAGCGCGGCCTCTCCCTCGCCGCCCTCCGCGCCCGCGGCGTCGTCGCCACCGCAATCACCGGCTTCCTCGCCCACCGCGCCAACCTCATCCCCGTCCCCGAACCCGTCCGCCCCCGCGACCTCCTCGCCGCCTTCTCCCTCGCCAAACTGCCGACAGAGCCGGTCGTCGTCCGCGACGAGGACTTTGCATAAGACGAGGACTTTGCATAAACTGTACCGGCGGAGGCGAGAGTGCCGCGTCCGGCGATTTTGCGGAGGACGTTACGCGCCGTCCGCGAAGCACGCCGTTAACGAGACCGTACGCCCGGCCATGGACGGCCGGGCGAGGAGCCATCAGTCATGGAGACTGTTGGCGACGGTACGGTCGGAGTCGGCGCGAGCATACGGCGCGTTCGTCCGGAGCATCGAGCCGGACGCGGCACTCTCGCCCCCGGTAAAGCGCCAGCGCCAAATCGACAACAAAAAACCCCGGACCCATCGGTCCGGAGCCTTATATAACCGCTCTATCTATACCTTCTGGCCCCCCAGAACTCCTCGCCGTACGTCCCGGCGGTGAAATCCTCCTCACGCACCGCCGCGCGGCTGTTGGGAGCGTGGATCATCGTATTCCCGCCCGTATACACGCCCACATGGTGGATGTCGCCCTGGCCGCCGGGGCCGGCGAAAAACAGCAGATCGCCGGGGGCAAGCTCCCCGCGGGCCACCGCCGCCCCGCCCGCCGCCTGCTCGTCGGCGTCGCGCGGGATGCTTACCCCCTGCGACTGGTACAGGCGGAGGCAGAACCCCGAACAGTCGAACCCCCACGCCGACGTGCCGCCCCATACATAGCGCAGGCCGGCGAACCGCCGCGCCGCCGCGACCAGCCTCGCCCCGTCGAACGGGGCGGGGGAGAGGGGAGCGGCATCCCGGGCCGCGAGAAACCCGGTGCCGCCGTCCGGCCGCCACACCGCCAGCAGCGCGCCCTCCGCCGCCAGCAGCGGCAGGCGGGTCTGCCAGCTCAGCTCCATCAGCTTTTCCCGCCCGGCCGCGTCGGCGTACAGCGCCGCCCGCGGCGCCGTCACGACCACCGCCGGCCCGGCCGCCAGCTCCCTCAGGAACAGCGGCCCGTCGTCCACCTGCACGGCCGGCAGCCAGCCGGGGTAGCCGCGCTCGTCCCTGTCCGTCGCCTGGTCCGCCGCCGCCACGCGCAGCCAGTCGCCGTCCCGGTCCAGCACGGCCACCCGCTCCCCGTACAACAGCTGCGACTCCACCCGGCCCACCAGCCACAGCCGCATTGCCTCATCCATGCCGTCGGCCCACGCCGCCGGCTCGGTCGCCGCCCCCAGCATCAGCCCGTCGTGGGGCCGCTTCCCGCCCGGCGCCGTCCACAGCATCGCCGCCGCCACATTCACCGCCGCTAAGTTATCACTCATATTGCGATCCCCCGTATGGCAAGCGGGTGCGTAAAAAGCTCCAGATGCAAGGCGTACCGGAGGCTGACACCGGAAGCGTACACGGGACGTACGCTGAGGATGGCAGCCGAGGAACAACGCCGCAGATGGACTTTTTACACAGCCGCCCCTGTACTCATCTATATCTTATGCATCCAGTCGTACACCGTGCGCGACAGCCTCGCGATAACCGCCCGGCCGCGGGCCTCGTCCGCCAGGCCGTCGCTCATCACCGCTAGCACATAGTCGCCCCCCGGGCCGTACACAATGCCGGCGTCGTGCTCCGCCCCCGCCAGCTCGCCCGACTTGCAGGCCACCGCCGTCCCGGCGGGGAGGAGGAGGGGCAGCTTGCAGCGGTCCTCCTGGCGGAGGAGGATGGCCGCCATCGCCGCGTCGGCCGCCGGCGCCACGCACTCGCCGCGGTAGATCCTCGTCAATATCGCCGCCACATCGGCCGGCGAAGTATAATTCTCCCGGCCGGCCGCCGCCGCCGCGAAATCCATCATCTTGCGCCGCAACACTGTCTCGCGGCAGCCCAGAGCCGCCGCCAGCGCGTTCACGCTCGCCATCCCCAGGCGGTCGATGACGATATTCGTCGCCGTATTGTCGCTCTCCACGATCATAACCTCGACCAGCTCGCGCCACGTCCGCGCCGTCCCCGGCGGCGCGTGCTCCAGCGCCCCGGCGCCGCCCACCCTGGCCTCCGGCGGCACCGCCACCCGCTCCTCCAGGTCCAGCTCGCCCCGGCCGGCGCGGCGGAACGCCTCCGCCATGACGAACAATTTTATCAGGCTCGCCGACCGCAGCGGCCGCGGGTTCAGCAGCCAGCGGCGCCCGTCGGCCAACTCCACCGCCGCCGCTGCGTAAATGCCCTGCTCGCCGGCCACCGCCGCCGCCATCACCGCCGCCAGGTCATCGGCCTGTCGCGTCATAAAATCACCCCATTCCCTACCGCTGTTTTCGCCGCCGGCGGCCAAAACCCTTGCAGCGGGTATGGTTTCGCTGCCGGCCGCGCAAATTATCCCTGACGGACGCGAAAGGAGACCGCCGTGTCCAAGAAACCGATCGCCCTTCTCCTCGCCGCCCTGCTCGCGGTCGCCGCCGCGGCTCCAGGCTGCGCCTGGTTCGGCGGCAGAAAAGCGGCCAGCCACCTGCGCTACGCCGTCGCCGCCGAGCCCGAAACCCTCGACCCCCGCAAATCCACCAGCATCCCCGCCGGCATCGTCCAGGCCCAGCTCTTCGAAGGCCTCGTCGCCCTCGACGCCGCCAACAGCCCCGTGCCGGCCACCGCCGAGCGCTGGGAAATCTCCGCCGACGGCCTGCGCTACACCTTCTACCTGCGTCCCGGCCTCAAATGGTCCAACGGCGAGCCCCTCACCGCCGCCGACTTCGAATTCGCCTGGAAATCCGCCCTCAGCCCCGAGCTGGCCTCCAGCTACGCCTACCAGTTATTCTACCTCAAAAACGGCCAGGACTATAACGCCGGGCAAGCCGCCGCCGACGCCGTCGGCGTCCGGGCCCGCGGCGACCGCGTCCTCGAAATCACCCTCGAAAATCCCGCCCCCTTCTTCCTCTCCCTGCTGGCCTTCCGCACCTACTACCCCGTCAACCGCGCCGCCGCCGCCGACAGCCGCTGGGCGGCCGACGCCAAAACCTTCGTCGGCAACGGCCCCTTCCGCATCGAACGCTGGGTCCACGACAACAAAATGGAACTCGTCAGGAACGAACACTACTGGGACGCCGCCAACGTCCCCCTGCCCCGGCTCGACCTCATTCTCGTCGAATCGGCCGCCACCCGGCTGGTCATGTTCGAAAACCGGCAGCTCGACATGGGCGACAACCCGCCAATCAGCGAGATACCCCGCCTCCAGCGGGAAGGCAAGCTCCGCATATTCCCCTTCCTCGGCGTCGGCTACTTCCCCTTCAACGTCGCCAAACCGCCCTTCGACAACCCCCAGGTCCGCCGGGCCTTCACCCTCGCCATCGACCGCGCCGGCCTCATCGCCACCGTCGTCCGCGGCGGCCAGACGCCGGCCCTCGCCTTCGTGCCCCCCGGCATACCCGCAGCAAGCGGCGACTTCCGCGCCCAAGGCGGCGACTACTACGCCGACAACGACCCCGCCGAAGCCCGCCGGCTGCTCGCCGCCGCCGGCTACCCCGAAGGCCGCGGCCTGCCGCCCGTCACCCTTCTCTACAACACCGGCGAAAGCAACAAACTTGTCGCCGAAGCCGTCCAGGAAATGTGGAAGCGCGCCCTCGGCGTCGACGTCCAGCTCAGCAACCAGGAACTCAAAGTCTTCTACGACAACCTCGACAAGCACAACTTCCAGATCGCCATCGACAGCTGGATCGGCGACTACGTAGACCCCATGACCTTCCTCGAACTCTTCGCCACCGGCAACGGCAACAACAGCCCCGGCTATTCCAGCCCCGCCTACGACCGCCTCATCGCCGCCGCCCGCGGCAGCGGGGACGCCGGCCAACGCGCCGCCGCCCTCCACGCCGCCGAAAAACTCCTCTTCGCCGACGCCGTCGTCTGCCCCCTGTTCTTCAGCACCAGCCCGGTCATGGTCCGGCCGAACGTCAAAGGCCAGGTGCGGACCATCCTCGGCGTCGTCTACCTCAAGCACGCCTACCTGGAATAGGCGGCCAGCCATAGAAATATTGACCACAAGGCCTTGCGGCTAATATAATGGGATTAAGGGAAATTTCCCGCCAGGAGGATCCGATGACCGACAATAACATCGACAAGACCCTCGCCCTCAAAACCTGGGCGGTGGTCGGCGCCAACAACAACGAAGACAAATTCGGCTGCAAAATATTCAAATTTGTCGACGCCACCGGCAAATACGCGGTATACCCCGTCAACCCCGGCCTCACCGAGGTTCAGGGTCAGAAATGCTACCCCGCCATCGGCGACCTGCCGGAAAAGCCCGACGTCGTCGATGTCGTCGTGCCGCCCCGGGTGGGCGAACAGATCATGCGCGACTGCGCCGCGGCCGGCGTGAAATACGTCTGGCTGCAGCCGGGAGCGGACGCGCCGGAAGTCGCCAAGCTTGCCGAAGAACTCGGCCTCACCGTCATCAAAGCCTGCGTCATGGCCGAGCTGCGCAAGCGCGGTACGACCGGCCGACAGTGACAATAACAAAAAAGGAGAGATGATCATGGCCAACGCTTTGGAGGTTAACGAAGCCAACTTCCAGGAGGAAGTTATCGAAGCCGCCGTACCCGTCCTCGCCGACTTCTGGGCCCCGTGGTGCGGCTATTGCCAGCGCCTTGCCCCCATCCTCGACGACCTGGCCGGCGACGCCTACGGCAAATACAAAGTCGTCAAAATCAACGTCGACGCCAACCGCTCCCTCGCCCAGCGGTTCGGGGTCATGAGCCTGCCGACCATGGTCCTGTTCAAAGACGGCGAACAGGCCGAAAAAATGGTCGGATTCATGCCGAAGGAGTATATCCTCGACAAAATCAACCCCCATATTTAGCCAGCCTGAGCCAATAGTGATTACAACCGCGCCCGGTGCGCGGTTTTTCTTTTCTCATAATCGCCCCGCCGCGCGAATAGGAAATAAAAAACAAAGAGGGCGGGGGAGAGGCATGCAGCGGCGGATAATCCTGGTCGGCTCGCCCAACGTGGGCAAAAGCGTCATCTTCAACAACCTCACTGGCAAATACGTCAACGTCTCCAACTACCCCGGCACCACCGTCGAAGTCGCCCGCGGCTTCGCCCGCCTCGGCGGCGTACCTTGCGAAATCGTCGACACCCCCGGCATCTATTCCCTGGCCCCCATCACCGACGAAGAACGCGTCACCCGCCGGCTCCTCCTCGGCGAGGCGCCCGACCTCGTCGTCCACGTCGCCGACGCCCGCAACCTCGCCCGCCTGCTGCCCTTCACCCTCGCCCTCATCGACGCCGGCCTGCCCCTCGTCCTCGTCCTCAACCTCTGCGACGAGGCCGCCGCCGCCGGCATGACCATCGACACCGGCCGCCTCGCCGGCCTGCTCGGCATCCCCGTAGTAGCCACCGCCGCCGTCAAAAAAATCGGCCTCGACCGCCTCCGCGCCACCCTGGCCGCCTACCGGCCGCAGCCCGCCCGCCCCTTCCTCCTCAGCCCGCCCATGGAGGAGGCCGCCGCCGCCGTCGCCGCCGCTTTGGGCGACCGCCCGGCGCGGCGCATCCTTGCCCTCCTCCTCCTCGCCGGCGACCGCGACAGCCACGCCCTCTTCAAAGGCGACAGCGCCTACCCGGCCATCCGCGCCGCTATCGCCCGGGCCGCCGACAGCGCCGGCCAGTCCCTCGCCCAGGCTCTGGCCGCCGAGCGCCAGGCCCAGGCCGACCGCCTCGCCGCCGCCGTCACCAGCTACGGCCGGGCCAGGCGGCGCACCGTTGCCGACACCCTCGACCGCCTCGCCCGCCAGCCGCTCACCGGCATACCCATCCTCGTCCTCGTCCTCTACCTCGGCCTCTACAAATTCGTCGGCGGCTTCGGCGCCGGCTTCCTCGTCGACTACATCGACGAAAACGTCTTCGCCCGCCTCATCACCCCCGCCGTCGACGCCGCCTGCCGGCGCTGGCTGCCGTGGGAATGGCTCCAGTCCCTCATCGCCGGCGACTACGGCCTCCTCACCCTCGGCCTCCGCTACGCCGTCGCCATCATCCTGCCCATCGTCGGCACCTTCTTCATTGCCTTCGCCCTCCTCGAAGACTGCGGCTACCTGCCCCGCCTCGCCATGCTCGTCGACCGCCTCTTCAAACAGTTCGGCCTCAACGGCCGGGCCGTCATCCCCGTCACCCTCGGCCTCGGCTGCGGCACCATGGCCGTCTTCGTGGTCCGCACCCTCGAAACCGCCCGCGAACGCCTCATCGCCACCTTCCTCCTGGCGCTCGCCATCCCCTGCTCCGCCCAGCTCGGCGTCGTCCTCGCCATCCTCGCCGGCCACGGCCGCGCCGTCCTCGTATGGGCCGCCTTCGTCCTCGCCGTCTTCGTCCTCGCCGGCTGGCTCACCGCCCGCCTCCTGCCCGGCGAGCGCAGCCCCTTCTACATCGAGCTGCCGCCCCTGCGCCTGCCTGCCCCCGGCAACGTCCTCCACAAAGCCTACACCCGCATGGTGTGGTACTTCGTGGAAATAATCCCCATCTTCCTTCTCGCCAGCTTTCTCCTCTGGTTCGGTGACCGCAGCGGCCTGCTGGCATATATTATAAACGCGATGCAACCGCTCATGGCCGCCCTCGGCCTGCCTGCCGCCGCCGCCGAGATATTCCTCGTCGGCTTCTTCCGGCGCGACTACGGCGCCGCCGGCCTCTACGCCATGGCCGCCGCCGGCCTCCTCAGCCCAAGCCAGCTCCTCGTCGCCGCCGTCGCCCTCACCCTCTTCGTCCCCTGCATCGCCCAGTTCCTCGTCATCGTAAAAGAACGCGGCGCCCTCGCCGCCGTCGTCATGACGGCGACCATCGCCGCCGTTGCCTTCGCCGCCGGCTGGCTCGCCAACATGCTGGCGCCGCTGTTGATCTAGCAGAAGAGAAGGGGGGAGGCCATTGGCGCACACCATCCCGCTCGCCGCCCTGCGGCCGGGGAAAAAGGCGGTCGTCGCCGCCCTGCCGGCCGACCGGCGGTACCTCGCCAGGCTGCTGGCCTTCGGCATCCTGCCCGGCGTCAGCCTCGAAGTGCTCCAGACCTTCCCCGTATATGTCCTGTCGTTCGGCCACACCTGTATCGCCATCGACCGCGAGATAGCAGCAAGTATCAAAGTCGGCCGCCCATAAGCCCCCATCTGCGTTGCTGTTCCTGCGGGCGCTTGCTCGTCGTACGTCCCGATGTACTGTCTTCGCTGCACGTCCTCGGTCCGCCTTGCCTACGGGGCCCTGAACGGCCTGCGTACAGTCCCAAAGGACGTGGGAACTTTTACTGCCTTGAAAAAGTCTCTCCCGCCGGGTATAATAAAACCATCACAACGGGCTGAAAGGAGCCGACATGCGCTAAACAATTCTTTTTAGCATTACGGCGAGCATAAGAAAAACGGCCTGGCGTCACCGCCGGGAATGTTTTCTGCGCTGCTGCGATTCTAAAGGGGATTGACCATAGACGCATGTTTTTTTACGCCCGTTTGTCTATGTCCGTCCTCTCCGCCAAAGGAGGGGTATTTTTGTTGCTCGAAATGACCAACATCGAAAAGTACGCAGCCGACCGCTGCCTGTTCCGGATAGAACACCTGAAAATATACCCGGGGGACAGGATCGGCCTCATCGGCCGCAACGGCGCCGGCAAATCCACCCTGCTCGGCATCCTGGCCGGCGTCGTCCGCCCCGACCGGGGCAAAATCGACCGGCGCTGCGCGCTGTCCTACATCCCGCAGCTCGAACCGGCCGGCCAAACCCCATCCTCCATGAGCGGCGGCGAAAAGACCCGCCGCAAAATCGCCGCCGCCCTCGGCGAAGACCGGCCGCTGCTCCTCGCCGACGAACCGGCCGCCAACCTCGACATGAGCGGCCGCGAACTCCTCGAGGCCAAGCTCCTGGCCTTCAAGGGCGCCGTCGTCCTCGTCGCCCACGACCGCCAGCTCCTGGACGCCCTCTGCACGGCCATCTGGGAAATCGCCGACGGCGGGTTCAAAATCTACCGCGGCAACTACAGCGGCTACCTGGAGCAGAAAGCGAACGCCAGGCGTCAGCAGGAACGCGAGTACGAAAAATACCTCGACGCCAGAGACCACCTGGCGGCAGCCATCCAGGACCGGCAAGCCCGCAGCGCCGCCACCCGCAAGACCCCGAAGCGGATGGGCAACTCCGAAGCCAGGCTGCACAAAATGGGCAACCAGAAAGCCAAAGCCAACCTCGACAAAGCCGTCAAGGCATTGGAGTCGCGGCTCGCAACGCTCGCGCCCGTCGCAAAGCCTAAAGACGCCCCGGCGGCGGCCTTCGCCTTCGGCGCCGCCGGCGACCTGCACGGCAAAACCGTCGTCCGCGGCGAAGGGCTCCACAAAGCCTTCGGCGGACGGGTCATCTTCCAGGACGCCGCCTTCAGCCTGCCGGGCGGCCAGCGGGTGGCGCTCTGCGGCGACAACGGCTGCGGCAAAAGCACCCTACTGACCATGATCGCCCGCCGCGAAGCGCCGCTCCGGGTCGCCCCCCGGGCACGGTTCGGCTACTTCGCCCAGGGCCTGGAAAACCTCGACCCCGCGAAAACCGTCCTCGCCAACGTCATGGCCGGCAGCGCCCACGACGAGGGCACCGTCCGGCAGCTGCTCGCCCGGCTGCTGTTCCGCCGCGACGACGTCTTCAAACCCGTCGGCGTCCTGAGCGGCGGCGAGCGCACGCGCGTCAGCCTGGCAAGGATCATCGCCGGCGACGCCAACATCCTCCTGCTCGACGAACCGACCAACTACCTCGACCTGCCCTCCCTCGAAGCGCTTGAAGAAGTCCTGGCCGCATACCGGGGGACGGTGCTGTTCTCCGCCCACGACCGGCGGTTCATCGACCGGGTGGCCACGCAGCTGCTCGTCTTCGCTGACGGGAAACTCCGCCCCTTCCCCGGCAACTACAGCCAATACCTTGGCCACCGGAGCGAACAGTCGCGGCCGGCGGACGAAGAAAGCGCCATGGTGCGCGGCCACCGGCTGGCGGAAATCCTCGGCCGCCTCTCGCTCGCCAAAAACCAGGAAGAAGCCGCCAGACTGGAGAGCGAGTACCGCGCCCTGCTGGCCAAAGCAAAAGCATAACCAAGCAATAACCAAAAGGGAAGTGCAAGCACTTCCCTTTTGGTTTTGAACCTACCTTTTCGATTAAAACTAATGCCGTGTAACTATATCGAAAGGAGTTTAACAACCATAGCCAGAATTTCAGCGTAGGCATTAATACATGCGGCTACCTCTTGTATGTTAGCACGGAAGGGGGCCCGGCTATGGACCTGCTCAAAATGCCCGGTGTTGTCTACTGTGAGTTTGAGAAAAATACGCGTATCATCAAGCAGGGGGAAAAGATAGATTTCGTTTACTACCTTGCCAGTGGCATCTGCTACCGGAAAAACATCACGGAAAAAGGGGACGAGGTAATATACGGCGTAAAAGAGTCCAACAACGACTTTATCCAATCGATATTAGGAGTCTTAATTTTATATACCGACGGCGTTAGCGTTCATAACTTTTGTGCCAGGAGCAAGTGTTGCTGCTATAAAATTCCCAAAGAAGCCTTCTTGCAATGGGTTAAAGATAAACCGGACATCATTACCCAAATATTATATATGGCCATGAAAGAACTAAGAGAATTGGCAAGCCTTTTTCAGGCCAGGCAGGAAGGCCGGGTCGCCAATCGTCTCTGCAACCTGCTGCTGAAAAATGCCCGGGCTATACAAGGTAAACTGGTGGTCCAGGGTTACAGCAACCTGGAAATCAGCCAATTCCTAGGCATCCACAAGGTTACCGTCGCCAGAATATTACGGGCTTTAAAAGCCGGAGACATTATCGATAAGGGCAAAGAAGGCATTATTATCCTCAATGAGAAACAACTGGCGGCCTATGCTAAAGCAGAAAAAATTATCGACTACTGAATAAGGCCGAGAAGCTATAGCTGTTAGCAAAGCTATAGCTTCTTTTTGGTATGAATGCCTCGGCTTAGGTGAAAAGAATAACAAAAAGGCGCCAAAAGGATAACATATGTTATCCTTTTGCTTTGGGGAAAAATTCTACAATAAAATAAATCACAATTATCGGCCGATAATCGCAGCTTATGGACGAAGGAGGGACGCCGCACTACGCACCGCGCAAGGTTCGATTCCAATTTGGGGAAGGAAGTGATTGTTATGGTCACCCAAACCGCACCAAAGGAAAAAAACGTTATGTATTACATCCATTGTGTCGTCGGACTACTCTTCATGTTCGGTTTCGGGATGCTGGAGCCCATTAAGCCTATCACGCCCGTAGGCATGCAGGTTCTGGGGATTTTTCTCAGCATGATCTATTTGTGGTCTTTTGTCGGGCTCTTATGGCCAAGCTTGCTAGGTATCGCGGCTTTGGGCCTGTCGGGTTACGGGAATTTTCCGACCGTACTGGCCAAATCCTTTGGAGATCCCGTGCCTGTGCTTGTCTTTTTCGCCATGGTCTTGTTTGGCGCTATCCAGCACTACGGCACCACCAAATATATAAGCCGCTGGTTTTTGACCCGAAAAATAATCAACGGCCGACCGGTGGTCTTCAGCTTCGTCTTCATCTACACCACGTATGTTTTGGCGGCGCTTTCGGCCAACGTTTTGCCCGCCATCCTTTTTATGTGGTCGGTCCTATATGGCGTGCTGGAAGATGTCGGGTACAAGAAGGGTGACAAATATACCACGGTAATGGTTATCGGCACATTGTTCGGCGCCATTTCGGGCCAGGCTGCCAAGCCGTTTACCGGGTCGGCTCTGGCCATCGTGGGAGCCTTTGAAAAAACGGCCAAAACGCCGATGGATTATCTGCCTTATATGCTCTACGGTTTCATCATGTCAAGCCTGGCGATTTTGGTTTATAGCGCGTTGATCAAATTTGTGTTCAAACCGGACATGAGCAAAATCACCGATATCTCTACCGAGCGGTTCGAGGCGGAAAAGCTGCCGCCGATGGACCTGCGGCAAAAAATCATGTTTGGCTGTTTGTTCGGCTATTTGGGTTTGGTTCTCGTACCAAGCATTTTGCCGAAAACAATCGGCTTTGTCGGGTTCCTCAATAAGCTGGGGCCTTTAGGGTTGGTAATGGTTATTGTGATAGGTTTATGCCTCTTCAAAATCAACGGTAAACCGATCATTGAATTCAAGGAAATTGCCGGGAGATATCTAATCTGGGATGTTTATTTCCTGATTGCCATGGCCATGGTTGTCTCGGACGCGCTAACGGCCAATTCTACCGGTATAAAGCCCTTTTTGACCGGAGTGGTAAATCCTTTGCTGGGAGGTTGCTCGGCCACGACGTTTGCGATTCTTCTCGCCATCTTCCCGATGCTGATTACGCAGGGGGCAAATAACGCGGTTATGGGAATTCTCTTCATGCCGATCGTATATCCGTTCGCCTTGCAAAACGGCAGCAATCCGATGGCGATCGCCACGCTCATGACGTTCGCGTTGCATGTGGCCATCCTTACCCCGGCGGCCTCTCCTTATGCGGCCGTCCTATATGGGAACAAAGACTGGGTGGAAACAGGGGAGGTCTTAAAATATAGCACGGTTATTCTGATCTGTATGGCTATTTTGTATGTGGTAATCGGCGTGCCGCTGCTCAAAGTTGTCTTTTAATCTCGCGAAAATAAAAGGAGGAGAGAATGATGACGGTAAAAGTCAAATATTTTGACCACGTAATAACCGAACAACTCAGGGCCGAGGAAGCTTTTCTGGCTGAATACCGTAAAGCCGGCTATTCGTTCGCGAAGCCCTATGTGAAATTGAATCCGTACCTCATCGCCCCGCTGACGGCGATAATAATCTTCCAAACCGCCCAGCCGACGACGGTGGCCATTACCGTTAAGGGCAAGGAAGCCGCCGGCGACATCAAGTTTCAGTTCGCGGCCGCCACGGAGCATATGATTCCGGTTTACGGCCTGTACGCAGACTACAGCAACCAAGTGGAGCTTGTACTGGCTAATGGGGAAAAAAGCGTTGTAACGATTCAGACCGAGCCGGCGCCGGAGAAGGTCAAACTGCCGACCAAGATGACAACTACCCCGGAATACTTCGGCGATAATATGATGTTCGTCGGCCCGACGTCGCCGGCCCTAGCTGCTGCCTATGACTATCGGGGCGATTGCCGCTGGTACGGCACGCTCAACCACGCCTTCGACATCAAGCGGGCCAAAAACGGCCGGCTGCTGCTCGGCACCCAGCGGCTGCTCATGCCGCCTTATCATACGACCGGCATCTACGAAATGGGTATGATCGGCAAAATTTATAAAGAGTTCCGCCTGCCCGGAGGCTATCACCACGACCAGTTCGAGATGGAAGACGGCAACCTGCTTATTTTGACCCAGGACCCGCCCCGAGGAACAGTGGAAGACATGCTGGTGCTGGTAGACCGCAAAACCGGCGCGATCTTGAAAACCTGGGACTACCAGCAGGTGCTGCCGCAGAACGTCGGCGGCTCCGGCAGCCAGGACAGCCATGACTGGTTCCACAACAACGCCGTCTGGTACGACAAAAAAACCGATTCGCTGACCTTGTCCGGCCGCCATCAGGATGCCATCATCAACATCGATTACGACAGCGGCAAGCTCAACTGGATTATCGGCGATCCCGGCAACTGGCCGCAGGAACTGGTCGACAAATACTTCTTCAAACCGGTGGGCAAAGGTGACTTCGACTGGCAGTACGAGCAGCATGCCTGCCTTGTCTGTCCTGACGGCGACATCATGTGCTTTGACAACGGCCACTGGCGCTCGAAGTTCAAGGAAAAATACGTGCCGGCCAAGGACAACTTCTCCCGCGGCGTCCGCTACCGCATCGACACCGAAAAGATGGAGATCGAGCAGGTCTGGCAGTACGGCAAGGAGAGAGGCGCCGAGTTCTTCTCCACCTATATCTGCAATGTCGAGTATTACGATGAAGGCCACTACATGGTTCACTCCGGCGGCATCGGCACCTTCAAAGGCGAGACCTGCAACAAGCCGCCCGTTCAGTTCCGCGGCGACGACGAGAAGCATGTGGTGTTCAACTCGATCACGGTGGAACTGAAGGACGATGCCGTCGTCTATGAAATGCATCTGCCGGCCAACTACTACCGGGCCGAAAAACTCAAGCTTTACTGTGCCGAAGATACTCTGACGCTGGGCCGCGGGGAAATGCTCGGCAGCCTGGGCGTGACCGAGGAATTCCTGACCATCCCGCCGACCGAAGATGGCGGCATGGTGCCGGAAAAATACAACGTAAAATTCGGCATAGAGGAAGACAGGATACTGTTCAAGGCAACCTTCGAAAAGGGCCAGATGGTGCTGCTGCAGCTCGAAGGGGCCACCACCCACAGCTACTTCGTGCCGACGACCAAGCGCCCCTTCCTGGCGATGTGCGTGGGCACCTTCCAGGAGAGCGACGAGCGGGCCGTGGAGTTCCCGGTCGGCAAGGAAGGGCTTGCCGGCGAATTCAAGCTGTCGGTGATTGTCGACGACTATAAATACGAAACCGGAGTCACCGTCAAGATTTAAGTTCCGGTTGCCCTGACGGCGGAAGCGCCGCGGCAATTGCTGGCTGGTGCCTCCGCTCGGGGGCGTAAGTAAGCCTTGGTTGGGAGGAATCTATATGGTCGACTACGATGTGGCGATTGTCGGCGCCGGGCCCGCGGGGATGACTGCGGCCATATACGCGGCCAGAGCGAATTTGCGGGTGCTGCTCATCGACAAGCTGGCTCCGGGCGGACAAATCGTCAACACTTACGAAGTCCAGAACTATCCGGGCCTGGGCACCGTCAACGGGGCGGACCTGGCGATTAAAATGTTCGAGCATACCCAGGAACTGAACGTCACCTTCGACTACGGCACGGTGACCGATATAAAAGAGGAAGCCGGCGGCAAAAAGCTCATCTGCGAGGAAGGCCACTCCTTCGCAGCGAAGGCGGTCATCATCGCCACCGGCACCAAACCGCGGATGCTCGGGGTGCCCGGCGAGACGCAGTTCGCCGGTACGAGCATCAGTTGGTGCGCCATCTGCGACGGGCCCCACTATCGCGACAAGCGGGTCATCGTTATCGGCGGCGGCAACTCGGCCGTCGAGGAGGCGATTTACCTGGCCGGCATGGCCGCGAAAGTGATCATCGTCACCCTGCTCAACCTGACCGCCGACCCGTTGGCCTGCGACAAGCTCAGGGCGCTGCCCAATGTCGAGATACACGAGTGGTACGAAATTCGCGAGTTTTTCGGCGATAGCAAATTCGCCGGTCTCAAGGCAAGGTCGGCCAAAACCGGCGAAGAACTCGTCGTCGAGGCCGCCGGCGCCTTCGAATATATCGGCCTGGAACCTACGGCAAGCGCCTTCAAGAGCCTGGGTATCCTCAACGCGATGGGCTACATCGAGACAGACGCCTGCATGGCTACGAAAACCCCCGGCATTTTTGGCGCCGGCGACATTAACAGCAAGCACCTGCGCCAGATAGTCACCGCCTGCAACGACGGGGCCATCGCGGCCCAGGCGGCAGCCAAATATATCGGCAATTTGGAGTAGGGAGTGGGAGAATGGCAGTAACGATCAAAGAAATCAGTGGTGCTGAAATCGACGGACTGATCGCCACGGGCAAGGTGCTGGTAGACTTTTACTCCAAGACATGCGGGCCTTGCAAAATGCTGGGTTTTGTCTTGAAAGACATCGCCAAAGGGATCGATGGCCTGGAAATAGCATTGCTCGACTATGACGCCAACAAGGAGACGGTGGAGAAATTCGGCGTTACCGGTTACCCGACGCTGATCTTCTTCAACGACGGCCAGGAAGTCGAACGGATGAAAGGTTTGCAGCAAAAACCGGTTATTCTGAGAATGATCGGCGCTTGACCTTACTACCGTATCCGCGCATAATCCGCAAACAAAAAAACAGGGTGCATATCGCACCCTGTTTTGCTTGTCCCGCTATCAGCTTCCGCAGCCGCAACCGCAGCTGCCGCCGCTGCAACCTTCGCTCGTCGCCTTGTTCAGGTCGGCGATCAGCGCATCCACGTCGATGCCGTGAGCGACGGCGCCCTGCTCGATATTCTCGAAGCGGGCGGCGGCGCAACCCAGGCAACCCATCCCGTAGTTGCGGAAAACCTCGATGGTCTTCGGGTATTTCTGCACCACCTCGATGATGCTCATATTTTTGCTTATGGTCATGAGTCGTTCCTCCTTTCGGGACAAGTTTGCTAGACAGAATCATTATATCATAAGAGGAGACGACTTGTATAACATTTTCCGGCCCGGCAGAAAATGAAGAGAGCCCGTAATGATCTACGCTACAGCCGCTGCTGATCACTGCATACCTATACGCAATCTTTCGACTACGCACAAGCATTACGCAACCAACAACGACCTTTGCTCGACTGCCAAGGATACCTGTGAAACCTGCCGCAGTCTCCCGACAACGACAGACCTCTCAAAGATCCCCGGAAAACCTACGGAACCCTTGGCAGTCTTAGCTCGACCGCTACCCATCCCTTTTGACCACACGACAACAGTTGGGCTGCCGTACAGCCTTACAAGACACGTAGCGATCTTCCCGCCGACCAATGCCAAACCCGACAGACCTGACACTGATCTTTGGCCGACCAATGCCGAACCCGGCGCAGGATCCGACACCGATCTTGGCTCGACCATTACGAACCCTCGTTCATATTATCACCCTCCCGGCGGCGATTATACGGCAAAAACGACTGGTATTTTCTTGGCGGGAGAGGTAAAATTACACTGTCGGCAAAATCCGTCCCCCTGCGAGGTGGCCACAATGTGCAAAGTAGCCTTTTCACTAGGCCCCCTGCACTTTTACTGGTACGGACTCATAATCGTCGCCGCCATATTGGCCGCCTTCCTCGTCACCCTATGGCAAGCCAGGAGGTTCGCCATACCCGCCGCGCCGCTCCTCGACCTTTTGCTCTGGGGCGTGCCGGCCGGCATCGCCGGCGCCCGCGCCGCCTACGTCCTCGCCAACTGGGACCTCTACCGCGCCAGCCCAGCCGACATCTTCCGCCTCTGGCAGGGAGGCCTGTCCGTCTTCGGCGCCCTCGTCGCCTTCGCCTTCGTCCTTTACATCTACACCCGCCGGCAGCGCATCGCCTTCTGGGCCCTCGCCGACACCGTCGCCCCCGGACTGGCCGCCGGACAAGCCATCGGCCAGTGGGCCAACCTCGTCAACCAGGAAGCCTTCGGCCTTCCCACCGGCGCGCCGTGGGGCGCCTACATCGACTTCGCCCTCCGGCCGGCCGGCTACGAGCAATTCGACTTCTTCCAGCCCGTCGCCGTCTACGAATCGGGCTGGAACCTCCTCCTCCTCCTCATTCTTCTGGCCGCCGGCTGGACGGAAAGGCGCCTCGCCCGCCCCTGGCCGCGCGGCACCCTTGCCCTGCTCTTCATCCTGCTCTTTTCACTTGGTCACTATTACTTCGTCGGCCTGCGCCTCGACGGCGAAATCGTTGGAGGCATCCGCCTGGGCCAACTGCTCAGCGCCCTGTCCGCCGCCGCCGCCCTGTGCGCGTGGCTCGTCCGGCGACGGTCGCTCGCCGACGACCGCTAAGGAGGAACCCATCGTGCCCCTCGCCCGCGTCAAAAAATTTCTCAGCTCCTACCCCGACCTCGAAATAATCCTCTTCGACAGCAGCACCCACAACTCCGAGCTCGCCGCCCAGGCCCTCGGCGTCACCCCGGCCGAGATCGCCAAGACCCTCTGCTTCCTCGCCGACGGCCGGCCGGTGCTCCTCACCACCTGCGGCGACAGGCGCACCGACGTCAAAGCCCTCGCCAAAGCCCTGGGCGTCAAAAAAGTCAAATTCGCCGACGCGGCCACCGTCGAAACCGCCACCGGCTTCCCCCCGGGCGGCGTCTCCCCCGTCGGCATCCTGCCCGGCGTGCCCCTCTACCTCGACCGCAGCCTGTGGGACTTCGCCATCGTCTACTCCGCCGCTGGCACCGCCAACTCGGCCCTGCCTATCAGCCCCGACCGCCTCAAAGAAATCACCGGCGCCGAAGTCATCGACGTCTGCAAATAGCCGGCAATTCCGCTGTGACAGGGGAGAGGAGGGGAGAAGGCATGTGCACATACTTTTGCAAGAAACACGGCCTCCTGGCCGGCGGCCTGGGCCTGTTGCTGCTCGTCCTCCTTGCGGCCTCCGTCGGCGGCACCCATGCCGTCGCCGGCCGCCACCACCAGCCCTTCGCCCTCACCGACATCCCCGTCCTCAACTACCACAAAATCGACGACATCGACAACCCCCTCGCCGTCACCCCCGCCGAATTCGCCGAACAAGTCGGATACCTGGCCGACAACGGCTACCACACCATCACCCCCGACCAACTCATGGGCTACCTCAAATACGGCCGCGCCCTCCCCGACAAGCCCATCCTCATCACCTTCGACGACGGCTACCGCGACAACTACGCCAACGCCTACCCCATCCTCAAAAAACACGGCTTCACCGCCACCATCTTCCTCGTCACCGACCTCGTCGGCAACGACGACCGCTTCCTCACCTGGGACGAAGCGCGCGAAATGCACAAAAACGGCTTCGTCTTCGGCTCCCACACCGTCAGCCATCTCCCCCTCACTACGCTCGACCCCGAACAGATCGCCGGCGAACTCGCCGCATCCGCCGCCGAAATCGAGCGCCAGCTAGGCGCCAGGCCGCGCTACTTCGCCTATCCCACCGGCGCCTACAACCTCAAGATCGAAGAACTCGTCCGCCAGTCCGGCTACCGCGCCGCCTTCACCATCCGCTACGGCCAGGTCGGCTTGGAGAGCGACCCCTACGCCCTGGAACGCATCCCCATATACCACAGCTCCCGCACCTTCCGGTCCTTCTACTGCCGCATCGCCGCCGCCCCCGTCCTCGAGCGGCTCGGCATCATACGATAGCGGCCGCTTTCGGCCGCGGGAAACCGCCTGTTGCGGATTACAAAAAATTTTTTTTCACGACAAAATGCCTGCCGACCCCATACATATAGGCGCTCCTGGTAAAAACCGCCACAATATCTTGTGAATAGTCATTATTTAGTAAGGTCAAAACTCATCAGAAGATAATAAAAATAAAAAATCCTTCAATTTTTGGAAGGATTTTTTTCATTTGTCGAGAAATAAAACATAAAAGTGGTGGATAGTGGGGTAAAGTGGTTAGAAAAACCGCCAAAGGGGTGATGAGGCCGTGTTCATGGGGGAATATCTCCACACCATCGACAACAAAGGGCGCCTCATCTTCCCGGCCAAGTTCCGCGAAGACCTCGGCGAAAAATTCATCGCCACCAAAGGCCTCGACAACTGCCTGTTCGTATACAGCCCCGCCGAGTGGGCCATCCTAGAGAACAAGCTCAAGCAGCTCCCCCTCGCCAAGCCCGAAGCCCGCGCCTTCGTCCGCTTCTTCTTCGCCGGCGCCGCCGAGCTCGAAGCCGACAAGCAGGGCCGGGTGCTCCTCCCCGCCAACCTGCGGGAACACGCCAAACTCGACAAAGACGTAGTCGTCATCGGCGTCTCGACCCGCATCGAAATCTGGGGCAAAGAGGCCTGGGACGAATACAACGCCAGAATTGGCCCCGAGGTCGCCACCATCGCCGAAAATCTGGTGGACCTCGGCATCTAGCCGGAGGCGGACATGGAATTTCAGCACACAAGCGTCCTTCTCGCTCAAACGGTCGCCGCCCTCGTCACCGACCCGGCCGGCGTCTACGTCGACTGCACCCTGGGGGGCGGCGGGCACGCCGCCGCGATCACCGCCCGGCTCAGTCCCGCGGCCTGGTTCATCGGCCTCGACCAGGACCCGGCGGCCATACAGGCCGCGCAAGCCCGGCTCCAAAGCGCCGCCTGCAAAATCTCCGTCGTCCGCGGCAACTTCTCCCGCCTCGCCGCCATCCTCGACGAACTCGCCGTACCGGCCGCCACCGGCATCCTCTTCGACCTCGGCGTCTCCTCCCACCAGCTCGACATCGCCGAACGCGGCTTCTCCTACATGCAGGACGGCCCGCTCGACATGCGCATGGACCCCGCCGCCGCCCTCACCGCCCGCGAAATCGTCAACACCTGGGACGAAGCCCGCCTGGTCGAAATAATCTTCGCCTACGGCGAAGAACGGTTCGCGAAAAGGATCGCCCGCGCCATCATCGCCGGGCGCCAGCGCCAGCCGATCGCCACCACCGCCGCCCTGGCGGACATCATCAAACAGGCCATCCCCGCCGCCGCCCGCCGTGAAGGGCCCCATCCCGCCAAACGCACCTTCCAGGCCATCCGCATCGCCGTCAACGACGAACTCGGCATCCTCCGCGACGCGCTCGAAACCGCCGTACAACGGCTCGCCCCCGGCGGCCGGCTGGGCGTCATCACCTTCCATTCCCTCGAAGACCGCATCGCCAAGCAAACCATCCAAACCCTCGCCAAAGGCTGTATCTGCCCCCGCGATCTCCCCATCTGCGTCTGCGGCAACACCCCCAAGGTCAAGGCCCTCGGCAAGCCGGTCCCCCCATCGCCGGCCGAGCTGGCGGCCAACCCCCGCTCCCGCAGCGCCAAGCTGCGGGTGGCGGAAAAAGTATAATCACGGAAGGCCATGTTCTAATTTCCAGGGAGGGCAAATACTATGTTATTGAAACGCCAAGAGGAGTGGATGTGGCAGCCCGGGCCAACTCCGGCCCCGGCGCCCGTCGCCAGGCCGCATCCGTATCCGAGCCTCCGCAAACAATTTCTGCAGCTCATCCTGCTGGCTGCCGCCCTTGCCATGCTCATCACCGTCCACAGCGAAATGATGGTGCGCACCGGCTACAGCCTCGTGGAGATGAAAGCCCAGGCCGCCAGACTGGAAAAGGACAACGACCTCCTGCGCTTGGAAATCGCCAAGCTCAAATCCCCGCAGCGCATCCAGCAGATCGCCACCAGCCAACTCGGCATGGTGACGCCGCAGACCGCCTACTATGCCACCGTCGTCCCGTCCGCGGGCGGCGAAGCCGGCGGCCAAGTCGCCAAGGCGGGCGGCCTGATGAAAAAAGCGGAGGCGAGCAAACGGCGCTAAAATCTTTGATGGGGGAGGAAGCGCTTGGCATCGGTCGCACATGTCACCATCCGCCGACGAGCCGCGGTGCTCTTTCTTTTTGTCGTCTTCGTCATGGTCGGCCTCGTCGGCCGCCTCGTTTACCTGCAGTACTACCGCAGCCCCTGGCTCGCCGAAAACGCCACCGACCAGCGGATCAGGGAAATACCCGTCGAAGCGCGGCGCGGCGTAATCTACGACCGCCACGGCCGCGAACTCGCCGTCAGCGTCAGCAGCGAATCGGTATACGCCATCCCCGCCGAAATACGCAACCCCGAAGAAACGGCAGCCAGATTGGCTGCTATTTTGACTTTGGACCAGGAAGCCCTGGCCGCCAAGCTCAAAAAGCGCCAGTCCTTCCTATGGATCAAACGCAAGATCGACGCCGTCACCGCCCTGGAAGTGCGCAAACTGGGCCTGCCGGGCATCGGCCTCACCCAGGAGAACCGCCGCAAATACCCGCAAGGCCGTCTCGCCGCCCACGTTCTCGGCTTCACCGGCATCGACAGCCAGGGCCTCGACGGCGTCGAACTCACCTTCGACAGCTACCTCCGCGGCCGCCCCGGCGCCATCGTTATCGAATACGACGCCCGCGGCCGCGAGATACCGTCCGCCACCCACCGCTTCGCCCCGCCCGCGCCCGGCCAGAACATCTACCTCACCATCGACACCGTCATCCAGCAGATCGTCGAACGCGAACTCGAGAAAGTCCTGCGCGAAACCCAGGCCAAGCAGGTCAGCATCATCGCCATCGACCCGGCCAGCGGCGAAATCCTCGCCCTCGCCAACAAACCCGACTACGACCCCAACGACTTCGCCGCCTTCCCCCCCAAGCTGTGGCGCAACAACGCCATCTCCAACGCCTACGAGCCCGGCTCCACCTTCAAAATCATCACCACCGCCGCCGCCCTCGGCGAAAAAGTCGTCCGGCCCGAAGACCGCTTCTTCGACCCCGGCGTCATCGAAGTCCAAGGGCGCCACATCCACTGCTGGCGCCACGGCGGCCACGGCAGCCAGAGCTTCGTAGAAGTCGTCAAAAACTCCTGCAACGTCGGCTTCGTCAATGTCGGCCTGCGCCTGGGCGCCGACGCCTTTTACCGCTATATAGCCGCCTTCGGCTTCAACAAGCCCACCGGCGTCGACCTGCCCGGCGAAGCCCGCGGCCTCATGATCGACCATGCCAAAGTCAAGCCCATCAACATCGCCACCATGGCCATCGGCCAAAGCATCGCCGTCACCCCCGTCCAGCTAGTCACTGCCGCCGCCGCCATCGCCAACGACGGCATGCTTCTGCGCCCCCAGATCGTGCGCGAGGTCCACGACGCCGAAGGCCGCGTCACCCGCGCCTTCGCCCCCGACCCGGTCGCCCGCGTGCTCGAAGCGAAAACCGCCCAAACCGTTAAAGGAATTTTGGAAAAAGTTGTGGAAGAAGGAACAGGCAGAAACGCCTACACCGAAGGCTTCCGTATCGCCGGCAAAACCGGCACCGCCCAGAAAGTAGGGGAGGGGGGCTACGCCCCCGACCGCTACGTCGCCTCCTTTGTAGGCTTCGCCCCCGCCGACAGCCCCCGCATCGCCCTCCTCGTCATCATCGACGAACCTGTCGGCCCATACTACGGCGGCCTCATCGCCGCCCCCGTCTTCGGCGCCGTCATCCACGACATCCTCCAATACCTCCAGGTCGCCCCCCAGGGCGGCCCGGCCGGCAAAGACGCCCCCGAAGCCCACGTCACCGTCCCGCCCGTCATAAACCTGCCGGTCGCCGACGCCGTCCGCGAACTTAAAGCCGCCGGCCTCGCCGCCCGGACCGAAGAAACCGGCGACAGGGTCGCCGACCAGGTCCCCAAACCGCTTAGCCGCCTGCCCGCCGGCGCCAGCGTCCTCCTCTACACCCAGACCCCCCGCTACCCCGCCGGCGAAGTCACCGTACCCGACCTCACCGGCCTCACCCCCCGCGAAGCCACCGGCCTGCTCGCCGACCTCGGCCTCCTCATCGCCCCCGCCGGCGGCAGCGCCGGCGCCGACCGCCAGGACCCCCCGCCCGGCGACAAAGCCGTCCCCGGCAGCAAAGTCACCGTACATTTCGGCGATACGGCTAAATTTTCCAATGATGGCAATACTAATATAAAGCCCTTGGCACCATAGTTCCGCAGGAGGCTACCATGTCCAAAACCGTGCAACAACTCGCCGCCCAACTCCAGGAAGTGCTCATCAGCGGCGACGCGGCCCGCGAAATCACCTCCCTCGCCTATGACTCGCGGGCCGTCAAGCCCGGCGCCCTCTTCATCGCCCTCGCCGGCAGCAAGGCGGACGGCCACGACTACGTCGGCGCCGCCTGCCGCCAGGGCGCGGCCGCCGTCCTCATCGACAAGGACATACCCGTGGCAAGCGGCGTCACCGTCCTCAAAGTCCCCGACAGCCGCGCCGCCATGCTCGCCATCGCTCCCTACTTCTACGACCACCCCAGCCGCCGCTTCCGCCTCATCGGCGTCACCGGCACCAACGGCAAAACCACCACCACCCATCTCATCCGCGCTATCCTCCGCCGCGCCGGCCACCGCGTCGGCCTCATCGGCACCATCCACACCCTCATCGGCGACACCGTCCTGCCGGTCAAAAACACCACCCCCGACGTCATCGACCTCCAGGCCCTCTTCGCCGACATGGCCGCCGCCGGCATCAGCCACGTCGTCATGGAAGTCTCCTCCCACGCCCTCGCCCTCGGCCGCGTCAGCGGCAGCGAATTCGACACCGGCGTCTTCACCAACCTCACCCGCGACCACCTCGACTTCCACCTCACCTTCGAAAACTACCTCGCCGCCAAGGCCGAACTCTTCCGCCTGGTCTCGGCCCCCGGCGCTAAAACGCATAAGACCGCCGTCGTCAACGCCGACGACCCCGCCGCGGCCGCCATCCTCGCCGCCTGCGGCTGCCGCCGCCTCACCTACGGCGTCGAGCGCCCCGCCGACCTCACCGCCGCCGCCATCGACGTCCGGGCTCGCGGCGCCTCCTTCACCGTAAAAAGCCCGCACGGCGACCTGCCGCTCGACCTCAAAATAACCGGCATCTTCAACGTCTACAACGTCCTGGCCGCCGTCGGCGCCGCCTGCGCCGAAGGCATCGCCCCCGCTATCGTCAAACAGGCCCTCGAGGAATTTACCAGCGTCCCCGGCCGCTTCGAACTCGTCGACGCCGGCCAGCCCTACACCGTCATCGTTGACTACGCCCACACCCCCGACGGCCTCGAAAACATCCTCCGCACCGCCCGCCAGCTCGCCACCCGCCGCATCCTCGTCGTCTTCGGCTGCGGCGGCGACCGCGACCGCACCAAGCGGCCCATCATGGGGCGGCTGGCCATGGACTACGGCGACATCGTCATCGCCACCTCCGACAACCCCCGCAGCGAAGACCCGGCCGCCATCCTCGCCGAAATCGAAGCCGGCCTCAAAGAAAAGCAAACCGCCGCCAAAGGCTACGAAATAATCGCCGACCGGCGGCAGGCCATTGCCCGCGCCCTCGGCCTCGCCCGCCCCGACGACCTCGTCGTCATCGCCGGCAAAGGCCACGAAACCTACCAGATCCTCAAAGACCGGACCATCGACTTCGACGACCGGGCCGTCGCCCGGGAAATCATCAAGGAGGCGAACTGATGGCCGAATTCACCGTCGACCAAGCCCTCGAAGCCACCGGCGGCTCCTTGCTCGGTCCCGCCCGCCGGCCGTCGTTCAGCGGCGTATCCACCGACACCCGCACCATCAAGCGCGGCAACCTCTTCGTCGCCCTCAAAGGCGAAAAATTCGACGGCCACGACTTCATCCTGCGGGCCGTCGAAAACGGCGCCGCCGGCGTCGTCATCTCCAGCCGCGACGCCTACGTCCCCGAAAAAACCGCCGCCATCCTCGTCGCCGACACCCTCGCCGCCCTCCAGGGCCTCGCCGGCTACCACCGCCGGCGCTTCACCCTCCCACTTGTGGCGATAACAGGCTCCAACGGCAAAACCACCACCAAAGACATGATCGCCGCCGTCCTCTCCGGGCGCTGGCGCGTCCTCAAAACCGAAGCTAACTACAATAACGACATCGGCCTGCCGCTCACCATCCTCGCCCTCGCCGCCGATCACCAGGCCGCCGTCGTCGAAATGGGCATGCGCGCCCGCGGCGAGATCGGCCGCCTGGCCGCCATCGCCGCCCCCACCGTCGCCGTCATCACCAACGTCGGCGAAACCCACATCGAAATCCTCGGCAGCATCGAAAACATCGCCGCCGCCAAAGGCGAACTCGTCGAAGCCATCCCGGCGGCCGGCCTCGTCATCCTCAACGCCGACATCCCCCTCGTCCGCGCCATGGAAGCCAAGGCCAAAGCCCGCTGCGTCCTCTACGGCCTCGGCCCCGGCGCCGCCGTGCAGGCCGGCAACATCGTCCCCGGCGAACGCGACACCGCCTTCGACTGCATCCATCCTGGCGGCCGCTTCCCCGTCACCGTGCCGGCCGTCGGCCGCCACAACATCTACAACGCCCTCGCCGCCCTCGCCGTCGGCCTCGAACTTGGCCTCAGCCCCGACGAGATCCGCGCCGGCATCGCCACCTTCCAGCCCGGCGCCATGCGCCTCGCCATCGAGGCCATCGGCCCCTACACCGTCATCAACGACGCCTACAACGCCAGTCCCCTGTCCATGCAGGCCGCCATCGACACCCTCGCCATGGTCGCCGTCGGCCGCAAAGTCGCCGTCCTCGGCGACATGCTCGAACTCGGCGAAATGACCGAAGACGCCCACCGCCGCGTAGGCGAGCAGCTCGCCGACACCGGCGTCCAGGTCGTCGTCACCGTCGGCGAAGCGGCCGCCCACATCGCCGCCGCCGCCCTCGACGGCGGCGTCAAAGTAGCCGTCGCCTGCTCCGGCCACGCCGACGCCGCCGAAGCCCTGCGCAAGCTCCTCCGCCCCGGCGACACCGTACTGGTCAAAGGCTCCCGCGGCATGAAAATGGAGAAAATGCTGGATATATTCAAATAACAGGGGATGCTGTCTATTAAGTCCATCTGCGGCGTTGCTCCCGGTGCGCCCCGCACACTGATCGTACTGACCATCACCAGAAAGCATTGAACGCTGACAAAGCTGATGTAATAAGAACGTGCATCTGGAGCTTACTAGACAGCCTTGCACAGTCCATTTTAGGTCCGGTATCTTGGAGGTATCCACCAAATGCAACAACTTATCTACCCCGCGGCTACGGCCTTCCTCATCGCCCTCGCCCTCGGCCCGCTCCTCATCCCCGCCCTGCGCCGCCTCAAATTCGGCCAGAGCATCCGCGAAGAAGGCCCCCGGAGCCACCAGGCCAAAGCCGGCACCCCCACCATGGGCGGCCTCCTCATCCTCGCCGCCTTCGTCATCCCGGTCCTCGTCTTCGCCGGCCGCAGCGCCGAAGTCTGGCTCGCCCTCTTCGTCACCCTCGGCCACGGGCTCATCGGCTTCCTCGACGACTACATCAAAGTCGTCCTCAAACGCAACCTCGGCCTCAGGGCGCGGGAAAAAATCCTCGGCCAGATCATCATGGCCATCGCCCTCGCCTACATCGCCACCACCTACTTCGGCCGCGGCACCGACCTGTGGATACCCTTCCTCGGCGCCAACATCGACTTCGGCCCCCTCTACTACATCCTCATCTTCCTAGTCCTCCTCGGCACCACCAACGCCGTCAACCTCACCGACGGCCTCGACGGCCTCGCCGCCGGCACCACCACCATCGCCGCCGCCGCCTACGCCGTCATCGCCCTCGCCTTCGACAAACAGTCGCTGGCCGTCTTCTGCCTCGCCCTCGCCGGCGCCACCCTCGGTTTTCTCCGCTACAACGCCCATCCCGCCAAAGTCTTCATGGGCGACACCGGTTCGCTCGCCCTCGGCGGCGCCTTGGCCGCCGTCGCCGTCCTCACCAAGACCGAACTGCTGCTCGTCGTCATCGGCGGCGTCTTCGTCCTCGAAGCCCTCTCCGTCATCATCCAGGTCATCTCCTTCAAAACCACCGGCAAACGCGTCTTCCGCATGAGCCCCATCCACCACCACTTCGAACTCGGCGGCTGGCCGGAAACAAAAGTCGTCGCCGTATTCTGGCTGGCCGGCGCCGTCTTCGCCGTACTCAGCCTGATAATCTTCGTCGCCAGTCAGGGAGGAATAAAATAATGGCATCGGAATTTAACGGCAAAAAAATCCTCGTCCTCGGCGCCGCCATCAGCGGCATCTCCGTCGCCCGCATCCTGCGCGGCCTCGGCGCTGCCGTCACCCTCAGCGACGCCAAGACCGCCGACCAACTCAAACACGACACCGCCGGCCTGGCCGCGGCCGGCGTCGAACTCGCCCTCGGCCGCCAGGACGAATCGCTGCTGGACGGCACCGACATCCTCGTCCTCTCCCCCGGCATCTCCATCTACATCCCCCTCGTCGCCGCCGCCCAAAGCCGCGGCATCGCCGTCATAAGCGAAATCGAAGTCGCCTACCGCCTCGCCAAAGCCCCCATCGTCGCCATCACCGGCACCAACGGCAAAACCACCACCACCACCCTCACCGGTGAAATCCTCGCCGCCGCCGGGAAGAAGACGAAAGTCGGCGGCAACATCGGGCAGGCCCTCTCCGCCGAAGTACAAGGCGTGGAACAGGGCGGCGTCATCGTCGCCGAAATCTCCAGCTTCCAGCTCGAAGGCGCCGCCACCTTCCGGCCCCACATCGCCGCCATCTTGAACCTCACCCCCGACCACATCGACCGCCACCGCGACCTCGCCGGCTACCAGGCCGCCAAAGAACGCATCTTCGCCAACCAGACCGGCGAAGACTACCTCATCTTAAACTTCGACGACCCGGCCGTGCGCGGCATGGCCGCCCGCGCCCCCTCCCAGGTCGTCTACTTCAGCCGCACCGTCCGCCTGCCTGCGGGCGTCTTCGTCGCCGACGGCAACATCAGGCTGATCTGGCAGGGCGAAACCATCGACATCTGCCCCCTCGCAACCCTCAGAATCCCCGGCGCCCACAACGTCGAAAACGCCCTCGCCGCCTGCGCCGCCGCCTACTTCGCCGGCGCCCGGCCCCAGGCCATGGCCGCAGTCCTCGCCTCCTTCCCCGGCGTCGAGCATCGCATCGAACCGGTCGAAACCATAAACGGCGTCACCTGGTACAACGACTCCAAAGCCACCAACCCCGAATCCTCCATCAAAGCCCTCGAAGCCTTCCCCGCCCACATCATCCTCATCGCCGGCGGCCGCGACAAAAACACCGACCTCGGCGAATTCATGAGCCTCGCCCGCGACAAAGTCGACCACCTCATCCTCCTCGGCGAGGCGGCCGCGCGCTTCGCGGCCGCGGCCGAGCGGCACGGCGTCAAAAACATCCACCACGTCGCCGACCTGGCGGCCGCCGTCGCCCTCGCCCGCACCCTTGCCCGCCCGCCCCAGCTCGTCCTTCTCTCGCCGGCCTGCGCCAGCTACGACCAATTCAACAACTACGAAGAACGGGGGAGAATCTTCAAAGACCTGGTACGCCGCCTTAGTTAGGAGGGAAAAAACGTGGCGGTCAGACCCCAGTCACCAGACTTCGTCATATTCTTCGCGGTGCTGGCTCTCCTGGCCATCGGCGTCGTCATGGTCTACAGCTCCAGCGCCGTCTCGGCCCATGTCAACTACGGCGACGGCTACTACTTCCTCAAGCGCCAGCTCATCTGGGCGGCCCTCGGCATCGCCGCCATGCTCTTTACCATGAACATCGACTACCATGCCTGGCGGCGCCTTGCCAAGCCCATCATCCTCGTCACCCTCGTCCTCCTCGTCCTCGTCCTCGTCCCCGGCCTCGGCAAAGTCGTCAACGGCGCCCGCCGCTGGCTGGGCTTCGGCTCAATCTACCTCCAGCCGTCCGAAATCGCCAAACTCAGCATGGTCCTCTTCTGCTCCGAAAGCCTGGCCCGCAACCAGGACAAAATCACCAGCTTCGTCCGCGGCCTCCTGCCCCAGCTCGCCACCCTCCTCGTCGTCTTCGGCCTCATCCTCAAAGAGCCCGACCTCGGCACCGCCCTCGCCATCGGCGGCACCGTCTTCGTCCTCCTCTTCACCGCCGGCGCCAAAATCGCCCACCTCGCCTCGCTCGGCCTCACCGGCGTCGCCGGCGTCGTCGCCGCCATCATCGTCGAGCCCTACCGCCTGCGCCGCCTCTTCGCCTTCAGCGACCCGTGGGCCGACCCTTTGGACAGCGGCTACCACATCATCCAGTCCCTCTACGCCATCGGCTCCGGCGGCCTGTTCGGCGTCGGCCTCGGCCGCAGCCGGGAAAAATTCCTCTACCTGCCCGAGCCCCACACCGACTTCATCTTCGCCATCATCGGCGAAGAACTCGGCCTCATCGGCACCGTCACCGTCATCGTCCTCTTCTTCCTTTTCGCCTGGCGCGGCCTCAAAGTCGCCATCGCCGCCCCCGACACCTACGGCAGCATCCTCGCCGCCGGCCTCACCAGCATGATCATCGTCCAGGCGCTCATGAACATCGCCGTCGTCACCGCCTCCATGCCCGTCACCGGCATACCCCTCCCATTCCTCAGCTTCGGCGGCTCCGCCCTCATATTCACCCTCGCCGGCGTCGGGATATTATTAAACATCTCCCGCTACGTCAGTTTAAAGTAGAAACGCCGAACTGTGGAACGCCGGAGCGGGCAACCGGCCGGCGACTTTGCGGAGGGCGAATACGCGCCGTCCACGCCAGCGCCGCTAACGACACCGCGCGAGCGGCCATGGACGGCCGCGAGAACCGACAAATGAACATGGACGTGATTTTGGCGGTGGCGCGGCGGAGTCGGCGCAAGTGCTACGGCGCGTTCGGCCGGAGCTACGGAGTCGGCTGGTTGCCCGCTTCGGCGGCCCCGTGCCCCGCCGTCCTCCCAAATGTACTGTCCGAGGAGATAACCTATGAAAATAATCATATCCGGCGGCGGCACCGGCGGCCACATCTACCCCGCCCTCACCATCGCCCGCGCCATCAAAGAAGCCCACCCCGCCGACATCCTCTTCGTCGGCACCAGAGAAGGCCTCGAAGCCGACATCGTCCCCAAAGAAGGCCTCCCCTTCGCCACCGTCGACGCCGGCGGCCTCGAGCGCCGCCTCACCTGGGGCAACCTCCGCGCCCTCCTCCGCACCGCCGCCGGCCTGGTCGCCTCCTTCGCCCTCGTCCGCCGCTTCCGGCCCGACATCGTCATCGGCACCGGCGGCTACGTCTGCGGCCCCGTCCTCCTCGCCGCCAGCCTCCTCGGCATCCCTACCCTCATCCAGGAGCAGAACGTCATCCCCGGCGTCACCAACCGCATCCTCGCCCGCTTCGTCGCCAAGATCGCCGTCGGTTACGACGAAGCGGCCCAAAACTTCGGCGCAAATCGGGACAAGGTTATCGTCACCGGCAACCCCGTGCGCCGCGACATCATCACCGCCACCCGCGCCGAAAGCCTGGCCGCCCTCGGCCTCGCCGCCGACAAACTCACCGTCCTCGTCGCCGGCGGCAGCCGCGGCGCCCGCAGCATCAACACCGCCATGGCCGACGTCCACGCCCGCTTCGCCGGCCGCCCGGACATACAAATCTTGCACGCCGCCGGCAGCGGGGAGTATAATAACATAGTTGGCCTCCTTGGCCGGCAGGGAATAGACCCTGCCAAAACTGGAAATATTAGTATCGTGCCCTACCTCTACAACATGCCCCAGGCCCTCGCCGCCGCCGACATCGCCGTCTTCCGCGCCGGCGCCATCGGCCTCGCCGAACTCACCGTCCGCGGCATCCCGGCCGTCCTCATACCCTACCCCCACGCCGCCGAAAACCACCAGGAATTCAACGCCCGCGTCCTCGAAAGCCGCGGCGCCGCCGTCGTCATCCGCGACGCCGACCTCAGCGGCGGGCTGCTCGCCGACACTTTAGAAACCCTGCTCGGCGACGCGGACAGGCTCAAAGCCATGGCCGCCGCCAGCCGGGCCCTCGGCCGCCCGGACGCCGCCGCCGCCATCGCCGCCCTGGCCGTCGACCTCGCCGGCCGCCCTTGAAACCAAGGCACATAACCGCCGCCCCCCGCATACAATAACATCGCTGGAGGCGCCGTCAGGCAGGAAAGGGGAGAACTCCGTGCTCGACAACCTACACCGCATCCACTTCGTCGGCATCGGCGGCGCCGGCATGAGCGCCATCGCCAAAGTACTTTTGGCCAAAGGCTACGCCGTCAGTGGCTCCGACATCGCCAAATCAGAATCCGTCCACAGGCTCCAGCAGCTCGGCGCCAAAATCTTCCTCGGCCACGACGCCGCCAACCTCGAAGACGCGCAAGCCATCGTCGTCTCCACCGCCATCGCCGGCAGCAACCCCGAAGTAGCCGCCGCCAAAGCCCGCGGCCTCCCCGTCTTCCACCGCGCCGACATGGTCGCCGCCCTCATGGACGAACGGCGCGGCATCGCCGTCGCCGGCGCCCACGGCAAAACCACCACCACCTCCATGATCGCCCTCATGCTGGAAAAAGCCGGCCTCGACCCCACCATCATCATCGGCGGCGACATCGACTACCTCAACGGCAACGCCAAACTCGGCGCCGGCAAATGGCTTGTCGCCGAAGCCGACGAAAGCGACGCCTCCTTCCTCAAGCTCAACCCCAAAATCGCCGTCGTCACCAACATCGAAAACGACCACATGGACCACTACGGCACCATGGACAACATCCTGGCCGCCTTCGCCGCCTTCCTCGGCAAACTGCCCGCCGCCGACGGCCTGGCCGTCCTCTGCTTCGACAACCACCACGTGCGCGACATCGCTTCCCGCTGCGGCCGCCCCTACATATCCTACGCCCTGGACGGCGACGCCGACTACACCGCCGCCGCCATCCAAACCCGCGGCACCACCACCACCTACCAGGCCATCGATCGCGGGCAGCCGCTCGGCACCGTCGAAATAAACGTTCCCGGCCGCCACAACGTCGCCAACTCGCTGGCCGCCGTCGCCGTCGGCCTCCGCACCGGCCTCAGCTTCGACCAGGTCGCCGCCGGGCTCGCCCAGTTCCAGGGCGTCAAGCGCCGCTTCCAAACCAAAGGCCGCGTCGGCGGCATCTGGGTCGTCGACGACTACGCCCACCACCCCACCGAAATCGCCACCACGCTGGCCGCCGCCCGCGACGTCAACCCGCGGCGCCTCATCTGCGTCTTCCAGCCCCACCGCTACACGCGGACCAAATTCCTCCGCCAGGAATTCGGCGGCGCCTTCACCAACGCCGACCTCCTCATCCTCACCGACGTCTACTCCGCCGGCGAACAACCCATACCAGGTATCAGCGGCGAAACCCTCAAAGAAGAAATCGAGCGCCAGACCGCCCGCAAAGTCACCTACATCGCCGACAAAGCCAACATCGCCCGCTACCTCTCCGAGATCGCCGAGCCCGGCGACCTCGTCATGACCATGGGCGCGGGCAACATCTACCTCAGCGGCGAAGAACTCGTCGAGCGGCTCGCGCAAAAATACAAATAAACCACCCTCGGTCCTTGCTTTGCTTATTTGAACATTTGCGGGTGATTGTACTTTTCTGGGGAGGGGAAGACGATGGAGAAATTTATCGTCGCCGGGGAAGTACAACTTTCCGGTCACGTAAAAGTAAACGGCGCCAAAAACGCCACCCTGCCGCTCATGGCCGCCACGCTGCTCTCCACCGGCGTGAGCGTCCTCCACAACATCCCCCAGCTCAGGGACATCACCATGATGCAAGACATCCTCACCCTGCTGGGGGCCAAAATCTACCGCGAGAACGGCAGCCTCATCATCGACACCACCAACATCAACAAAGAAGAAATCCCCGAACACCTCATGCGGGAAATGAGAGCCTCGGTATTCCTCATGGGGCCGCTCCTCGGCCGCTTCCGCAGAGTACGGCTCTCCTTCCCAGGCGGCTGCGCCATCGGGCCGCGGCCCATCAACCTCCACCTCAAAGCCCTGGAAAAAATCGGCGCCGTAGTCAAAGACCGCAGCGGCTTCATCGACGCCGAAGCCGTCCACCTCACCGGCGGCGAAATCAACTTCGACTTCCCCAGCGTCGGCGCCACCGAAAACGCCATGATGGCCGCCGCCGTCGCCGACGGCACCACCATAATCCGCAACGCCGCCCGCGAGCCCGAAGTCGCCGACCTCCAATCCTTCCTCAACAAAATGGGCGCCCAAATAACCGGCGCCGGCACCGACACCATCCGCGTCGACGGCGTCGCGCGCCTCGCGGCCGCCGAACACGCCGTCATCCCCGACCGCATCGAAGCCGGCACCTTCCTCACCGCCGGGGCCATCACCCGCGGCGACATCGTCGTCGACGGCGTCATCCCCGAACACCTCTTCACCGCCATCGACAAACTGCAGGAAATCGGCGCCCGCCTCGACGTCGGCAGCGGCAGCATCCGCATCCGCGGCGGCGAACTGCGGGGCGTCGACATCAAAACACTGCCCTTTCCCGGCTTCCCCACCGACCTGCAGGCCCCCACCCTTGCCATGCTCACCATCGCCAAAGGCACCAGCATCATCACCGAAACCGTCTTCGAAAACCGCTTCAAACACATCGACGAACTCGGCCGCATGGGCGCCAAAATCAAAGTCGAAGGCCGCACCGCCGTAATCCGCGGCGTCCCCAAACTCTCCGGCGCCATCGTTGCCGCCCCCGACCTGCGGGCCGGCGCCGCTCTCGTCCTCGCCGCCCTCGCCGCCGAAGGCATCAGCGAAATCGAACAAGTCTACCACATCGACCGCGGCTACGAAATGCTGGAGAAAAAACTCCAAGGCATCGGCGCCAAAATCGTCAGACGTAGCCCTTGACATTGGCGGGCGTTGATAAGCCACCATCTGCGTTGTTGGCTCTCCGGGCGCTTGCTAGCGTACGTTCCGAGTACGCGTCGCGGCACGCCCGGAAGAGCCGCCTAGCATCTGGCGGCTTCTGAACGCCCGCTCGCCAATACATAAAGAACGACAGTAACGTTTTCCGACAGGAGGTCTTATTCTATGAAAAACAAACGCATCGCTGTCGTCATGGGCGGGCCGTCGGCTGAGCGGGAAGTCTCGCTCAACACCGGCCGCGGCATCCTCGCCGCCCTGCAGGAAAAAGGCTACGACGCCGTAGGCATCGACCTCGAGCCCCGCCGGTTCATCGAACAACTCCGCGACGCCGGTGCCCAGGTCGTATTCAACGCCATCCACGGCAAATACGGCGAAGACGGCCTCCTCCAAGGCGCCCTCGAACTCCTCGGCCTCCCCTACACAGGCTCGGGCGTCCTCGCCAGCGCCCTCGCCATGGACAAAGGCTTCACCAAGCGCCTCTTCCTCCAGGCCGGCATCAGCACGCCCCACTCCTGCCTCTACGCCGCCGCCGACGCCAAAGCCCGCCCCCTCGCCGCCGAAATCGTCGCCGCCTTCGGCCTGCCCGTCGTCGTCAAGCCCGCCACCCAGGGCTCCAGCCTCGGCGTCACCATCGTCGAAGCCGCGGAAGCCCTCGCCGCCGCCCTTGACACCGCCTTCAAATACGACGACCGAGTCCTCATCGAACAATTCATCAACGGCAAAGAACTCACCGTCACCATCCTCGGCACCGACGCCCCGCGCGCCCTGCCCATCATCGAAATCGTACCCCATTCCGGCCGCTACGACTACGCCTCCAAATACACCAAAGGCGCCACCGACTACCTCTGTCCCGCCCCGCTCGACGCCGCCACCACCAGCGCCGTACAGCGCGAAGCCCTCGCCGCCTTCGTCCTCCTCGGCTGCCGCGGCGTCAGCCGCGTCGACGTAATGCTCGACGCCGCCGGCACCCCCTACGTCCTCGAAGTCAACACCATCCCCGGCATGACCGCCACCAGCCTCGTGCCGAAAGCGGCCGCCGCCGCGGGGATATCCTTCGCCGACCTCTGCGAACAAATACTCCTTATGGCGTAAAATTAGGCGAGCGTTGATAAGCCCCCATCTGCGTTGTTAGCCCTCCGGGCGCTTGCTAGCGTACGTTCCGAGTACGCGTCGCTGCGCGTCCTCGGGCTGCCTAGCATCTGGGGGCTTCTGAACGCCCGCTCGCTGTTTCAGGGACAACTTTGAATTTTATGTAAAATTTTTCCAAACATAAACATTTTCCATATTTCAAACCCGTCCCCTATAGTGTATAATTACATAATAACAGCCTGGCCCGGGAGGATCGCATGGACACTTGGCAAGAGGAGCAACCTCGGCAGCAGGGCGGGCGAAAGGTCTCGGCCCGCACCCTCGCCGTCATGCTGGTCGTCCTCGCCGCCGCCATCGCCGCCTTCCTGTTCGTCAACTCCGCCTACTTCACCGTCGGCGACATCGTCGTCGACGGCAACAAATACATCACCCGCGAAGACATATTCGGCATCGCCGGCATCCCCTCCGAAATCAACATCTTCCGTCTCAACACCGGCACCATCCAAAAGCGCCTGCTCCGCGACCTGCGCATCGATGCCGCCGAAGTCACCAGGCAACTCCCCGCCACCATCGTCATCAGCGTCAGCGAACGCCAGCCCGTCGCCTGGGTCGCCTGCTCCTACGGCTTCGTCCAGCTCGACAAACAGGGCATCGTCATGACCGCCGTCAAAAACATCAAAAAGCTCGACGTCCCCCTCATCACCGGCGTAAGGCTCGGCACGATCTACATCGGCGACACCGCCTCTCTCCCGGCGGCGAAAAACGTCCTCGCCTACCTCGCCGACCTCGACGAAGCCACGCTCGGCAAACTATCGGAAGTCAACATCAAAACCAACGGCGACCTCGTCGCCTACACCCTCCAGGCCGTCACCATCCGCCTCGGCCAACCCGACCGGCTGCCCGACAAAGCCAAGCTGACCCGCGAAATCCTCGAAAACATCGGCGACAAAAAAGCCGTGATCGAATACATCGACCTCAACTACGCCTCCCCGTACATAAAATTCAAGCAAACCCCGCGCAAGGAGTGAAACGAATTGTTGCCCATCAAGCAGGGCCAGGCGGCCATCGCCATGGTGTGCGTCGTTCTGGGCGTCATGCTCGCCGTCCAGTTCCGCACCACCCAGGACATCAAGGCCTCCGTCCCCTACCAGCGCGTCGAAGACCTCTCCCAGCAGCTCAGCAAAGTCGAAAAAGAGCGGGAAGCCCTCCTCAGCGAAGTCTACGCGCTGCGCACCGCTACAGGAACCGAAGCCACCAACCGCGAACTGCAGCGGGTCAAAATGGGGGCCGGACTCCTGCCGGTAGAAGGACCCGGCGTCATCGTCACCATCGACGACAGCAAACGGCCCGCCAAACCGGGCGAAAACGCCAACCTCTACCTCATCCACGACGACGACATCCTCAAAGTCATCAACGAACTCAGGGCTGCCGGGGCCGAGGCCATCTCCATCAACGACCAGCGCCTCATCGCCAGCTCTGAAATCCGCTGCGCCGGCCCCACCCTGTCGGTCAACAACACCCGCTACTCCCCGCCCTACGAAATATCGGCCATCGGCGAACCCAAGACGCTGGAAAGCGCCCTCAAACTGCGCGGCGGCGTCATCGAAACCCTCCAATTCTGGGGCATCCAGGTCGGCGTCAAAAAGCAGGACCTCGTCAAAATTCCGGCCTACAAAGGCGTCATGCAGTTCCAGTACGCCAAACCCGTACAGGAGGGCAAATAAATGACCCTGCCAATCGTCGGCCTCCTCCTTGGCGTCATCATCGGCTTAACCTTCCCCATCAACGTCCCCTTCGAATACGCCAAATTCATGTCCGTCGCCCTCCTCGCCTCGCTTGACTCCGTCTTCGGCGGCCTGCGCGCCGGCATCGAAGAGAAATTCGACAACACCGTCTTCATAACCGGCTTCTTCACCAACGCCCTCATGGCCGCCGGCCTCGTCTACATCGGCGAACGCCTCGGCATCGACCTGTACTACGTGGCGCTCCTGGCGTTTGGACTCAGGATCTTCCAAAACCTAGCCATCATCCGTAGATACTTTCTTAAGAAATAACATTGGCGGCCGTTGATTACCGCCCATCTGCTGCGTTGGCCCTCCGGGCGCTTGCTAGCGTACGTTCCGAGTACGCGTCGCTGCGCGTCCTCGGTCCGCCTTGCATCTGGACGGTACTGAACGGCCGCTCGCCATTCCGGGGAGACGTTTTACCCGCGGTAGGGCAGGGGAGAGGGCGCCTGCTTGCAAATTTCTAACCGGTTTACAACTTTTTTTTTGCCCAAAAAAGGGAAAATGCCAAACATATAGAAACATAACTGAAAGGAACCACAATATATGCTACACGAGGTACGGTATGGCCGGTAAATTCATACTAGGGGTTGATATTGGCACCAGTGCCGTCAAAGCATTGGCCGCCGCGAAAGAGAATGGCCACATCCGCATCCTCGGCAGCGGCACCGTACCCTGCGCCGGCTTCGCCAAAGGCGTCGTCACCGACGCCGCCGCCTTGAGCGCCGCCATCCGCGAAGCGGTGGATTGCGCCGCCCAAGCCGCCGACATCACCCGCGAAGCCGTCCACCTCGGCATAGGCGGCCTCGACGTCACCGCCCAGAACAGCATCGGCAGCATCGCGCCGTCCGCCGGGCTCGTCACCAACGCCGAAATCGAGCGAGCCTGCCGGGCCGCCGCCACCGTCGCCGTCCCCGAAGACCACCGCATCCTCCACATCCTGCCCATCGGCTACTGGCTCGACGGCCAACCCGCAAGCGAGGCGCCCATCGGCAAGAACGGCAACCGTCTCGAAATAGAAACCCACATCGTCAGCGCGCCTCGGCCGGTAGTGGACGAACTCATCGACCACCTCGCCGCCCAGCGCATCACCGTCGCCTCCGTATGCGCCAACGCCATCGTCGGCGCGCAGGCCTTCGCCGACAGCGACTCGTGCCTCATCGTCGACATGGGCGCTGGCCTTACCGACATCGCCCTCTTCAACGGCGGCAAAATCGTCCTCTCCGCCTCCGTCCCTCTCGGCGGCGACTACATCACCGGCGACATCATGCACGGTCTCGACGTCGGCAGGTTGCACGCCGAAGAAATCAAATGCTACTATACCAAACTCGACAAAAACCTAAGCGGCCGGGACGTCGTCCTCGACTGCAACGACCACGGCACCACCGACAAGCAAGTCAAATACGACTTCCTCCAAACCATCGTCGAAAGCCGGGTCGAAGAAATCGTCTCCCTGCTCCACGCCTACGTCGAGCCGGCCATCAACCGCTACGGCGCGGAAAAAATCCTCCTCACCGGCGGCTCGTCGCTCCTGCCCAGCGTGGGCGACTGGATAGGCAAAATTTTCATCCGGCCCGTCGTGCCCGTCAAACCGGGACCAGGCTTCGCGCCCGAATACGCCCACCCGGCCTTCTCCGCCGGCTTCGGCCTCATCGAGCACGCCGCCCGCCACGCGCCCGCCGACCGAGAGAGCACCGGCCTGCTGCGGTCCTTCCTCAATAAAATCAAGCACCACATATAACCCTGTCACTTTAGGCCCGACATTCGGAGGTACAAGGAGGAAATTCTGTTCATGCTTGAATTCGACATGGATTTAGATCAATTCGCGGCGATAAAAGTCATCGGCGTCGGCGGCGGCGGCAACAACGCCGTCAACCGCATGATCACCGCCGGGCTCAAGGGAGTCGAGTTCATCGCCATCAACACCGACGCCCAGGCGCTCCTCTTATCGCAAGCCCCCTACCGCATCCAGATCGGTGAAAAACTGACCAAAGGCCTCGGCGCCGGCGCCAACCCCGAAGTCGGTGAAAAAGCGGCCCAGGAAAGCCGCGAAGAAATCGTCAACGCCCTCAAAGGAGCGGACATGATCTTCATAACCGCCGGCATGGGCGGCGGCACAGGCACTGGCGCTGCCCCCATCGTCGCCGAATGCGCCAAAGAAGCCGGCGCCCTCACCGTCGGCGTCGTCACCAGGCCCTTCGGCTTCGAGGGCCGCAGGCGCCAGAGCCAGGCCGAGCGCGGCATCGCCAAGCTCAAAGAAGCCGTCGACACCCTCATCACCATCCCCAACGACCGCCTCATGCAAGTCGTCGACAAACGCACCTCCATCGTCGAAGCCTTCCGCATCGCCGACGACGTCCTCCGCCAGGGCGTGCAAGGCATATCCGACCTCATCGCCGTCCCCGGCCTCATCAACCTCGACTTCGCCGACGTAAAAACCATCATGCAGGAAACCGGCTCCGCCCTCATGGGCATCGGTGTCGGCACCGGCGACAACCGAGCCGTCGCCGCCGCCGAAGCCGCCATCAAAAGCCCCCTCCTCGAAACCTCCATCGAAGGCGCCAAAGGCGTCCTCCTCAACATCACCGGCGGCTCCAGCCTCGGCCTCTTCGAAGTCAACGAAGCCGCCGAAATCATCGCCCGCGCCGCCGACCCGGAAGCCAACATCATCTTCGGCGCCGTCATCGACGAAGCCTGCGACGACCAAGTCCGCGTAACCGTCATCGCCACCGGCTTCGACACCAAAACCATCCGCCTCAAAGGCGACACCATCGTCGAACCGTTCAAGCGCGGCGACCTTGATATCCCCGCCTGGATGCGGAAATAAGTGCTGTATTCGATGGGGGCGCTGATAAGCCCCCATCTGCGTTGTTGTTCCTGCGGGAGCGCGCTCGCCGTACCTCCCGCGTACTGTCTTCGCGCGCTTCCTCGGAGCCGCCTAGCATCTGGGGGCTTCTGAGCGCCCCCGGCTGTTCAATGCTTTAAGGGCGGTGGGGGAGAGGGGATACATCTAAAAGCAAAAGCCGGCAAACTGCAAAGTTTGCCGGCTTTTCACCGCTATTTCCCCGCATCCGGGAAAAAATCTTTCCACACGGGGTTGTCCGCGTTGATATACTTGGCGAGGTCCACGTACTTGATCTCGAACTCCGCGTGGTCGCCGATGGCGTGGGCGACCGATGTGCTGATGCCGAAAGCATCCGGCGTAAAATAACAATACGTGCCCGGAAGATACCCTTCGGGGCTCAATTCGTCAGCCGCGTTGAACTTATCAATCGTATCTTCTAATGTTTTGCGTGTTGTAAAATCGATAAACACCTGTTTACCCGAAATCAGGCCGGGATGAGGGCTGACCGTTTTAATTCCCTCGGTCCGGAACTTTTCCGCGAAGTTTTCGTTTATTGTCACCAGGTCTTTTAAATACAGTTTGCTTCCCCCGACCATGTCGATATTTAACGTGTGCAACTCATTGGGAGAGTAGGGGGCACGTTCCCCGTAGCTGTGTCCGGTGAAGCGTATACTGAGAAGACTTTCGCTCTGCCAGGTTACCTCGTATCGGAGATGCAGGGAAAAGTGTCTCGCGTCCTCGCGGTTAGCCAGGCGTTGAAGTAGAGCGGTCGGGACCGCTTCAGATAAGATTAAGCGGTTAATCCTCTCCTGCCGTTCATTGTCGCCGAGATTGACTATCTGCGGATATTCTATTTTCACACCCAGCCTGGCGTTATCGATAGCATATGTTTTAGTATCTATATTGTAAGCCGGGGCAGCCGGACCGGCAGCGTTTCCGTTGCCTATCGTCGCCATGATAGCCAGCAGAAATACTATGATGAAGATATTCTTCCGCACGAGACCAAGCCTCCCCCTTATTTATTTCATCAAAAAAATGGCTGGTTTATATGATTATACCATACAAACCAGCCGATAATCCCCAAAATCGCCATTAGTTGATTAATCTAGAATTATCCTGAACAAATCTTTATAATGGCCTCTCCTTTCCTGCTTTGAATCCGGATCAGTTCCTGGATTTACCACACCGGTCACACTATCCACGTCGGCGTCGTGATCGACGCCTTGCAGGCGATCTACGTGCGTGTTCATGTTGTTGTTTTTCCACCAGAAGCCCGATGCAAGCCAGGGATATTTCTCGGCAATGCGGTCCGCGCCTCTCGTCAAAACCTCGTCATCGCCTACTTCATCTCTAAACGCCTTATAGTTCTTTCTCCCGGTTGTTTGAATATAACCACCACCCCGGAAATTTACTGCGTCCTCTGGAGACAAATTGCCCAGTCGGTTTCTTCTATCTTCATCGTCCCAATAATTCTGGATAAAGTAGTTTCTATCACCATCCTCAGTAGTGTAATAGCCTTTGGCCGATTCCTTGGCAGCTTGCGCTAGGAAATGCCTTATCCGTGCCGGCGTGGTTATTTCGTACCGCATCAGGGCATTGTTCAGATCCTTTACCATATCGTCGGTCACGTTTTGCCACCCGAACGCTTTGAGGTGGTCAGCCGTAACGTAGTCGCCCATGGCGTTCAAGGTGAACTTCCTGTCGTTCTCCCACCTGTCGGCCGCTTTGTCGCCGTAGGCCGCGTTATACGCCGCATCGAAATCCCCGCGCCGTTCGTTGAGTATCCGTTTTACCGCCTCCCGTTTTTCCTTGGGCGTCTGCGCGCTTATTACATCGAGCGAATTCCAGATGTGATCGTCCCATAAGGCTTGCGGGCTCTTCAGCGCCGCCGGCGCGCTGCTCGCCTGTTCCCCCGGCGGCAGGCTCTCTGCCCCGCCGCCGTACTGCGGGTACATGCCCTTGGGGTCGACCCACCAGTTTGTGCCGCTTGTCTTGGCGCTCATGGGCTGCGTGCCGGCCCCGAACATATTGCCCTTTTCGCCCCAGTTCAATTTCCATGGCTGGTCCGTCCGCCGGCCCCCGCCCCGCGACGGCTGGAACAGATTCTGCGCCGGCTGCGCCTGCGGCGGGTCGTCGTCATCCCCGTTGTCCCAGCCGTTAAGGTAGTGCTTCTCCTCCTCCGGAATCAGACTGGCGTCGTACGGCCGGCCCATCTGGCGGTAGATACGCGCCACCATTGCAGGGTCGGCCGGCTTGATTCTCAGCCAAATACAATGGGGGCGCTCAGAAGCCCCCATCTGCGTTGTTGTTCCTGCGGGAGCGCGCTCGCCGTACCTCCCGCGTACTGTCTTCGCGCGCTTCCTCGGAGCCGCCTAGCATCTGGGGGCTT
>JARKPR010000096.1 GCA_029975165.1 Selenomonadales bacterium
GGCGTCGGCGAAGTCATCAAAGCCCGCAAGCCGGCCATCAAAATCATCGCCGTCGAGCCCGACGCCTCGCCCGTCCTCTCCGGCGGCCAGGCCGGCCCGCACAAAATCCAGGGCATCGGCCCCGGCTTCGTGCCCGACGTCCTCAACGTCAAAATCATCGACGAAATCTTCCGGGTCAAAAACGACGAAGCCTTCGCCGCCGCCCGCGACCTGGCCAAGACCGAAGGCCTGCTTGTCGGCATCTCCAGCGGCGCCGCCGCCTTCGCCGCCACCCGGCTCGCCCTGCGGCCCGAGAACGCCGGCAAGACCATCGTCGCCCTCCTGCCCGACACCGGCGAACGGTATTTGTCGACGCCGCTCTTCCAGGAATAAGCTGCCGGCAGCGTCCCACAAAACCGATAGCGAACAGAAAGGCTGGCAGGAAAATTTCCCGCCAGCCTCAATGCTGTTTCCACCATATGTTCTGCTTTATCCGCCTATTGCCTTGGCTGACAATTGCGCGTTTTACCCCATTGCGAGGCAAAATTCAAGAACACGTTAAGCTGGCGGGATATATCGGCATCCTGCCGCACCACCACGGCGATATAATCGGCTAGCGGCGGCATCAGCGGAATGACTGCCAGGCCGGGCTCGCAATCCGCCGCGACGATGCAGGACGAAAGCACCGAAACGCCGATTTCTTCGCGGATCAACCCCAAAATCGTGCCGACCGACGAGCTCTTCAGCAGTATTCTCGGTTGAAAGCCCGCCGCCTGGCAAGCGGCGGAGAAATTGGCATAATGCCCGGAATCGACAGGGGGGATAATGAATTGCTCATGCTGTAAATCCGCGAGGCTGATCGACTTGCGGGAAGCCAAAACATGGCGGACGCCGGTCACGGCGACCATTTGCTCCGCGAACAGATTGTAAAACTGGAAATCAAGGTCGGGATCGGTATACTGCACGATAACGGCATCGGTCGCGCCGGCGGCCAATGAGCGCAGCAGTTCGCTCCGCTGCTCCTCGAAGATGTCCAGCTTTATCCCCGGGTAAGCCTGCTGAAAAGAACCCAAAAGATCGGCGCAATGGTACTCCTTGATTACGGGCAGCACCCCCAGGGCTAGCTGGGTCATGTCCACGGCCAGATAATCATCGATGCTTTTCTTGGCATCGTCCAGGGCGGCGAGAATCTGCTGGGCATGCTGGGCGAATTCCATGCCGACAAGCGTGAGCTGGACGGAACGGGGCGTGCGGAAAAATAAATTGACGCCCAATTCCTCTTCAAGCTTGCCGACCTGCTGGGAAAGCGAAGACTGGGACATCTTGATCTCTTCCGCCGCCTTGGTGAAGCTGTTATATTTGGCTACCGCCAGGAAATATTCCAACTGATGAAATTCCACAGCCGATCCTCCCTCGGGGCAATATAAAAAATGTTAAGCATCAGCAAAACTTATTAATGACTTCGGCAAAGATAAAATTGCCGGCATGGCAACCCCGGCTGCCTGCTTTGCCGCGCCGCTGCAAGATAGCGCCATACCGGGACAGCGGGTGACTCCAGCGCCACCCTCCGGCTATTATCCCCGAACCTGAAGCGGATTAGGCACGCCGGCTGCTCGAATCCGCCTCGCCGGCTGCCCTGAAGACCAGATGCCCCGGGGTTTTTACCAAGCGCGAGCCGATGGCCGTGACCTTGGAATCTTCCTTGGCGGTCTTGGCGTTGACCCATTGCGAGGCGAGCTTTATGAACCCTCTGAGGGCCGGCGGAAGCTCGGCGGTGTTCCGGACGGCGAGAATTACCTTTCTCTCTATCGTCGGCGTCAGCTTTATTATCCTTACGCCCTGGTCCTGTTCGGCGGCGGCGACATGCGACGAAAGCAGGGTGATTCCCACGTCCTCGCGGACAAACCCCAGCATGGTTTTGACGACGGAACAGTGGAGGACTATCCTGGGATCGAAGCCGGCCGCCGTACAGGCCCTGTGAAAATCCTGATAATGCCCGGACGTGACGCGCGGGACGATGAAGCTGTCGCCGGCCAATTCCCGCAGGTCCACCGATTTCCTGTAAGCCAGGGGATGGCGGGGGCTGACGACCGCCACCATCTTATCGAGCAATAAAGGATAATAACGCAAATCGAGATCCGGGTTGGTACGCTGCACGAAAGCCGCGTCTATTTTGGAAAAATGCAGCATTTGCAGCAGTTCTTCGTCCATTTCCTCCAAAATGTTCAGCGAGATGTCGGGAAAATTCTTCTGAAAGGAGGCTACCAGGCTCGGGAGGTCGTAATGGCCGAGAATGGGTATCGTTCCCAGCGAAAGACGGCCTTTTTTGAGCGAAACATAGTCGAGGATGCTCTGGCGGGCTTCGGTAACCTTGGAAACGATATTCTGGGCACGTTTAATGAACTCCGCCCCGACCGCCGTGACTTCCACCGACCGCGTCGATCTGACGAAAAGAGCGGTGCCCAACTCATTTTCGAGCTTGCCGATCTGCTGGGAAAGCGAAGACTGGGATATCTTGATGTCTGCCGCGGCACGAGTGAAGCTTTTGTACTTCGCTACCGCCAATACGTATTCCAATTGACGCAGTTCCATACATAACCTCCTTGAATGAAATTGCCGCAGGTAAGCGTCTATGATAAAAAGAAAGCTGATTATACAGACAATTTATATGTCCATAATTACTACTTATTATAAATTCAATAGGGAAGAAGTATTTCCTTTTACCGAATTTTAAATGCTAGAATATCATTGACTAAATCTCACTAATATTATTTCCCTTATAATCAGGCAGGTGAGTAAAGTGACGGAGCAATACGGCCGGAAAATCGTTTTACAGTATCCTGTCCAGAACGGAGATTTCTTGGCCGCCGGCAAAGCCTCTTGCGAACTTAAGCGGATCTTGCAGCAAATTGGCATCCAGGCGGATATTATCAGGAAAATTGCCGTCAGCTCATATGAAGCCGAAATGAATGCCGTTATCCATTCGTACGGGGGAAAGATGAAAGTTTCCATCTCCCCGGCCAGGACGGAAATAGTAGTGGAAGACCAGGGGCCGGGAATCGAAAATATCGAGCTGGCTTTACAGGAGGGTTATTCGACCGCTCCTGATTACATTCGCGTACAGGGCTTCGGCGGCGGCATGGGGCTCCCTAATATCGTCCGCTGCAGCGACCAGTTCGATATTCAGTCGGTAAAAGGGGAAGGCACTACGGTAAGGATCACGGTGAAACATTTTTAGAAGCCATCGACAGATGACGTCATCGTCAACACAGGGGAAAAGATGAACACCCCCGCGAGCCAGCTTTGGCGTCTCTTCGCCGCAAGCCGGCCGGCAATTCACCGGCCGGCCATAAAAAAACTAAAGAGGTGAGAAAATGGGAAAAAGCTTTCGGGGGGGAGTACACCCCGACGACCGGAAACGGTACACGGCGGGCAAAGCCATAGAGGTGGCGCCATTGCCGGACAAAGTGGCGATCCCGACCAGGCAGCACATCGGCGCCCCGTGCGCGCCGGTAGTCAA
>JARKPR010000006.1 GCA_029975165.1 Selenomonadales bacterium
ATCCATCCGGCCAGCACCACCCACTCCCAGCTCACGGCCGCCCAGCGGGCCGCCGCCGGCGCGCCCGACGAACTCCTCCGCCTGTCGCTCGGCCTCGAAGACCCCGCCGACCTCGTCGCCGACCTGGAGCAGGCGCTGACCCGGAGCCAGTGACGGCCGGGGCGACCCGCCAAGCATAATACATAATGCGCGCCTATCAGAACGCTGAAGGCCGGAGTCCCACGGGGGAACTCCGGCCTTTTGCCGTACCGGGGCGGGATAGGGATGTGACAGGATGAGCAACAGTGAACAGTGTTATCGGCAAGGAAGCGATCGCCGTCGAGGCCCGCCGGCTGGGGGCCGAGATGGTTGGGTTTGCGCCGGCCGGGCGGTGGGAAGAGCACGGCGATCTACCGGCCGCCTTTCACCCCCGCAATGTCTGGCCCTTGGCGAACACGGTCATCGTCCTGGCCGTCCCCGTCTGGCTGCCGATCGTCGAGACCGCCCCCTCCCAACTGGGCTGCGAGCAGTACACCATAACCAACGAACTGCTCGACGAGGCGGCCTACCGGCTGGCGGCCTCCCTGAACCGCCGCGGGCACGCCGCCATCAACATCTGCCGGGACGGCTACGGCTACGGCGACATCCTGCTGGAAAAGCCGGCGGCCATTTTCTCCCACGTCTGGGCCGGCCATTACGCCGGCCTCGGCACGATCGGCTGGAACCACACCCTCCTGACGCGGGAATACGGGCCCCGGCTGCGGCTGGTATCCGTGCTGACGGCGCTGGCCCTGCCCGGCGACCCGCTGCTGGGCGAGGAGCTGTGCACCAAGTGCCTGCTGTACCGGAAAATCTGCCCGGCCCAGGCGTTAAGCGGCGACCGCGGGTCGCGGTGCGGGGCGATGGACAAAACGGCCTGCGCCCGCAACGGCCGCCGGCTGCGCCAGGCTTTCCGCAGCCCCTGCGGGTTCTGCATCAAGGTCTGCCAGGTGGGCGCCGACCGCGAGCTCTTCGGGCGCAAGGACGTCCAGGCCTATTTCCGCGAGCGGGAAGATTTCGCCCGCGACGCTCCGCTGGCCCGCTCCTGGCGGCATATCCGCAGCTACGGCGGCCGGCCGGTGGTTGAAGACGGCATCTACGAAACGGAAAACGATAAAGGAGAGGAAAATGATGTTAAAAATTGAGCACCGAAAATTAGCCGGCCTGTTAACGGTCGTATTTCTGGCCGGAGTACTCGTCGCCGGCTGCGGCGGCAAAGCGGCCGACAGCAAACCGCCGGCCAAGGACCCCAAGGCGGTCGTCGAATTCAAGTACTACAATAATCCCGCCTTCGATCTCTTTTACATTGCCGAGGCCCTGGGTTATTTCAAAGACTCCGGCGTCCAGCCCAAGTATGTGGGCCGGATCGCCTCCGGCCAGATCATCCCCTCGCTGATCAACGGCTCCATCGACTTCGCCAACCGCCACACGCCGCTGCCCATGGCCGCCATCGCCGGCGGCGCCGACGTGAAGATCATCGCCGCCGGGACCAAGGCGACCAAGGATGCGCCCCATATGAAGTATTTCGTGCGGGCCGACTCGGGCATCACCGGCCTCGACGGCCTGGTAGGCAAGAAGATCGCCATCAACAGCTTCGGGGCCTGCTCCGAATACGTGACCAAGAAATACCTCAAAGACAACGGCTACGAGGGCAAAGTGGAATTCGTGCAGACCCCCGACGACCAGCTCGACCTGGCGCTGACCCAGGGGCTCGTACAGGCGTCGATCATCCATCCGCCCACCTCGGGCCGAGCCGAAAAATCGCCCGAGCTGCGCAAGCTGTGGAGCGACTACGACATCGACAAAGGCATCAGCGGCATGAATCCCTACTCCGTCAACGGCAAATTCGCCCGGGAAAACCCCGAAGCCCTGAAGACCATCGTCGCCATCCTCGCCAAGACCGCCAAGTGGGTCAACGCCAATCCTCAGCAGGCCAGGCAGATCATCGCCGACCGCCTGAAAATGGACGTCAGCCTGGTCGAAAACTACGCCTACTACGACGACCAACTCGTGCCGGGGCCGGAGGTCGACTACTGGATCGAGCGCCTCGTGGCCGAGGGCAAGCTCAAGCCCGGCCAGATCAAGCCCGGCGACGTCTACACCAACGAATACAATCCCAATTTCAAAAAACCCTAGCCTGAAGAAGGAGGAGAGCTCATGGCGCAAATTTACGCCCGCGATGTCCGCAAAATATTCCAAGTAAAGAACAACGCCGGTATTGCCGAGGATATGCTGGCCCTCGACAACTTCGACCTCGAAGTCCGCGACGGGGAGTTCCTGGCTCTCCTCGGGCCGAGCGGCTGCGGCAAATCCACCTTTCTCAACATCCTCGCCGGCCTGGCCGGCTATAACGGCGGCACGGTCGCCATCGACGGGCGGCCGGTCGCCGACGCCAAACTGAACAGGGGCGTGGTCTTCCAAAGCTACGCCCTCTTTCCCTGGCGGACCGTCCTGGAAAACGTGGAAATCGGCCTGGAAATCCGCGGGGTGGGCAAACGGGAGCGCCAGGACGCCGCCCGGCGCTACCTGGCGCTGGTCGGCCTGGAAAGCTTCGCCAACCGTCATCCCCACCAGCTTTCCGGCGGCATGAAGCAGCGGGTGGCCATCGCCCGCTCGCTGGCCTACGAACCCGACATCCTCCTCATGGATGAGCCCTTCGCCGCCCTCGACGCCCAGACCCGCGAACTCCTGCAGCTTGAGCTGCTGCGTATCTGGGAGCAAAGCTCCCGCACCATCGTCTTCGTCACCCACAGCATCGACGAGGCGATTTTCCTCGCCGACAGGGTAGCCGTCATGACCGCCCGGCCGGGCAGGACCAAGGAAATCATGGAGATCGACCTGCCGCGGCCGCGGACCGAAGAAGCCCGCAACTCCAGCCACTTCGCCGACCTGCGGCAATATGCCTGGAGCCTCATCAAGGACGAGGTGCGGGCCGCCCAGGAAATCGCCGGGCCCGGCGACGCAGGAGCGGCCGGCAGGCAGGAGAGGGGAGGGCGGGGCATTGAGAAAGTGGGCTAACTGGCTGAGCACCTTCACCGGCCGCAGTCTCGGCCTCATCATCATCGTCATCCTCTGGGAAATCGCCCCCCGGGCGGGCTGGGTCAACATCGCCTACGTGAGCCCGCCCTCCAAGGTCGTGGCCGCCCTTTGGAGCCTGCTGGCGAGCGGCGATATGGCAGTGCACGCCATCAGCAGCCTGAAAAGGATGCTGGCCGGCCTGGCGGCCGCCGTGGCCGTGGGCACGATCCTCGGCATATTCATCGGCTGGTTCCGGCGGGTGGAGTACGCCCTGGATTTCACCTTCCAGGCCTTCCGCCAGATGTCGGCCTTCGCCCTCTTCCCGATCTTCATCCTGTTTTTCGGCATCGGCGAACTTTCGAAAACGGTCATCGTCTTCTGGGCCTCCCTGTGGCCGGTGCTGCTCAACACCATCAACGGCGTGCGCACCGTCGACCAGATCCTCGTCGACTCGGCCAAATCGATGGGCGCGTCCCAGGCGTTCATCTTCACCAAGGTCGTGCTGCCGGCGGCCGCCCCCGCCATCTTCACCGGCATAAGGCTAGGCGGGTCGTACGCCGTCATGGCCATCGTCGCGGCCGAGATGATCGGCGCCCACGCCGGCCTGGGATACCTCGTCCTCTATTCGCAGGAAACCTTCAAGATTCCCGATATGTATGCGGCCATCGTCGGCCTAGCCATCCTCGGCCTCGGCCTCAATTACGCCCTGGCCACCCTGGAGACCAAGCTGGCGGGCTGGAAACAGTAGAACGGGAGGTCCGAAACTATGGGCGAGCACCAGCTTGAACGGCATCCCTGCTTCGACGGCGAAGCCCACGGCAAATTCGGCCGCCTCCATCTGCCGGTAAGCCCCCTGTGCAACATCCACTGCCGCTTCTGCCAGCGCAGCTTCAACCGCTGCGACCGCCGGCCGGGGGTGAGCGCCGGAGTGGAACAGGCGCTGGCGCTGTGCCCGCAGATCACCGCCCTGGAGGCGCCCGTCTTCATCGACAGCACTCTCGCCAGGCTTGCCAAAGCCCTGCGCCGTTTTCCCGCCCCAAGGAGGGAGCGGGCATGTCGGTGATGATCGTCGGCGCCGACCGCCTGGGAGGCATCGAGAAGAACCTGGCGGCGCAAGGCTTCCACGTCGCCGCCCACGTCTGCGGCCGCAGCGCCGCCGACCACCGGTGCGTGCCGATCCCCCGGGCGGCGACCCTGGTGGTCGTCCTCGTCGACTACGTCAATCACGTGACGGCCAGGAACATCAAGAAACAGGCCAAGATTCAGGGCGTGCCCCTAGTCTTCGCCAGGCGATCCTGGCGTTCGCTGACTGAACAATTGCAGCGGCGCGGGGTCACGTGACCGGACCGATAAGCAGCTTTAAGGCAATAAGAGAAGGAGATAAATCGTGGCCAAAAAAGTCAAGCAGATCGCCATCTGCGGCAAAGGGGGATAGGCGGTCGACGACGACCGCGAATATTTCCGCCGCCTTGGCCACCGCCGGCTTTAAGGCCATGCAGGTGGGCTGCGACCCGAAAAGCGATTCCACCAATACGCTCCGCGACGGCACCTATATCCCGACGGTGCTCGACAGCCTGCGGGAAGGTAAGAACCTCAAGGCCTCAAGGCCGGCGACATCGTCTTCGAGGGCTTCCGAGGCGTATGCTGCGTCGGGCTGAGCGTCCCCGGCTCCAACGTCCAGGAGCGGAAGTGGTCTTCGGCGGCACCGACCGGCTGGCCGAACAGGTGGCCAATACCCTGCGGGTGATGGACGGCACGCTGTACGTCGTCCTGACGAGCTGCGTCACCGAAATGATCGGCGATGACGTCGCGCGCGGTCGTCCTGCCCCTGGCCGAACAAGGCGTGCCCGTCATCTGGGCCGAAACCGGCGGCTTTCGCGGCAACTCCTATCACGGCTACGAACTTGTGCTGGAAAGCCTGCTGAAAAACTTCGCCGCCGCCGACGGCGAAAAACGCCGCCATCACGTCAACCTGCGGGGCATCGCCCCCGCCTTCGATGTCTTCTGGCGAGGCAACTTGCTGGGCCTGCGCCGGCTGCTCGCCCGGCTGGGCCTCACCGCCAACACCTTCTTCACCGTCGACGACAGCGTCGCAGACATCCGCCAGGCCGGCAGCGCCTTCCTGCGCGCCGCCGGCGCGGCCCTCGGCCTCGACCCGGCGGCGGTGGAGGAAGCTGTCGCCGCCGAGAACCGCCGCTTCTACCGGCTGCTCGAACCGCTCACCCCGGCGTTCGTCGTCGTCCTGCGGCTGATCGAGGACCTCAGCGGCGCCATCGTCGCCGGACGATAAATAAAGGAGGAATGTAAAAATGGCCAAAATCGCCGCCAACCTGACCGACCTCATCGGCAACACCCCGCTCCTGGAAGTGAGCAACTACAGCAAAGCCAAGGGCCTGAACGCCAGGCTCCTCGTCAAGCTGGAATACTTCAACCCGCTCGCCAGCGTCAA
>JARKPR010000007.1 GCA_029975165.1 Selenomonadales bacterium
ATCCATCCGGCCAGCACCACCCACTCCCAGCTCACGGCCGCCCAGCGGGCCGCCGCCGGCGCGCCCGACGAACTCCTCCGCCTGTCGCTCGGCCTCGAAGACCCCGCCGACCTCGTCGCCGACCTGGAGCAGGCGCTGACCGCATCGCAGAAGTAACAACCGGATTGCGCCTGATTAGCGGCCGCAACACAAAAAAAATGGCGGCCCTGGAGAGTGACCGGCAGGAACAAAGCAAATAAAGGCGAAATATTATTAATTAAGAATATATTTCGTTTGGAGGATGAAAGAATGCTTACGGTTACGCCTCCGGCCGCGCAGTTCGTAAAAGACCGTAACCAACCCATCCACCTTGAATTGACGCCGTGCGTCGATGCGTGCTGTTTCCAGCTGCAGGAAGGACCGTCGGTCAAATTCGGACTGCCGCGCAACCCCCAGGATTACCGCGAACTTGCCATTGACGGGATAACCGTCTACGTGCCCTTTGCCCTCAGGCTCACGCCCCTTACCGTTACCCTCAGCAGCTTTCTCGGCTACAAAAGACTGGTGGTCGAAGGGTGGCAGCTCGTCTGAAAAGTTCGGCGCCCGCCGCCTCCCGGCGCTAAAAAAGAATGTTGACAAATATAGTCGGGTATGATAAGGTAAAAACAGACAATACCGTTGGCTGATCAGCAGGACTGAAGGCCGAGGATGCCCCGTAAGGGGCGTTCCTCGGCCTTTTCGTTCCCGCTGCCGCCGCCGGCGGAAGCGGGAGGTTTTAATGGAAGAAACACCTGGGAAACTGCGCAAGCTCGAAACCCTGCTGGCGGAATTGGGCAGCGCCGTCGTCGGCTTCTCCGGCGGCGTCGACAGCTCCTTCCTGGCCGCCGCCGCCCAGCGCGTCCTCGGCGAAAAAGCGGTGGCCGTCACCTGCTGTTCGCCCACCCTCCCGGCAAGCGAACGGGAAGAGGCGGCGGCCATCGCCGCCATCATCGGCATCCGCCACATCCTGCTGCCCTAGAACGAACTCGACTGCGCCGCCTTCGTGCGAAACGGCGCCGACCGCTGTTACCACTGCAAAAAGGGCGCTTCACCGCCCTGGCGGCCTGGGCCGGCGACGAGGCTTCGCCTGCGTGCTCGAAGGGGTCAACGCCGACGACACCGGCGACTACCGGCCGGGGCTGCGGGCCCTCGAGGAACTCGCGGCCATGCGCAGCCCGTTGCTCGAGGCCGGCCTCACCAAGGATGAAATCCGCGCCCTCTCCCGCCAATGGGGGCTGCCCACCTGGAACAAGCCCGCCGCCGCCTGCCTCTCCTCGCGGATCGCCTACGGCCAGCCGGTCACGGCCGTCAAGCTGGCCCAGGTCGAGCAGGCCGAAGCCGTACTGCGGGAATACGCAGACGGGCCGGTCAGGGTCAGGCACCACGGCGACCTGGCCAGGATCGAGGCCGGCGACAGGGAGGTAGCCCGCCTCGTCGCGCCCGCGGCGGCGGCCGACATCACCGCGCGGCTCAAGGCCCTGGGCTTCGCCTACGTAGCCGTCGACCTCGCCGGCTACCGCGCCAGCAGCATGAGCCGGTTGCTGGACAAAGAAACATTAAATAAACACGGGAGGTAACGACAATGGCCAAAATCGCCGCCAACCTGACCGACCTCATCGGCAACACCCCGCTCCTGGAAGTGAGCAACTACAGCAAAGCCAAGGGCCTGAACGCCAGGCTCCTCGTCAAGCTGGAATACTTCAACCCGCTCGCCAGCGTCAA
>JARKPR010000011.1 GCA_029975165.1 Selenomonadales bacterium
GAGAGGTTCCACTCTTAGTAAAGCAGTCTTTGCCGCAAGGAGGGATAGGAATCCTCACCCCATACGAGCTTATTATATCTCACGGTCAATTGACCGGCGATATACGCCTTATAACCAAAACTAATTATAGTAGGAGGGAAAACAATGGAAGGGCGGCCGCTTCAGTACCGTCGAGGTACCCTTCGCTACTCCTACGACCTCCCCATCCGCGAGCGGATGAAACAGGTCGCCGCCGCCCCCTCGACTAACCGACCTCCTCCTCCTCCGCGCCCTCCTCGTCCGGCGCCGGCTCCAGGCGCACGGCCACGCCGCCGAACGGCGCCAGCACGTTGAAAATAACCGCGCAGGCCAGCGCCGTCAGGCCGAAGGCCAGGCCGGCCATCAGCCCCAGGAACGCCCCGCCGAACAACCCCACGCCATGCGGCTCCAGCAGGCCCAAAACCACGCCGCCCGCGCCGCCGATACACGTCCCCGCCGCGAACGCCAGCCGGAAAACGGCAGCGCACGACACCCTCGTCAGCACATAATTATACACGCCATCACCCCTCGCACTGAAGGAGGTATCAACAATGGCCGCCCAAATCTTCGACATCGCCATCATCGGCGGCGGGCCGGCCGGCCTTTCCGCCGCGCTCACCGGACGCATCCGCAACAAAGAAATCGCCCTCTTCGAACATCTCGACTTCAGCCAAAAACTCCAGAAAGCCCACATCGTCGACAACTATCCCGGCCTGCCCCAGGTCACCGGCAAAGGCCTCGTGCAGCAGATGGCCGCCCACGCCCAGGCCCACCAGCCCACCATCATCAAAGAAAAAGTCCTCAACATCTACCCCGGCGAGAAATTCACCATTCTGACCCCCGCCGCCACCTACGAAGCGCGGGCCGTCATTCTCGCCACCGGCGTCGTCGCCACCGTCCTCTTCGCCGGCGAGCGCGACTTCCTCGGCCGCGGCGTCAGCTACTGCGCCACCTGCGACGGCATGTTCTACAAAGACAAGAACGTCGCCGTCATCGCCTACACCGCCGAAGGCGAACACGAGGCCAAATTCCTCGGCGAACTGTGCCGCCAGGTCTACTACCTGCCGCAGTACAAAGGCGAGCTGCCGCCCTTCCGCGACAACGTCAAAATCGTCGCCGACAAGCCGCGGGCCATCAAAGGCGACAGCCAGGTCGAGCAGCTCGCCACCGACAAGGGCGAGCTAAAAGTCGACGGCGTCTTCATCCTCCGCCAGTCCGACCCGGTGGAAAACGTCCTCGCCGGCCTCGAGCTCGACGGCGAAGTCATCAAAGTCAACCGCGACATGTCGACCAACATCCCCGGCGTCTTCGCCGCCGGCGACTGCACCGGCAAACCCTGGCAGATCGCCAAGGCCGTAGGCGAAGGCCTCGTCGCCGTCCTCAGCGCCATCGGCTATCTCGAAACGAAAGCCAAGCAAGCCTGATCGTGAACCACACCGTAGCATAGCCGAACACCGGGAACAGCACCCGGATGAGATTCGCGAACCCGAACTGCCCGCACACCATGGCGGCGGCGGCGATCACCGCGGCGGCGAAAGCCGGGCGGAGACCCGTCGCCGTTGCCATTTTGCCGGCGCACCCGTACAGGCTGGCCAGCGCCGTCGTAAACATCGCCGCCACCAGCAGCAGCGTATAAATCGCGCCCACCAGCGGGTGCTGGCCGCCCGCCACCTCCAGGAGCGGCACCTCCTGTACCAGGCTGTGCGGGAAATGAGCCATCACCACCAGCGTCAGCAGGGCCGCCAGCCCGCCGAGGATAAGCCCCCCCAGCGCCCCGCCCCCCGCGCGGCCGGCGAAATGGGGCACCGTATTGCCCAGCGGCACAAGCACCGTCGCTCCCACCATCAGGTTATACGACACATACAGCACCGTCGCCAGCAGCCAGTGAGGCGCGATCTGGCTGATGGCCGTCGGCGGCGTCGCCGACAGCCACGGATCGGCGCCATGATAAAAAATAAGCGAATACATACTGATCGCCACGATGCATACCACCAGCAGCGGCGCGATCGCCATATTAGCCGCCGCCACCCACCGCACCCCGCCCGTCACCGTCACCGCCGCCGCCGCCCCGGCCAGCGCCAGCCCGGCGGCAAAAGGAAGGCCAATCAGCTCGCGCGTCACCGTCGCCATCCCGGCCACCATAACCGCCAGCATCACGAACAGAAACGCCGCCGTCACCGCATCGATGACCACCGCCGCCCGCCGGCCGCACACATAGTAGATAGCCTGGTGGTAAGCCGTCGCCTTCAGTCGGTACCCCACCTCCAGCAGCCGGCCGCCCAGCCAGGCGAACAGCACCGTCGCCACCGCGATCCCCGCCAGGCCGGCCTGGCCGAAACTCGCAAAAAACTGCGCGCTTTCCTGGCCGGAAGCGAACCCCGCCCCCACCACCGTGCCGGCGTACGTCGCCCCCGTGCGGACAGCGTCGGCCAGTGCCCTGCGCACGGCAACCCCTCCTCCGAGAGTTTACTAAAAGATATGTAATAGCGGCCACTTTCTGACGTGGTTTTTTCTGGATGAAATCACAACCGCACCTTCAAGGTGCGGTTGTGATTTTGTTCATTTTTTGTTCACGGCCATCTGTTACGATGAACAAAAACCGGGCGGCAACCTCTATGTGGCCGGGAGAAATATTTGAAAGGACGGGGTTTGCAACGTCTCAGCGCAGAATAAAGAGAAAAAAGTTACGAGATAGGCTGCTGCTCGCCTTGATAATTCAGGGCGTATGCTGCGGGCCGGTCTGGGCCGAGGTGCAGGAGGAGCGCAAGTTTACTGTCGATGTCACGGTAAATCAGAACTGGGTCAGCGGCCCGGGGGCGGCCCAGTCCTGGCTGCAAACCGGACATGCATTCGTCGGCAGCAACTACAGCTACACTTACCGGCGGACCGACGGCGACAAAAAGTTCAGCTTCATGCTTAACGGTCGGAGCACCGACGACCAGTCGGTGGACAAACAGACCTGGTCGCTCAGCAACATGACCGTCAACTGGGCGGATGCGCGCAAGAACTTTACGCTGGGCGACGTGATGGTCAGCTACTCCGGCTATTCCATGAGCGCCGCGCTGAAAGGGGCCAGTCTGGAACTGCTGCCCGCGACCGCCCCCGACGGAACGAGTTCGCCGCAGGTGAGCATGGTACACGGCATCAGCTATCCCCGCTGGGAAAATTTCTGGGGCGGCGCCGACATGAAAGCCATCAAGCGCACGGTCAGCGGGTTCAACGTTCGCCAGGCGGGGAAGAAAGCGGACTTCGGCATCAGCGCCGTCCGGTCGGACGACTCCGGCCGCTTGGCCGGCTGGGACCAGCTCTACCAGAATAACGTATACTCCCTAAACTGGGAGCTCCGGCCGCGAGAAGGGACCACCATCCAGGGAGAGACGGCTTTTTCCCGCACCACGCAGTCGCCGTCGGACGGCGAACCGGACCGGCAATTCCACGGCTACGCCCATCAGGTCAACATCAATCACCGGGCGCGGCACCAAAGATGGCAATACGAATACGAACTGGTCAGCCCCGACTTCACCTCCCTCCTCGGCGCGGCTATCGTCGACCGGGAACGGATGAAGCTCAGATGGACGGGCGCGCTTAACCCCGACCTCAGCGTGAGCGCCGGCCTGGCTTGGTCGCACGACAACCTCCCCGGCAGCGCGAGGACCTATCAGACTACACTATACCAGCCCGAACTGCTGTTCACCTTCATATCGCCGTTCAAGCGGGAAGCCGCCAGCTTGGACCTGGGGGTGCGGCTCGACCGGCGGTTCGACCCGACGACAAGCACCGCCGACCGTACGGCGACCGTCAATTACCGGGACACCTTCGGCAAAATCGACGCCGACCTGAGCTTCGACTATCAGTTCAGCGACACCGCTCCCTACGACTCGGGCTACAAAAATCGCTATACCTCTTTCAATATCTCCTTGGCCAGCAGTATAAACAAGACCGGGTATACGCTCAAGCCTTCGCTGAACGTCGGCTACACGCGCAACAGGGATTTCATAAGCCATTACAATGACCGGACATTCGAGGCGTCGGTCGGGATGGGCTACCAGCGGGCCAGCGACAATCTGAGCATCAACTTCAGAGTCGGCAAGAACCAAAACCTTAAGGAAAGCACCCCGGACACCGGCAGATGGTTCGGCAGCCTGCGGGTGGATGCCCAGCCCAAGTACCTCAAAGCACTCAATCCGAACGCCACCCAGTTCCTCGAAGTAAATATCAACACCTATAAATTCGACGACGCCGGCAACAACTACCGCGAAACCAGCGTCGCCACCGGCGTCCACCTGGAGTTCTAAATAACAGGGGATCCGCGTTTGAAAATGACAAAGGGAGGGATAGGCGGGCCGGCATATCGGACCGGCGCGCCGACACGATGAGAAAAAAGACGCCCCTGATACTAGCGTTCCTGCTGCTGGTGGGCCTGGCCATAACGCTGCCGGCCGTAGCGGCTCCTCAGCAAGGCGTACCGCCGGACCGGTACGAGAAGATGGTCAAAGACACGCTGGCGACAATGGAACGGACCTATGAACAGAAAAACCTGCGCGCGTTCATGGACCTGGTCTCCCCCGACTTCGCCGGCGACGACTTCTTAATGTACCGCGCCGTAAGGCGGGATTTCCGCTTCTTCGACGACATCCGGCTTTCCCTCTATGTTGACAGCTTCAGCGTCGACACCAAAGGCCGGGCACAGGTGACGGTCAAGTACACCCGCAGCGTCATCGCCAACAGGGACGGCAGGACCTACCGGGACACCGGCCTCACCCAGCTTACCTTCCATGTCGATGAGGGTAGGGCCAAGCTCTACGACATGAAATTCCCCATGGTTTTCGGCCTCAGCGAGGGCCTGCAGATGGCGACGGGCGTCGTGCGGACCGCCGAGACCAGCACCGTGCTGGTGCTTGACCGGCGGGGCAACGTATACGTGCTGCCGTTCAAAGAAGCGATGGATATCGCCAGCGGCGCCTCGGTGATGCGCGGCATGGTATACCTCGCTACTTCGGCCGGATCGATCCAGAGCTTCAGCCTGGCCGACAACGCGAAAATCACCGCGATGACGCTGCAGGGCGATTTTGGCTGGGACCTGCTGGCCTACCTGACGTTGAAGCCAGGCACCAAATGGCTTGACATGCCGCCCGGAAGCTTCGACAGCACCACCGAGGCCCCCGACCCGGCCGCGACGGCTTACGCCACCACCGGGCTCTTCGCGCCGGCAGCAGCCGGCCAGGTCTATGTTCTGCAGCTTGCCAACAACAAATTCGCGATGATTGAGATTGTGTCGGTAAGTCTCCCGGGTCCGACCGTCAGCGGGACCGTCCGCTACAAGTACCAGCCGAACGGGTCGCGGTTCTTCTAGCCGGCCGGTGTGCCGCAGCCCGCTGACGGCGATTGCTGTCCGGGGGTGACCCGGAAGGTCCCACTCGTTAGGTATCAACAGGAGGGAAGTTTGCATGAGCGGTTTGGAACAAAAACTAGACGATCTTTTTCTCAACAAAATGCCGGGCTTGCCGGCAGGCAAGAGAGAGACCATCGCCAAGGCCCTGCCCTGGATAATGATAGCGTTCGGCGGTTTGGGATTTTTGGCATGGCTGTCATCGCTGAGATTTTTCTTCGGTTTTGCCGGCTTCATGCAACACGTGACCGGCTACGTTTTTCCCGACATTTTCACGCTAATATACCTGGTCATCGCTCCAATCGTGGAGGCCATGGCCGTTTACGGCGGTTATCTCATGCTTAGCCGGCAACGCAAGGGCTGGTGCATCGCGCTGTACGCATTGCTGATCGGGCTCATTCCCCACCTATTTTCTTTCAGCATTCTGGGCATCTTCCTGGATGTTGTTTTTGCCTACCTGCTGTTTCAGATCAAAGAATATTATGGGGACAAGGCTGTCGCCTAAACTCCTGCGGCAAGAGGAATTGTCCCGTAGGCAAATGCTTGCCGGAGTAATCTGGGGAGGGAATCGACGAAAGGGTGAGGATATGAAAATAAAAATCATGCGGCTGGCCACTTTGCTGACGGTAATCTGCCTTGTGCTGCTGCCTTTGTCCGCTTACGCCGCCCCCGGAGCGGCAACCAACCCGGGCAAAAGCAACCCCCCGGCATCGTCAGGCAAAACGGTAGCCCCGCCGAAAGACTCTTCCGCCGACACCGTCATAACGGTAACCGACGGAAGCAATCCCCTCGCCGGTGTGGCCGTCGCCGCCAAACAGGGCGGCACCGTCGTTCAGAGCAAAACGACCGATGAGAGCGGCAAGGCGGTCTTCAGCAACCTCGCCGCCGGCAGCTATCTCTTTACGGCGGAACGGGCCGGGTATGACGGCGGGTCCGTTAATATCGCCGTTGCCGCCGGGCAGTCCGCCGCCGGCGCTATCAAGCTGACCAAAAAAAATGTAGCCCAGGCCCCCGGCAACCAGGACAAGGCGCCGGGCACCGGCAAGACGGGAGACAAGGCGTCAGGCCCGAGCGCCGGCAAGACGGCTGCCCAGGCCCCCGGCAGCCAGGGCAAGGCGCTGAGCACCGGCAAGACGGGAGACAGGGCGTCAGGCCCGCAGACCGGTTCCGTCGTTAAAGATCAGATCGCGTCAAGCAACGCACCCGGCAGCATTACGTTGACCGCCCCGGCGCAGCCTGGAACCTCCTGGAGCACCAACTCGACCCAGACCGTTTCCTGGAGTGGCGTTGGCCCCGGAAGACAGGCGCTGGGGCCGGTTGACATCACCCTCTGGAAAGGCGGCCAGCAGATCGCCACCATCGCCAGCGCCGCCAGCGGCACGAGCGTCACTTATCAGGTTCCCCAGACGCTGGCCGGCGGCGCGTACGAACTGCGGGTCGTCAGTAAAAACCATCTCCGCCTGGAAGCCAGTCAGACGATCAGCATCGTGGCCCCCACCGGCCCCACCGTTACGATAGGAGTGGTGCCGAGCGTTATCAGCGCCGATGATGGGTCATACACCATAACCTGGTCGAGCACCGGCGCGCCGGGGCCGATCGACATCGCGCTGATGTATGATTCAGGCGGAACGATGCAACGCTGGTTTTACATCGCCCGCAACGTCCCGGCCGCCAGCGGCCAAAAAGTATGGATGAGCAGCAGTGCCTGGAAAGTACAGCCACTCAAGCTATACATCCAGCTCTCCAACGCGGCCACCGGCGCCGTGTACAGCACCTCCACCCTGTTCACCGTGACCCAGGTCTATTTCACCTCGCCGAAAGCGGGCGACAAGGTAACACCTGGATCTCCTTATTGGATCAACTGGACTTCTTCCGCTGGCGATCCCACCGTGCCCTTCAGCCTGCGCCTGGTCCCCTCAAGCGGCGGCGAGGTGGTTCTGGGGAGCAATCTCGTATCTGGCTCCGGCTCGCTGCGATGGGAGTCGCCGGCGCCCGTCCCGGGCGCCGCCAGCTACCGCCTGGTGGCCTACGCCGGGTCGCCGCCGCGGGCGATAGCCGCCTCGGGGGATTTTACTTTCAATACGTCCGCCCCACCGAGCACGCCCGGCAGCATCGCGCTGACCGCCCCGGCGCAGCCCGGAACCGCCTGGAGCACCAACTCGACTCAGACAATTTCCTGGAACGGCAACGGGCCTGGGGGCCAGGCGCTGGGGCCGGTTGACGTCACCCTCTGGAAAGACGGCCAGCAGATCGCCACCATCGCCAGCGCCGCCGGCGGCACGAGCGCCACGTATCCGGTTCCACAGACGATGGCCGGCGGCACGTACGAAGTGCGGATCGCCAGCAGAAACTTTCCCGACCTGGCAGCCAGCCAGACGGTGAACCTCGCGGCTGCCACCGTTACGATAGGAGCCGTGCCGAGCGTTATCGGCGCCGCTTCGGCCTACACCATCACCTGGTCGAGCACCGGCGCGCCGGTACCGATCGACATCGCGCTGATGACCGAATCGGGCGGGACGCTGCAACGGTGGTCTTTCATCGCCCGCAACGTCCCGGCCGCCAGCGGCAGCTACGCCTGGACGCCCGGCAGCGGCTGGACGGTACAGCCGTACAAGCTCTACATCCAGCTTTCCAATGCGACCAACGGCGCCGTGTACAGTACGTCTACCCTGTTCACCGTGACCGAAATCAAGTTTACTACGCCGAAAGCGGGCGACAAGCTAACGCCCGGATCGCCTCAATGGATCAATTGGACTTCTTACGGCGACCCCAACGCGCCCTTCAGCCTGCACCTCGTCCCCTCCAGCGGCGGGGAAGTCGTGCTGGGGAGCAACCTCAAACCCAGCGACGGCGCGCTGCGCTGGCAGTCGCCGGCGCCCGTCCCGAACGCGACCAGCCACCGCCTAGTGGCCTACGCCGGTTCGCCGGCGCGGGCGATAGCCGCCTCGGAGGATTTTATCTTCAATACGCCCGTCACGCCGACGGTGACGGTGGGCAAACCGCACACCAACACGAACGACAGCGACGCGGTCCTGGCCACGCATCCGTACTCCATCCCCTATACGTCCACCCTGCCCGGCATCGTCAACTACAAGATAGAAATCGTGGGGGCGAGCGACGGCCAGGTGCTGGAAACGGTGGCGGCGTCGGCGGCGATCAGTCCCAACAACCAGGGGTATCTGAACCAGTGGTCCCCGTCGGCGAACCATCCGGCCGCGGCGTACGGCAAGAGTTACAAGGTGCGGCTGACCAGCCTGGGCGCCAATCCCGCCGTCCCGGTGGCCGAGTCCCCGCCCTTCGTCATCCGGAAACCGGACACCGGCAGCACCGATACAACGGCCCCGCCGGCGTCAGCCACGCCCTACCTCACAATAACAGGGCTGAAGGACTACAATCAGCAGTTTGTAACAGAGGTACGGGCCTTGGGAGGCGTGTATCAGATTGTGTACGTGTCCCTGATTCCGCCCACAAACTACAGCAGCACCGTCAAAATCGAAATCGTGGGCGCGACCGACAATCAGGTTTTTAAGACGCTTTCCGCCAGTCACACAATCCCGCACCCAGGTTATCCAGTCACGGGGACTTTCAACTGGGACCCGGCGGCGAATTACCCGGATGAAGCCTACGGCAAAAGCTATAAAGTGCGCATGACCAGCCTGGGGAATCCCGCCTATGTCGTCGATTCGGCGCCGTTCGTTCTCAAATACAGCGCCGGCAGCACCGCCCCTCCCAGTGGCAACAGCAGTGGTAGTAGCGGTAGTAGCAATAGCACCAGCGGCAGTAGTAGTAGCAGCGGTAGCAGTAGTAGTAGCGACAGTAGCGGTAGCACCAGCAGCACCGGCACCAGCAGTAGTAGCAGCAGCAGCGCTACCTATAACAAGCATTTAAGCCAGGATACCGTCTTTTATTACAATGACAGCAGCAAGGTCAAACTCAGGGGCGGAACGACGGCGGTTCTCGCCGGCAATGAGCGCGCCGTGGCCGGGTATCTGGCGGAGGATCAGTTCCTGAACTACGGGCCGTCCGCCAGAGCCAAATTCAAGGGGTTCTGGTACGTCAACTTCAGCAACGGCTACGTCCAGAAAGGCTTTCTGGCCGAGGAAGCAGTCTTGGCATACGGACCGGGAAGAACCGCCAAATTCAATGACCCGACCGGGCTTGCCACCTCTTTCAGCAACGGCTACGTCAAGTCCGGCTATCTGGTCGCGAACACCGCCCTGGTATACCGGCAAGGTAGAAGCGCCACCTTCAAGGGCGGGTACGTCGTTTTCGACAGCGGCTACCTCAGGGAAGGTTTTCTGCCCGGGGACCTCTCCCTGGAATACCGGTCGGGCAGGTCGGCAACCTTCCGGTCGCAATCGAAAGTCACCTTCGGCAACGACGGCTATGTCGCCAGAGGACAGCTGTCGGGCAATGATCAGCGACTCGAGTACGCGCCGGGCAGGGCGGCCAAATTCCATACCGCCGGCATGACCGACTTCCGGACCGGCGGCTACGTCAAGTCCGGGGTTCTGACCGAAAAAACCACTCTTAGATATCCCTCGGGGGAATCGATAGAGATTTCCGCCCTGTCCCGGGTCAACTTCAACGACGACGGCAGCCTGAACTCGTATATAGGGGGGTCCTTTAAGAGTACTCATAAAGAGGACAAACCATGACTCGCAACCAGATAACCCGGGCGCTGGCATTGGCGCGTCGGTCGCCAGCGGGTTCGGCTCGCGGCCCGCGAAAAAACATACCATAAGTCGACCCGGCCGCGAGTTCGCGGCCGGGTCGGTTTTTACGGCCCGGCGCGCCAGGCTGCAGGAATATCGGCAATTAACGTCAAAATCCATCTAAAAATAAGCATTTGTTATTAAAAGGAAGACGCCGATGCCTGAACTGTTGCTTGCCAAACTTCTGCCGCCGCGTCTGAAACGGGACTTCCTGGACCGGCCGCGGCTTCTCGGCCTGTTTGCCGGGTGGGACGAGCGGAAGATGACCCTGCTGGCCGCGCCGGCAGGGTACGGGAAAACGGTCCTGATGCTCCAGGCGGCCCAAGCGGCGGGGCGTCCGTTCGCCTGGTACCAACTGGACGCTTACGACAACGACTCGGCCACCTTCCTGCGCTATCTGGCGGCCGGGATCGAACGCCATATTCCCGGGTTCGGCAAGCAACTGCAGCAGGCGATGGGCGGCGGTGTCGAGAACCGGTTGCGGCTGCTGGTGACGGCTTTTGTCAACGAATTATCGCAACACGCCCACACCCCCCTCCTGCTGGTTCTCGACGACTATCACGAGATTACCGCCCCGTTCGTGCATGCTTTCCTCCAGGATGTACAGGCACATCTTCCGGGGCATGTCCATATCATGGCGGCCAGCCGCACGCTGCCGCCGCTCAGGCTCGGCCAGCTCAAGGCTTCGGGGGAGGCGGCGGTCATCGGAGCCGGGGAGCTGCGCTTTACCGGCGAAGAATTGCGGGCTTTTCTGGCGGAGAGGCGATCGCGGCTTTCCGGCGAGGCGGTGGCGATGCTGGAGCGCAAAGTCGAAGGCTGGCCGGCGGCGGTCAAATTTTTGGCCGGCTTGGATTTGGTGGATGCCTCGTCCTTCAATCCCGACGGCGGTGCCGCCGAGGCATACGAATATCTGGCCGCCGAGGTTCTGGCCCGCCAGCCGGCGGACGTGGTCGAGTTTCTCGAAAAAAGCGCCATTTTGGAAACGATAACCGCCGAGGACTGCGACCAGTTGCTGGCGCGGGACGATTCCCGACGGATGCTGGCGTTGTTGGAAAAGCAAAATCTGTTCCTGATCCCGTTGGCGGGTCCGGGCAAGTCGTACCGCTACCATCAGCTTTTCCGGGAGTTTCTGCTGGAACGCCTGGGAGCCGAGCGGCCTCGGTGGCAGCGGGAGGCGGGTATCCTTGCCCGCAAGCGCGGCGATCTTAGCGCCGCTGTGGAATACTTCCGGGTTGCCGGCGCCGGCCGGGACCTGCTGGCCGTTTTGAAGGAAGCGGTCCGGCAGGCGTTCGGCCAGGGGCGATGGCAAACAGTGGCCCGCTGGCTGGGCGCTGTGGCTGAAGAGGAGCTGGCCGCCGATCCTTGGCTGGCCCTGTACCGCGCCAGAAGCGAAATATACCAGGGACGGCTGGAAGAGGCGGATGAGTGGCTGCAAGGAGCCGGTAGTCTTTTTGCAAGCGGCGGCGACGAGTCCGGCCTGGCAGAATGCCGTTTGTCCCAGGCCCATATCTTGCGGTGCCGGGGCCTCTTCACGGAAAGTCTGGAGCTTTTGGAGCGGTTGCCGGAGGCAGAAAGCGCGCCTAATTTCGATATACCGCTGGAGAAATCGTCGTGTTTATTCTTTGCCGGGCGTTTGGCGGAGGCGGAAGCGGTTATGGTCGGCGCCCTTGCCGCGGCGAAGCGCAGCAACGATAAATATGCCATGGCTCACTTGATGGAAGGCCTGGGCCATGTCTATTTTGCGCTGGGGGATTATCCCAAAGCCCTGCAAATGTATAAAAAGGGAGCCGAACCCTTGCCGGATTGGTTCCTGCCCAGCTACCACATGCAGGACTATATCGCCTTCATATACCTGGACTGGGGTGAATGGGAACAGGCTCTCGACTATGCGAAGCGCAATCTGGCAGTGAAGGAGAATCTTGGCCTGACCGATGCCCTTCCCTCGACTTATATACAATTGGCCAGTATTTATCTTAGCCGGGGCGAATGGCAATTGGCGGAGGAATACTGCAATCAGGCTATTGGCTGTGTCCGGGAAAACGGGGGAGGCATTTATTCGGCGATCGCCTTAAGCGCTAAGGCGGAATGCCTGGGTGTACAGGGCCGATGGATAGAGGCGCAGGAAAGCGCTGAAGAGGCTTTGGCGGAAGCGCGTTTGTATCAAGGCGCGGTTGAAACTCTCTGCCAGCTTCTGGGAGGGATAAGTTTCATTTACACAGGCGCCCTCCAGCGCGGTCAAGAATTGCTTGCCGCGGCAATAGATAAATTTGAACGGTCGGGATTTATAAGAGGCCTGTATTATGGCTATGCATTTCAGGCCTGGTTGTATATCAACGAAGGAAAACTGGCGGAGGCCCGGAAATATACCGAAAAGGTTCTGAAACTTGCTGCAAAGCACAATTTATTGAATGTTCTCCTGACCCATGAGATGCTACGGTCGGTGTTGAAATTGGGGATGGAAAACGGCATTGAAGTCGCGTTTGTCCAACGTGTTTTTACCCGTATGGGTGAGCGTGCCTTTGAGCTTCTTGTCTGCTTAGCCGGTCATGCCTCCCCCGAAGTCCGCTGCCGTACAATCGCGCCGTTGGCGGAGATCGGCGGCTCTGAAGCTGGTGAAACCATCCGCCGCCTGACAAAAGACCCTGATGCGGAGGTCAGCCGATTGGCGCGGCTGGCGGCCCAGCGGCTAGGCATCATTGAATTCGCGCGTACTGACGTTAAGGCGCCTGCCGCTCCGCTCGCCATCGCCACCTTCGGCTCATTCAAGGTGTTCCGGCAAGGAATGGAGGTTGGCGGAACGGGCTGGCGCACGATAAAAACCCGCGACTTGTTGGCGTATTTGGTTCATCACGGCGAGCCGGTAAGCAAGGATAAAATCCTCGAAGATCTGTGGCCGGATACTGACCCGGATCGGGCCACGGTTATCTTCCGCACCACTTTGTATAATTTGCGCAAAGCTCTAGAAAAAGCCGAATGTCCCGATATTACCCATTATAGCGCCCGGCAATATCGGTTACAGCCGGGCAGCTTCAGTAGCGACCGGCAACGGTTCCAGGAACTGGTGGCCGCGGGACTGCGCCCGGACACCGCTCGGGAAGAGGCGGTCAAACTTTTAGAGCAGGCGGTGAGCCTTTACTGCGGGGATTATCTGGGAGACATGGACTACCCCTGGCTGCTTCACCACCAGGAAAGTCTTCGACACCTCTACAGTGAAGCCCGGAAATGCCTGGCTCGATTTTATCTGGAGGCGCGGGATTACTCCAGGGCGGTATCTCACCTGCATATTGTTGAGGCATATGATCCTTTCGCCGAAGAGGTGCATGCCTTGCTGATGACCGCTTATACCAGGCAGGGCAACCGTTCGGCGGCTAAAAGGCAATATAAGAAGCTGGAATCTGTTTTGCAAAAAGAACTTGGCCTCGCGCCAACTACCGCCATCCATAATTTATATCGCGAGTTAGTAGAGTAACTTTTATAAGGGGACAGGCAACAGCCGTCCCTTCTTGGCTCATACCAAAACCCCAACCCAAGACCATGGCCGGTCAGCCGCAACAGATACGCCGGATGATACGTCGCCATCCCGGCACTGCATTAACACGCCTGAAACGCGCTAAAGTCCAAATAAAAATCCCCACTCTCGACCCCTAACGGTCAAAGGCAAGAAGGTAGATAGCCGTGAAAACCAAAATTACGTAGAGTATCTGCCGGAACACCTTTTGGTTGATTTTACCGAATATATAGTGCCCCAGGAAAACCCCGACGGCGGTGGCCGGGAGAAGGGCCAAGGCCGTCATCATCACCGCTCGTCTGCCTTGGTCGACTATCAGTATGGCAAGGATGCTGACGGTGCAGGTAACGACAAAAAACGTAAGGGTGGTGCTCCGTACAACATCTTTTCTGGTATTGGTCGCAGTGAAGTAGAGCATTAGCACGACTCCGGGCATGGATATGCTAGACGCCAGCGCTCCGGCACAGAAACCGACTATGATCTCGTGTCGACCTTCCGGGTCCATCATGGCTTGCTTCGCCCCCTGTAGCGACGCTCGGCGCAAAAATTGTCCGGCGCCTTCCGTTACTGCCTGGGTAGCGGGAGCTTCAACTGCGGCTTGCTTCTTGAATGAACCCAGCACGGCAACTAAAATAGCTATACTGACGATTGTCTTCAGGGTCGATTCATCGACAAGCAAGAAGGCGGCCAATCCCACCGGGATTCCCGCAACCCCGCCGACCAATAGTCGCAGAAGCAAGCCATATTCGACCCGTCGCCATATCCGGGGCAGCATAACAACGGAAATGAATAGCGAAAGAACAAGACTAATCAGGATACAATCGCGAAGAGCAAACACCAAATGCAAAAGAGGGGTCGACAGGATCGCGAATCCAAATCCGGTTGCTGCATGCACCACTGCCGACAGCAAGACTATCAACATGGGATAAATCCATTCGGACAAGTTACTCCTCCTCTTAGGCGTGAGGGTCCCTTTGAAGGTGGTCCACCTCGCGTGAGAAAATGGCCTTATTAAATGGCTTGAAGCCTTGCGCCGTCAGCAAATTCTGCCGGCGTTTTGTATGTTAGTCCGAAACGCCCATGTATCCAGGGCGCGGAAATGGACTCCGGACCGTTATCGACTTTTATCTTCTTCAGCATACCATCCGTAAATTTCGTCTTCTTCATCACGCCCACCCCTTTACTCAGTTTAGCATCTTTTTCTCATTTTAGGGGGACTACCTTTGGGGGGTGAAAGTCAAAAACTTCAGTAAGGTGTGTTATAAGGAACTAACTATTAAGGGAGTATTTTCGCACTCAGGTAGCGGATGGAGAAGCGCCCTCGAATTGCTGGCGCAGCGGAAAATACGGTTGGAGCCTCTTATTCCTGAATGTTATATCCCTTGCCGACTGGCAGCGGGCTTTGTGCTTGCCGAAGAAAAGCGAGGCTTGAAAACATTGCTCAAGCCTATTGGCTAAAATCCATAAAAGGCTTGGCGCGGATCTGCTATCCGAACAGTACAACGATAAAACAACAATAAAATAATGCAACAAAAGGTTTTTGCCTGTTTTCTGCGAATTAGTATAGTGACGGCGGTAAATTATCGAGGAAGAGGTTTTTGTCGTGGGGGTAATTCGGTCGAACTCTCAAGAGCAGATTTTGCTTTATTTAGATTGTATTCTGGATGTTCTGGCCGACGGAATCTATATTTCAGACCATACCGGCAAAACCTTAAAAGTCAACAACAATTACGAACATCTTACCGGTCTTTATAAAGAAGAACTGGTCGGCAAAGACGTGACCGACTTGGTAAGCGAAGGCAAATTCGATCAGGTGCTTAACCCCGAGATCGTCAAGACTGGCAAACCTAAGTCTTTAGTCCAGATAACCAAAAAGGGCCGGCGGGTAATATTGGACGGGTATCCGGTTTTTGATAAAGCCGGCAAAGTGGCATTGGTCGTTACCTTTGTCCGCGATATAACATTATTGTCCCAGTTGAAGGAGCAGATCGCCTACCAACAGGAAATGATCACGCGGTGCAACGAAGTAAACTTCGAGAAAAAGAACCGGCCTAATACGGTGGTAATTCGTAGCCAGGTCATGCGAAAACTGATAGATATGTTAGCCGTGTACGCCAAAACTGACGTAACCGTGATGCTGCTTGGCGAAACCGGAGTCGGCAAGGATGTTCTGGCCAGAAAAATCCACGCGATGAGCGCACGTTGCGAACAGCCGTTTTTTAAAATCGATTGTACGACCCTTCCGGAGAATTTAGTCGAGTCCGAGCTTTTCGGTTATGTATCGGGAGCCTTTTCTGGTGCCAGCAATAAAGGAAAACCCGGCTACTTCGAGATGGCGAATAACGGGACCCTTTTTTTGGATGAGATTGGCGAATTGCCGCTTTTCATGCAGGCCAAGCTGCTTAGGGTGTTACAGGATCAGGAGTTTATGCGGATCGGCTCGACTAAAACCCAGAAACTTAACGTAAGATTTATCGCCGCGACAAACCGGGACCTTGAGGCAGCTGTGAAAAACGGTACTTTCCGTAGCGATTTGTTTTTTCGCCTGCAGGTTGCCATGTTAAAAATTCCTTCGCTGCGGGAAAGAAGAGAAGACATCGAGCCCTTGGCCGATTATTTCTTGGAGATCTTCAACACGAAATACAAGAAGGAGGTATCGCTGTCCGCGGAGGTAAGGACGGCTTTACAGAATTATAATTGGCCGGGCAATATCAGAGAGATGGAAAACCTTCTCCAAAGCCTGGTGATCGTGAACTCCAGAAATACGGTTGAGCTCTTTGATTTGCCCAAATACATGCTATCCGCCGCTACCGTGGTCGACAGCGCGAAGGCGTTGGATGAAATCGTCTGTGAAGTCGAAAAGGATATAATCAAAAAAGCGCTGGAAGAGCATCGTTCGATAAAAGAAGTAGCTAAACAGCTTAAGGTGGACAGGACGACGATTTTCCGGAAAATGCGTAAATACGGCTTATCCGAGAAATAGATGATGCAGTCTCGCCACTATCGGTTGCATTGTTGCACATTAATAGTACTGCAATCAGATTCAGGCTTGTTGCGTTCGCAGTTGCAGTATTGCACAAAATAAGTCATATAAAGCAAGTCTAAATGTAAGTTTTATGCCAACTCTAAATTGTTTGGAGTTGGCATTATTCTTGCACTTGCTATCATCAGGAACCAAACTTAAAAATTTGCCGGTTTTACCAATCGACCGCCGGCCGATGCCTGGTCGGCAATCAATTAAGGAGGAAAAAAAGAGTGGCATCATTATCGGCACCACGTCGGGTAGAGTTTGCAGCTGGCGCTTTAAACCACTTAAGCGAGTTCGTGGATTCCCTCGGCGGTAAAAAAGTATTGATAGTAATGGATGCGTTTCTCGCATCTTCGTCAGTCGGCCTAAGAAATCGGCTGGAACGCATGTTGGGGGAAGCGGGCGTTAATTTCGTTATTTACAGCGGCATTACCGGCGAACCGAACTCCGAGAATGTAGCAGCCGGAGTAGAAGCGGCGCTGACCTTTGGCGCGGACTGCATACTGGCCTTGGGAGGCGGCAGTGCGATCGACACCGCCAAAGCCGTAGCGGTAAAAACCGTAAACCCCGATCTGGACCTGCCCGACATCCCTAAAAAAATA
>JARKPR010000020.1 GCA_029975165.1 Selenomonadales bacterium
TATTCCTTAAATGTTTCATGTTTCCTCCCGTTTGCTATAAATAGCGAAAAACTGCCTTGCGGCGGTTTTATTACTTCGTCGTTCTTAATTTGCGAGCGGGCGTTCAGAAGCCCCGAGAGGCAAGGCGCACCGGAAGAGCGCGCCGCGACGCGTACTTGGGTGCGTACGCTAGCAAGCGCTCTGAGGAGCGACGCCGCAGATCGGGGCTTATCAACACACGCTAAACTATTTTGCCTAAGAGATATTGGATGAATTGGCGGGCCACGCGGCCGCTCCGCCCCGAATGGCTGAATTCCCATTGCAGGGCTTCGCTGTTGAGCTGTTCTTCGCCGAGGGCGAGTTTGTGGCGCTGGGCGAGTTTGTGGACGATGTTGAGGTATTCCTGCTGGTCGGGGGAGGGGAAGGTGATGGTGAGGCCGAAGCGGTCGGCGAGGGCGATTTTTTCGTTGAGGGAATCGAAGCGGTGGAGTTCGTCGTCGCTGCTCTGGCGGTCCTGCCAGGTTTCCTTGACGAGGTGGCGGCGGTTGGAGGTAGCGTAGATGAGGACGTTGGCCGGCCTGGTCTGGAGGCTGCCGTCGATGACGGTTTTGAGGTGTTTGAAGTCGCCGTCGGAGTCTTCGAAGGAGAGGTCGTCGAGGAAAACGATGTAGCGGTTGCCGCGGTTGCCGAGGGTGTCGCTGACGGCCTGGAGCTGGAGGAAGTCGCTTTTGGCGATTTCGACGAGCCGGAGGCCCCGGGCGGCATAAGCGTTGACGAGGGCTTTGACGGTGGAGGATTTACCGGTGCCGCGGGGGCCGATGAGGAGGGCGTTGTTGGCGGGGCGGCCGGCGAGGAAGGCTTCGGTGTTTTGTTTGAGGGCGCTTTTTTGGCGCTCGTAGCCGATGATGTCGTCGAAGGTGGTTTTGTCGTAGTGGGTGATGCCGACGAGGCCGCGGCGGCCGTCCCAGCGGAAGGCGACGTGGTTGGCCATGCGGCCGCAGCCGAAGGCGGCGTAGTGGCGGGCGAGCATGGCAGCGGCGTCCTGCGGGGTTTCTACGGCGGCCCAGGTGCGTTTGAGGGCGGCGAAGGCAAGGAGGTCGCCGGCGACGGTGGGCTGCCAGGCGGCGAGGAGGCCGCCGGCGAGGGCGGCGGTGCGCCGGTAGAGGCGCATGAGGATGGCGAGGTCGTGGGCGCAGGCGGCGAGGAGGCTCTCTCCTACGCGGCCGCGCTGTTTTTCGGCGGTGATGCTGAAGATGTTTTCGTCGCTGACAAGGAGGCCGAGGAGGTGGTCGCCGAGGAGGTTGCCGGCGAGGCCGTGCTGTTCGGCGAGGACGATGAGGTCGGCGACGATGGCGGGCGGCAGGTCGCCCCCCTCCCCCACTCTGTCGGCGTGGGCGAGGAGCTTGGCGATGACGGGGTCGGCGAGCAGGCCGCGGAAGATGACGAGTTTGTCGAGGTCGGCGAGTTCGGGGTACATGGGATCACCTCGTCCGGATTTTCTGTTTCCAGGGTGGAAACCGATATTACTTTATATTAAATACCGGACAGGGCGGTGATGTCAAGGCATTGGCAATGTTTCGCCGCGGGGCTCGACGTATTCGAGGCCGAAGACGGCGGCTATTTCGGCGGCGAGGGCGGCGGCCACTTGGGGGACGGGGACGGCGACGCCGGCGCGCGCGAGGCTGGTGACGCCGAATTCTTTGATGCCGCAGGGGACGATGGCGGCGAAGAGGTCGAGGTCGTTGGCGATGTTGAGGGCGAATCCGTGGCCGGTTATCCACCGCCGGACGGCGATGCCGATGGCGGCGATTTTTTCGTCGGCGAGCCAGACGCCGGTGTATTTGGCTTTGCGGCCGGCAACGAGGCCGTAGCGGGCGAGGGTGCGGATGACGGCTTCTTCGAGGGTGCGGACGAACCAGTGGACGTCGGGCTGCCATTTGGCGAGGTCGAAGATGGGGTAGCCGACGAGTTGGCCGGGGTTGTGGCCGGTGACGTTGCCGCCGCGGTCGGTGCGGGCGAGGGTGATGCCGCGGGCTTTGAGCCAGGCCGGGTGGACGACGAGGTTTTCGTCGCCGCCGCCGCGGCCGATGGTGATGACGGGCGGGTGCTCGAGGAGGATGAGGATGCCGTCGTAGCGCCCGGCTTCGACGAGAGCGCGGGCTTCGTTCTGAAGAATCAGCCCGGTGTCGTAGCTAACGAGACCGGGCTGGAGGAGGAGGCAGCGGCGCATCAGCTTTTGCGGGCCGGCGGCCAGTGGATGGCGGCGCCGGTGACGGCTAGGGCGGCTTCGCCGATGGCTTCACTGACGGTGGGGTGGGCGTGGATGGTGGTGATGAGTTCGTCGACGGTGGCTTCAAGGCGCAGGGCGAGGGCGGCTTCGGCGATGAGGTCGGTGGCGCGGGGGCCGAAGATGTGGACGCCGAGGATTTCGCCGTGTTTGGCGCCGGCGATGATTTTGACCTGGCCGGTGCCGCCGCTTTCGATGAGGGCTTTGCCGTTGCCGGCGAGGGGGAAGATGCCGGTATGGTAGGCCAGGCCCCGGGCTTTGGCGGTTTCTTCGGTGAGGCCGACGCCGGCGACTTCGGGGCTGGTGTAGATGCAGGCGGGGATGGTGTGGCCGTGGTAGGCGGCGCGGTGGCCGAGGGCGTGTTCGACGGCGGCAATGCCCTGGGCGGAGGCGGCGTGGGCGAGCATGATGAGGCCGTTGACGTCGCCGATGGCGTAGACGCCGGGGATATTGGTGGCGAAGTTGGCGTCGACTGTGACGCGGCCGCGCTCTAAGGCGACGCCGGCGGCTTCCAGGCCGAGGCCGGCGGTGCGGGGCCGGCGGCCGACGGCGATGAGGATTTTTTCGGCGGTGATTTCTTCGCTTTGGTCGCCGGCGGCGACGATGGCGGTGAGGCCGTTGGCCGCCTGTTTTACTTCGTCGAGGCGGGCGCCGGTGAGGAATTTGATGCCTTGCTTGGCGAGGTGGGCGCGGACGAGGGCGGCGATTTCGCCGTCGACGGGGGGCAGGATCTGGGGGAGCATTTCGATGACGGTGACTTCGGCGCCGAAGGCGCGGTAGAGGGCGGCGAATTCGACGCCGATGACGCCGCCGCCGACGATGGCGAGGGAGGCCGGCACGGCCGGCAGGGCGAGGGCGGCGGTGCTGTCGATGACGCCGGGCAGGTCGTGGCCGGGAAAGTTCAGGCGCACGGGCTCGGAGCCGGTGGCGAGGATGATGGCGTCAGCTTCGAGGGTGACGGGGTTTTCGCCGCCGACGGCTACGGCGCGGGGGCCGGCGAGGGCGCCGGGGCCGCGGTGGACGGTTACGCCGTTGGCTTTGAGGAGGCCTTCGACGCCGCGGACGAGCCGGGTGACGACGGCCCGCTTGCGGGCCAGGACGGCCTGCCAGTCAACGGTGACGTTGCCGGCTTTGATGCCGTGGGATGCGCCGTGGGTGACGGCGTGGTAGAGTTCGGCGGCGTGGAGGAGGGCTTTGGTGGGGATGCAGCCGACGTTGAGGCAGGTGCCGCCGATGTGCTCGCTTTCGACGAGGCGGACTTCGGCGCCGAGCTGGGCGGCCCGGATGGCGGCGACGTAGCCGCCGGGGCCGCCGCCGATGACGACGATTCTTTTCATGGGGCAATCATCCTTAATGTTTTATAATGTCTTATTTAGAGGAGAAGCATGGGCTGTTCGAGCAGTTCGCGGACCCGGGCCATGAATTTGCCGGCCAGCGCGCCGTCGATGATACGGTGGTTGTAGCCGAGGCAGAGGTTCATCATCGGCCGGATGACGACGGCGCCGTCGATGACGACCGGGCGCGGGACGGTGCGGCAGACGCCGAAGATGGCGCTTTCGGGGGGGTTGATGATGGGGGTGAAGTGGTCGACGCCGTACATGCCGAGGTTGCTGATGGTGAAGGTGCCACCGCTGTAGTCGTCGGGCAGCAGTTTGCCCTGCCTGGCTTTGGCGGCGAGTTCGGCGATTTCCGCCCGCAGTTCGGCGAGGGTCTTGCGGTCGGCATTGCGGACGACGGGTACGATGAGGCCGTTGTCGAGGGCGACGGCGATGCCGATGTTGATGGCTTGGTTGACGACGAGGCCGCCGTCGACGAAGGCGTTGTTGACCATGGGGAATTCGCCGAGCGCTTTGGCGGTGCATTTTACGATGAGTTCGGTGAAGGAGAGTTTCGTGCCCAGCTTGGCGAGTTTGTCTTTGAGGCTGGTGGCTTCTAGCATGTCGACTTCGACGGTGTTGTGGACGTGGGGCGTGGTCTGCCAGCTGAGGGCCATGCGGTCGGAGATCACTTTGCGGATGCCGCTGAGGGGAACGGCGGCGATGGGGACCGGGGCGGGCACGGCGGCGAGGATGTCGCCGGCCATGATGCGGTCTTCTTTGGCGATGGCGGCCAGGCTGACGCCGTGTTCGGCGGCGAGCTTGGCGGCGAGGGGCGTGGCTTTGGGGGCGGCGGCCCGCCGGGCGGCAAAGTCGAGGATGTCTTTTTCGACGATGCGGCCGCCAGGGCCGGTGCCGGTGACGAGGGCGAGGTCGAGGCCTTTGTCTTTGGCAAGTTTTTTGGCGAGGGGCGAGGCGATGATGCGGCCGTCGCCGGCGGCGGACTGTATATGCGAGACGGCCTGGGCGGCCGGGACGGCGGCCGCTTCGGCGGGGGCGGCGGCGACTTCCTGGAGGGCGGGGTCGATTTGTTCGCCGGGGGCGCCGATGACGGCCAGTACGGCTTTGACGGGCGCGACGCCGCCTTCGGGGACGAGGACGGCGAGCAGGGTGCCGTCGACGGGAGCTTCGATCTGGTTGGTGATTTTGTCGGTGGAGATTTCCGCCAGGATTTCGCCGGCGGCCACTTTCTCGCCGAGCTGTTTGAACCATTTGCCGACCGTGCCTTCGGTCATGGTGAGGCCGAGCTGGGGCATGGTGAAGTTGGTTGCCAAGGTTTTTCCCTCCTCGGATATGTTTGGTTTAGGGTTGGCGGCCGAGGGTTTCTCTGACGCCGGCGGCGATGGTGCCGGGGTTGGGGTAGGTGAGGTCTTCGAGCGCCGGGCTAAAGGGGGAGACGACGTTGAGGCCGGCGATCCGTTTGACGGGGGCGTCGAGGCTGTCGAAGAGTTCTTCGCCGATCTGGGCGGCGAGTTCGGCACCGTAGCCGCCGCGCCTGACGGCTTCCTGGACGATGACGGCGCGGTGGGTTTTGCGGACGGAGGCGGCGAGGGTGTCCCAGTCGAGGGGCACGAGGCTGCGGAGGTCGACGACTTCGGCGTCGATGCCTTCGCCGGCGAGGATGCCGGCCGCTTCCAGGGCGAAGCCGACCTGGCGGGACCAGGCGACGAGGGTGACGTCGCGGCCGGGCCTTTTTACGTCGGCGCGGCCGAGGGGGATGAGGTGCTCGCCGTCGGGGATCTGGCCCTTGGCGGCGTAGAGGAGTTTATGTTCGATGCAGACGACGGGGTCGTCGTCGCGGATGGCTGTCTTTAGAAGCCCCTTGATGTCGGCGGGGGTTGACGGGGCGATGACTTTGAGGCCGGGGATGTGGGTGAAGAGGGCTTCGAGGCTCTGGGAGTGCTGGCCGGCATTGCGGCGCCCGGCGCCGCCGGGGGCGCGGAGGACGAGGGGTACGGCCGCCTGGCCGCCGGTCATGTAGCGCATTTTGGCCGCCTGGTTGGCGATGGGGTCGAAGCAGACGGGGGTGAAGTCGACGTACATGATTTCGACGACCGGCCTGAGGCCGCGCAGGGCGGCGCCGACGGCCATGGCGGTGAAGCCGGCTTCGGAGATGGGGGTGTCGATGACGCGGCTGGCGCCGAATTCTGCAAGGAAGCCTTTGGTGAGGCCGAAGACGCTGCCCATGACGCCCATGTCTTCGCCGAGGACGAAGACGGCGGGGTCGCGGCGCATTTCCTCGCGGAGGGCTTCGCTGATCGCCTGGCCGTAGGTGACGGTTCTCATCGCGCCACGCTCCTCTCGTTGTCGGCGGCGTAGACGTCGCTGGTCACGGTTGCCGGCTCGGGGTAGGGCGAGTCTTCGGCGAAGCGGACGGCGGCGGCGATTTCGGCTTCGACGGCGGCGGCGATTCCGGCGAGGGCGGCGGCGGCGTCCGGGTGGGCGGCGAGGATGGTTTTTTTGAGGCGGTCGAGGGGGTCGCGCTCTTTCCAGGCGGCGATTTCGGCGGCCGGCTTGTAGCTTTGCGGGTCGCCTTCGTAGTGGCCGCGGTGGCGGTAGGTCTTGGCTTCGAGGAGGGTGGGCCCCTCCCCTCTTCTGGCCCGGCCGGCGGCGGCGGCGACGGCTTCGCAGACGGCGAGGATGTCGTTGCCGTCGACGACGACGCCGGGGATGCCGTAGCCTTTGGCCCGGTCGGCGATGTCGGCGGTGTTGGTGACGCGGTCGATGGAGACGGAGACGCCGTAGCGGTTGTTTTCGCACAGGAAGATGACGGGCAGACGCCAGGCGGCGGCCATGTTGAGGGCTTCGTGGAAGACGCCTTCGTTGGCGGCGCCGTCGCCGAAGAAGGCGAGGGTTATTTCGCGGCCGCCTTTGATTTTGCTGGCGAGGGCCGAGCCGGCGGCGATGGGGATGCCGGCGCCGACGATGCCGTTGGCGCCGAGGATGCCGAGGCCGAGGTCGGCGATGTGCATGGAGCCGCCTTTGCCGCGGCAGTAGCCGGTGGCTTTGCCGAAGAGTTCGGCCATCATGGTGTCGGCCCGGCCGCCTTTGGCGAGGCAGTGGCCGTGGCCGCGGTGGGTGGCGGTGATGAGGTCGCCGGGTTCCAGGGCCTGGCAGGCGCCGACGGCGACGGCTTCCTGGCCGACGTAGGTGTGGATGTTGCCGGCCATGCGGCCTTGGGCGAAGAGTTCGGCGGCTTTGAGGTCGAAGAGGCGGATGCGCAGCATTTCGCGGTAGAAGCGAAGCAGGTCTTCGCAGCCGTATGGGCGGGCGTTCATGTTCAACACCATCCTCGGGAAAATTTCACGGACCCGGCGGCGGGACGGCGGCCTGAGCCGCGGCCCCGCCGCGGCTCCGCGGGAGGTGGGTGGGGGGTATTGTCAGCGGCAGAGTTGTTGCGCCGCGCGGACGATGTCGCCGGCGGTGGTTTTGACGAGCTTCTCGAGGGCGGGGCTGAAGGGGATGGGCACGAAGGGGGCGCCGATGCGGGCGATGGGGGCGTCGAGGAGGTCGAAGGCTTCCTCGGCGACGCGAGCGGCGATTTCGGCGCCGACGCCGCCGGCTTTGACCGCTTCGTGGACGATGAGCAGGCGGTGGGTCTTGGCGAGCGAGGCGTAGATGGTGTCGATGTCGATGGGCGAGATGGTCCGAAGGTCGATGATTTCGGCGTCGATGCCCTGGCCGGCGAGCGTTTCGGCGGCTTCGAGGGCGCGGTGCATGGTCATGGAGTAGGAGATGACGGTGAGGTCGCGGCCCGGGCGGACGACGGCGGCTTTGCCGATGGGGGTGAGGTGGTCGCCGTCGGGGACCGGCCCTTTGGTGGGGAAGAGCGCTTTGTGCTCGAAGTAGAGGACGGGGTCGTCGCTGCGGATGGCGGCCTTGAGCAGCCCCTTGGCGTCGGCGGGGTTGGAGGGGATGACGACTTTGAGGCCGGGGACGTGGACGAACCAGGCTTCGAGGCTCTGGGAGTGCTGGGCGGCCGCCGAGCGGATGATGCCGTCGGGGGCGCGGAGGACGAGGGGCATGGTGCACTGGCCGCCGAACATGTAGCGGATTTTGGCCATCTGGTTGACGACTTCGTCCATGCAGACGGTGATGAAGTCGGCGAAGTGCATGTCGACGACGGGGCGCATGCCGGCGAGGGCGGCGCCGACGCCGGCGCCGACGATGGCGGTTTCGGAGATGGGGGTGTCGCGGACCCGGTCGAGGCCGAATTGCTGGGGCAGGCCTTTGAATTGGCCGAAGATGCCGCCCTGGCGGGCAATGTCTTCGCCCATGACGAAGACACGTTCGTCGCGGGCCATTTCTTCGGCCATGGCTTCGAGGGTGGCTTCGGAGAAGGTTATTTCCCGCATGTCAGCTCACTCCTTCCACGTAGAGGTCGGCATATAGTTCGCTGTCGTCGGGGTAGGGCGCCTGGCGGGCGGCGGCGACGGCCTGCTCGATTTCACGGGCGGCTTCGGCGTGGATGGCGTCGAGGTCGGCCTGTTTGAGCCAGCCGGCGCCGATCACCTTTTGGGCGAAGTTTTTGATGGGGTCGTTTGCGGTGAAGTGTTTCTGGACTTCTTCTTTGGTGCGGTATTTCTCGGGATCGCCTACGAAGTGGCCTTTGATGCGGTAGGTCTTGGCTTCGATGAGGGTGGGGCCTAGGCCTTCGCGGGCGCGGGCGACGGCGGCTTTGGCGACTTCGATGACGGCGAAGACGTCGTTGCCGTCGACGACGACGCCGGGGATGCCGTAGCCTTTGGCCCGGTCGGCGATGTCTTCGATGTTGTTGGTGGTGCGGTAGGGGGTGGTGGAGGCCCACTGGTTGTTTTCGTTGACGAAGATGGCGGGCAGTTTCCAGGCGGCGGCCATGTTGACGCCTTCGTGGAAGGTGCCGCGGTTGGAGGCGCCGTCGCCGAAGAAGCAGACGGCCACTTCGCCGGATTTGCGCATCTGGGCGGCAAGGGCCGCGCCGACGGCCAGGTTGTAGCCGCCGCCGACGACGCCGTTGGCGCCGAGCATGCCGACGGAGAAGTCGGCGATGTGCATGGAGCCGCCTTTGCCTTTGCAGTAGCCGGGTTTTTTGCCGAAGATTTCGGCCATCATCGGGCCGATTTGGGCGCCTTTGGCGATGCAGTGGCCGTGGCCGCGGTGGGTGCTGGTGATGTAGTCCTTGTCGGTGAGGGCGGCGCACACGCCGACGGCTATGGCTTCTTCGCCGACGTAGAGGTGGACGAAACCGGGTATCTCGCCGCCGAGGAAGAGTTCGCCGACTTTTTCTTCGAACAGTCTGATGGTGACCATCCGCCGGTAGAGGTGGCGAAGAAAATCACGTTCGTATTCCAAATGTCTGCACCTCCTAGTACAGTTTGACTTCATTTTGGCCAATAAGATGCCCGGGACCGGGCACGCTGGGGCCGGAACGGCGTTATTTCATGAGGAGTTTGGGTACGATGAGGGAGATTTCCGGTACGTAGGTGAGGACGAGCAGCGCGACGATGGCGGCGAGCACGAAGGGCCAGACGGCGCGGCTGATGGTGTCCATGGTGATTTTGGCGATGTTGGCGCCGACGTAGAGGTTGACGGCGACCGGCGGGGTGATCTGGCCGATGGCGAGGTTGACGGTCATCATGACGCCGAACCAGATGGGGTCCCAGTTGTAATGGGCCATGATGGGCATGAGGAGCGGCAGGATGAGGTACATGATGGAGATGGCGTCGAGGAGCATGCCGGCGACGAGCAGCAAGCCGTTGAGGATGAGCAGGAGCACCAGGGGATTGTCGGTTATCGCCAGGGCGGCGGTGGAGATTTTTTCCACGATGCCGAGGGTGGTCATGGCCCAGCCGAAGATGCCGGCGAAGGCGACGACGAGCATGACGACGGCCGAGGCGATACCGGTTTCGACGAGCAGTTCGACGATATCTTTGAATTTGAGGGTTTTGTAGATGAAGACGCCGACGAACAGGCCGTAGAAGACGCCGACCGCGGCGGCTTCGGTGGGGGTGAAGATGCCGCCGTAGATGCCGCCGAGGATGATGACCGGCGCGACAAGGCCCCAAAGGGCGTCCTTGAAGGCGACGATCAGTTCCTTGAACGTTCCCCACGGTTCGCCGCCGTAGCCGCGGGCGACGGAGATGATGTAGGCGGGCACGATGAGGGATGCGCCTACGAGCAGGCCGGGAAGGATGCCGGCGGCGAACAGTTTGCTGATGGAGGCGCCGGTGATGACGCCGTAGACGATGAAGGCGATGCTGGGCGGGATGATGATGGCGATGCCGCTGGAGGCGGACATTATCGCCGCGGCGAAGCCTTTGTCGTAGCCGGCTTTGATCATGCCGGGGATGAGGATGGTGCCGAGGGCGGCGACGGTAGCCGGCCCGGAGCCGGAGACGGCGCCCCAGAAGCAGGCGGTGATGACGGTGACGATGGCCAGTCCGCCTCTGAACGGCCCGGCGATGAGGGATACGAGGCGGATGATGCGCTCGGAGATCTGGGCCCGCCCCATGAGGATGCCGGCGAGGATGAAGAAGGGGATGGCGAGCAGGGAGAATTTGGAGATGTTGGCGAAGAAGACGGGGGCGAACATCTGCGCGCCCAGGTCGGCGTAGAGGATGACGACGATGCCGGATATGCCGAGGGCGACGGCGATGGGAACGCGCAGGAAGATGAGGACGGCAAACATGAGGAGGAGCAGGGCGCCAGGATCCATCACTTAGCCCCCTCCCCTATTTTGGCGTCCAGGGCGCGCAGTTCGACGACCGTGGCCTGAATGATCCTTATTACGACGATGATGCTGCCGACGGGGACGGACAGGCCGAACCACCACATGGGCAGGGCCATGGAGTAGGTGACCATGCCGCTTTCGTATTCCTGGAGGACCATGTCCACGCCGTAGTAGAAGAGGATGGCGAACAGGGCGATGCCGCAGACGGCAACGAGGCCGGCGACCCAGCGCAGCATTTTGGTCGGCAGGAGGTTGTCGATGAAGGTGACGCCGAGATGGGCGCCGCGTTTGAAGGCCATGGAGGCCCCCAGCAGGGTGGCGAGGACGAAGAGGTTGATGATGAATTCTTCGGTGAAGGCGAGCGACTGTTCGGTGAGGTAGCGGACAATGACGTTGATAAACGCCAGGGTCGCCATGAGCGCTATCAGGAACGCGCACAGGTATTCTTCAAACAGGTCAAGATACCGCAACTATCTTCCCCCCTGGCAGGTGTTAAGAGAGGGAGAGTGCCACGGTCGCCCGCGGCACTCGCCCGTCCAACCCGGCTGTTATTTCACTTTGGCTACCGCGTCTTCGAAGGATTTGGCGACCTGGGCCCCGACTTTGGGGGCGTATTTGTCGTACACGGGCTTGGTCAGTTCGCGGAATTTTACGAGTTCCTCCGGCGTGAGGTCGGTGACGGTCATGCCTTTTTCTTTGAGGAGCTTGATGCCCTCGTCGAGCGCTTTGCGGCTCTCGGCGACTTCCCATTTCATGGCGTCGACGGCGGCTTTTTTAAGCTGGTCGCGGATCTCGGGCGGGAAGCCGTCCCAGACCTTTTTGTTGGCTACGACGGCGAGGGCGTCGTAAGAGTAGTGCCAATTGGTGATGTGTTTCTGTACTTCATAGACTTTGGTGGGGATGATGATGCCGGCGATCGGGTTCTCCTGGCCGTCGATGACGCCCTGCTGCAGCGAGGTGAAGACTTCGCCCCAGTTCATGGAGACGGCGTTGGCGCCGAGGGCCCGCATGATGTCGATGTACATCGGGGTGACGACGCGCATCTTGAGGCCTTTCATGTCGTCGGGGGTTTTGATCGCTTTTTTGTTGTTGGTGACTTCGCGGAAGCCGTTCTCGCCCCAGGCGAGGCCGACCATGTTTTTCTTTTCGAGGGCTTTGAAGAGGTCGGTGGCGGCCGGCGAGGCCATGGCGGCGTCAACGGCCTTGTAGCTGGGGAACAGGAAGGGCAGGCCCCAGACGTCGAATTCCGGCACGGTGGGGGCGATGTTTATCGTGGAGTTGACCATGAAGTCGATGGAGCCGTTCTGGACCATTTCGACCTGGCGCATCTGGTCGCCGCCGGTGAGCATGGCGTTGGGGTAGACTTTGATGTTGACCTTGCCCTTGGTGTATTCTTTGGCAAGCTCGGCGAATTTGGTGGCGCCCTGGCCCCACATGGTCTGCGGGGTGACGTTCATGGTGAGTTTGTATTCGTCCTTGAATTTGAAGTCGGCCGCCGCCGGCGCCGGTTTTTTGTCACCGCCGCCGCAGCCGCCGGCCAGTACCGCGACGAATACCATTGCCAATACAAGAGCCAATAAACGTAATCCGGTCTTTTTCATCCCGTGCACCCTCAGGGGGTGCTCCACCTCCTTATGATGTGTTTCTTGACGGTGAATATTGTGGCCACGTGAAATCCGAAGTGGGGTCCGCCATCACCTCCCGGCAGTCTCGCGAAAAACAAACGCTATTTTTTATTGCAAGATTCATACCAAATGGTGAAACGGGCTGCGGCCGCTCTTTCCGGGCGGCCGCAATAATAAATGTTGCTCTGTTTTCGAACAGCCTGCTTAATTTGTGAACACATTGGTTTTGAGGTCGCTGATGCTGTATTCCTTGAGTTTGCTGTAGAGGGTGTTGCGGCCGATGCCGAGGAGTTTGGCGGTCTGGGAGATGTTGCCGCTCGTTTTGGCAAGGGTTTCCTGGATGATCTTTTTTTCCGCGTCGCGTAGCGACAGCGGCCCCCACGCCGCCCGGAGCGGTTTTTCCCCGAGGGGGCGGGAAAGGTATTCGGCGCCGATCCGGTCGCTTTCGCAGATGTTGACGGCGCGCTCGACGACGTTTTCGAGTTCGCGGACATTGCCCGGCCATTCGTAGGCCATGATGCGTTCGAGGGCGGACGGGGAGAAGCGCTTGGCGCCGACGTCGAGCTGCTGGCACATTTTGGCGAGCAGGCAGTCGAGGAGGGGCGGGATGTCTTCGAGGCGCTCCCTGAGGGGCGGGACGTAGATGGGCAGGACGTTGAGGCGGTAGTAGAGGTCGTGGCGGAAGTTGCCTTCTTTGACTTCGAGGGCGACGTCGCGGTTGGTGGCGGCGATGACGCGGACGTCGATGTCGAGGTAGCGCTGGCCGCCGACTCTGGTGATGCGTTTTTCCTGCAGGACGCGGAGGAGTTTGACCTGGATGTCGAGGGGCATTTCGCCGATTTCGTCGAGGAAGATGGTGCCGCCGTGGGCGAGCTCGAATTTGCCGGGCCGGCCGCCCTGCTTGGCGCCGGTGAAGGCGCCGTCCTCGTAGCCGAACAGTTCGCTTTCGACGAGGTCGCGGGGGATGGCGCCGCAGTTGATGGCGACGAAGGGGCCGTCGGAGCGGAGGCTGGCGTTATGGATGGCCTGGGCGATGAGTTCCTTGCCGGTGCCGCTCTCGCCCTGGATGAGGACGGTGGCGGCGCTGTTGGCGGCGATTTTGGCGAGGCGGACGCATTCTTTCATGGCCGGGCTGTTGCCGACGATGTCGGCGAAGGTGAATTGGGCGGTGGCGCCGACCATTTTGGTGACGAGCTGGCGGACTCTTTTTATTTCGCGGAAGATGTCGATGACGCCTTCGAGTTCGCCTTTGCTGTTTTTCAGCGGGATGGCGGTTTTGACGAAGTGGAGGATGCCGCGCTTGGTTTCGATGACGAATTCTTTGTCGGTGTAGCCCTGGCCAGTCTCTAAGACTTTGAGGACGACGGGCCGGAAGTCGACGAGGGTGGAGATGTGTTTGCCGAGGGCTTCGCCGGCGTTGATGTTGAGGATGCGGGCGCCGGTAGGGTTGACGAAGGTTACGATGCCTTGGCCGTCGAGCATGAGCAGGCCGTCGGAGATGGAGTTGACGATGGTGGAGTGGAGGTGGGCGGTCTGTTCGAGCTCTTGCTGGGCTTTCTGGACGGCGAGGTAGTTGTTGATGGCGGCGGCGGCGGAGACGACCATGCCGAGGGTGTGGACGTGGACGTGTTCTTTGCGGCCGGTGACGCTGAGGACGCCGAGGAGGCTGCCGGCGGCGTCGGTGAGCGGGGCGGCGGAGCAGGCCCAGTCCTGGTGCTTGCGGCAGTAGTGCTCGTAGCCGGCGACCTGGATGGGGCCGCTGCCGAGGAGGGCGAGGCTGATGGCGGTGGTGCCGACGAGGTCTTCGGTCCATTTGACGCCGTTGACGTACTGGATGCCGCGGTGGCATTCGAGAACGATGGCGTCGCCGATGACTTCGATGACGAAGCCGTCGCGGTCGACGAGGATGACGGCAAAGCCGGAGTTTTCCATGAGTTCGTAGAGTTTGCGCATGAAGGGCCGCGCGGCGGCGATGATGGCGGCGTTGCGGGCCAGGAGGGCTTCGAGGTCTTTGCCGGTGACGATGACGCTGCTGCCGCCGCTGCGGTGGTCGACGCCCTGGTGTTCGCACCTGAGCCAGGAGCGGACGATTTCGGTTCTGACTGTGCCTGGTTCGATCTCCCGGTGGGTGATGAAGCGTTCCCACGCCGCCTGGGTCTGTTCATTATGGATCATTGTTATCCCTCCAACCGTCCCGTATCGGAACACTGATACAATTACAGGTAGATTCGGATATCGGCGGACGTTTTCCTGCCCTGTTGCGAGAATTTTTTGAATGGTATGTCTTTAGGGGGTGCGGTCGGCCGGGCAGGATTGGTCAAAAAAAGAACGCCCGGCGGGCGGGCGGCAAGGGTTTGGGGGCCGGGGCGCGGGGTGCGGCCGCCCGCGCCGGGGTTCGTTTATCAACGGTTTCCTTTCGGGGTGGGTTTGCTTATTTCGGTGGCGAGCACTTTGGTGAAGGGTTCGCGCTTTTTGTCTTTTTCCTTGTTCGCGGCGCGGCGTTTGTCGCGGCTTTGGTTGTCGGCCGGCCGGATTTTGGTGATGGTGAACATGGCGCCGCCCTCCCCTGCCGAAGGTTTCCTTTAGTGATTATATCGACGGGAAGGGCGCATTTGTTTAGGGGAATTTTCAGCGGCCGAAAAGTTCGGCGACTTTCCATTTTATTGCGATTTTGTCGCTTTTGGGGTCGCCGCCGGCGACGGCCGGGACGGCGACGGCGGTGGCGCCGTCAATGAAGCACAGGGGCGGGAAGAGCACGCACCACCAATTTTTGCCTTCGGCGTCGCCGAGGAGGATGCGGACGGTTTCGTAGCGCCCGGGCGGCAGGACGAGGGTGCCGTAGGAGCGGAGGGGGAATTGGAACCAGCCGGTCTCTAAGCCGACGGGGTAGGCGGCGCCGTCGGCGGCGGCGGCCTGGCGGGCGATGCGCAGGATGTCTTCGCGCTGGGCGGCGACGATGCTCCGGGCGTCGTCAACGGTGGCGACGGCGGCCAGCCGGGGGGCGAGGTAGGCAGTTACGGCGTCGCGGACGCGGTATTTGGCGTGCTGGTCGGCGGCGCTGTCGCTGTTGGCGATGATGTGGAGACGGATGAGGTCGCCGGAGCCGGCTTCCTCCCCCCGCCCTTCGCCGGCCAGGAGCAGGCTCCAGCCGCCGGTGAGGAAGGCGAACAACAGGATGGGCAGGATGATGCGGATCAGGGTTCTGGTCATTTTGTTTTTGGTCCTCTCCAATTTTTGATTCTTTTTCGTTTTTCTATGGACTGCCGGGGGCCGTTCAACGGCCTTTCCTAGACATATTTGCGCATATGCCCTAAGGCGGCTTTTTCTAGTCTGGATACTTGGGCCTGGGATATGCCGATTTCTTCGGCGACTTCCATTTGGGTTTTGCCTTCGAAGAAGCGGAGGGTGAGGATATGTTTTTCGCGGTCGCTGAGTTTGCGGAGGGCTTCTTTGATGGCGACGCCTTCGAGCCAGTTGAAGTCGTGGTTGCGGTCGTCGCCGATCTGGTCCATGACGAAGATGGGGTCGCCGCCGTCGTGGTAGATAGGCTCGAAGAGGGAGATGGGCTCCTGGATGGCGTCGAGGGCGAAGACGATTTCTTCGCGGGGGATTTTGAGTTCGTCGGCGATTTCGTTGATGGAGGGTTCGCGGGAGAATTTGTTGACAAGCGAGTCGCGCACCTGGAGGGCTTTGTAGGCGACGTCGCGCATGGAGCGGCTGACGCGGATGGGGTTGTTGTCGCGGAGGTAGCGGCGGATTTCGCCGATGATCATGGGGACGGCGTAGGTGGAGAATTTGACGTTTTGGCCGAGGTCGAAGTTGTCGATGGCTTTCATGAGGCCGATGCAGCCTACCTGGAAGAGGTCGTCGACGTATTCGCCGCGGTTGTTGAAGCGCTGGATGACGCTGAGCACGAGCCGCAGGTTGCCGTAGATGAGTTGTTCGCGAGCGCTCTCCCCTCCTGTCTGCATGATTTCGAAGAGTTCGCGCATGCGGGTGGCGGTCAGGACCGGGAGCTTGGCTGTGTTGACACCGCAGATCTCTACTTTGTTTACGAGCATGTCTGTCCCTCCCACAAGCTTCCAACCCTGTTAAATTCCTATCAGCATTATTGCCACGGCGGGGCGGTTTTATTCGGTGGAAAAGAAAAAGCCGCGCGGAGGCGGCAGGGGGTTGGCGGGCGGCTGTCGTATTCTTTTGTCGGGAGGTGCCTGCTGTGATTGGTATACGGATGATTTTGCCGGCGGTTGCCGTGGTTGTGTCGCTGGCGGCTTTTTCCCCGGCCGGGGCGGCGGCGGAGACGGGGGCGCGGAGCGCGGGCGCCCAGGGCGGGATGATTGCCGTGTTCAGTGCGGTCATCGCCAAACACCCCGGCGACGCGGTGGCCCATTTTTACCGGGGGCGCGCTTATGCGGCCCAGGGACGGCTCGAGCTGGCGATGAGCGATTTTACGCGGGCCATCGAGCTTAACGGCGATTTTGCGGCGGCTTACCTGAACCGGGGCCTGGTGTATGCCCGGCTGGCGAAGGGTGGCGTGTCGGACCGGGCTGTCGAGGATTTCGGCCAGGCCATCCGCGTCGACTCGGCGTATGCCCTGGCGTACGTGCACCGGGCGTGGCAGTACGGCCAGAAGCGGGAGTTCGATCTGGCGATCGCGGATTGCGTGAAGGTGATGGCGCTCGACCGGCGGATGACCCGCATATATTTTACCAAGGCGTACGCGCACGAGCAGAAGTTCCAGTACGAGGAGGCGATCGCCACTCTCCGGGCGCTGCTGGCGGTGACTGACGACCCGCAGGAGGTCGAGAGCGCCAAGAGCGCGATAAGGTCGCTGGGCGGCAGTATCTGATACGGGCGGTGTTCGACAAATAGTTGCCCAATTATTTCCATTATGGCATGCTGGTGGCGAGGGGAAGTGGTCATTTATGACAAAAACCGAAAGGGCCCCGCTGGAGGGTTCGCTCGGCCCGCTGAAAATGGCGATCCTTTTCGCGGTGGTCGGTTTTGTCGTGTCGCAGTGGTCGCCTTTTCTCGGGATTATTATTTTCTGGATCGCGATCGGCGCGGCGGTGGCTTCGGTATACGGGGTGTTCGGCATCGTGAGGGGCCCGTGCCCGTATTGCGGGGCGCCGGTGCGCGGCGACCGGTTCGTGGGCCGCGCGATAACGTGCAGCACTTGCCGGCAGCAGGTATTGATCCGCAAAGCCAATCTGTATACGGTGGAGGAAGCGAAAGCGACCGAGTGAAAGCAGCCCCCGGTTTTATCAAGCCGGGGGCTTCGTGTTTATTCGAGGCGCGATATTTCTTTGCGCAGGCGTTTTATTATTCTTTTTTCGAGGCGGGAGATGTAGGACTGGGATATGCCGAGGAGGTCGGCGACTTCTTTTTGGGTGCGCTCGAGGCCGTCGCCGGCGAGGCCGAAGCGCAGTTCCATGATTTTCTGCTCGCGGCCGGAGAGTTTGTTGATGGCGGTGTAGAGGAGGTCTTTGTCGACTTCTTCTTCGACGGATTTGTAGATGATGTCGTTGTCGGTGCCGAGGACGTCGGAGAGGAGGAGTTCGTTGCCGTCCCAGTCGATGTTGAGCGGTTCGTCGAAGGAGACTTCGGCGCGGGTTTTGCTGTTGCGGCGGAGGTACATGAGGATTTCGTTTTCGATGCAGCGGGAAGCGTAGGTGGCGAGTTTGATCCTTTTGACGGGGTCGAAGGTGTTGACGGCTTTGATGAGGCCGATGGTGCCAATGCTGACGAGGTCTTCGATGCCGACGCCGGTGTTTTCGAATTTGCGGGCGATGTAGACGACGAGACGGAGGTTGCGTTCGATGAAGACGCTTTTGACGGTTTTGTCGCCGCGCTGCAGCCGGCCGAGGAGGAAGGTTTCTTCGTCGCTGGACAGCGGCGGCGGGAGTATTTCGGTGCTGCCGACGTAGAAGATTTCGCCGGGTTCGAGCAGGCCGACGGCTTGGAGGAAGGCGATGACGCGAAGTTTGATGATGAGTTTGACGATCGGCCAGGTTATGCGCATATGCCCGCCTCCTCTTTGTTGTCGATGGTCCGCAGTACCGCCGGGTGCAGGAGCGCGCCGTAGGTGCCGGCGGCACAGAGGGTGCCTTCGTGGACGCCGACGACGGCGTCGGCGGCAGTGATGCTGCCGGTGGCGGTGATGACGGCGAGGTTGTCGGGGCGGAAGCCGAGCAGCAGGCCGCCGCCGCCTACGCTCCGGCAGGGGATGATCTGGACGCGGGCCAGCCATTCCTGGTCGGGGCAGCGGTCTAGGGCGGCGGGCCAGTCGGCGGGCGGGGTCTGGCGCAGGTAGTCGTTGACCCGGCTGCCGAGGAGGGGTTCAAGACGGCTTCGTTCGACGAGGACGACGGGGCGGTGGCTGCCGGGGGTGTAGAGGTGGTTGCCGGTGTCGAGGAGGGCGGTTAGGGATACGCGGCGGCCGGCGTAGTCGAGGACGAGGGGCAGGAGGAGGCGGCGACGGGTGAGACCGGCGAGGAGGCGCCGCCAGACGAGGCCGGTGAGGAGGAGGGCTAGGGCGGCGCCGGCGGCGAGGTGGTGCCAGGCGGGGGTGGGCCAGGCGGGCCCGCGCGGGTCGGCGGCGAGGAGCAGCCAGCCGAGGACGGCGCCGCCGAGGACGAGGGAGACGAGGTAGAAGGTGGCGGTGGCGAGGAGCATGGCCCGCCAGGTTTTGAGGCCGAAGGCTAGCCAGACGAGGAGGACGGCGGCGGCGAGCTTGGCGGCGGGGACGTAAAGGAGGGCGGCGGCGGGGAGGAGGCCACCGAGGGCGTAGAGGGCGCCGAGGGCGGCGGCGGCGAGGAGGCGCCAGGCTTTGTAGCCGAGGCCGGCCGCCCAGGCGGTGAGGAGGAGGATGACGCCGTTCATGACGGTGTTAACGATGAGTAGGATGTCCGCGTAAACGTACATTGTAGCCACCGCCCGGTTTTATTGGCAAAACTGCCAGGATATGCATTTCATAACAATTTATGGCCGCGTTGCCACGGATATACCTATTATAGCGCGGGGTATTTCAAAAAATTGTAAATCGGTGGGCCGTGGGCGGCGACAAAATATAAAACTCACCGCATGGTTTGCGGTGAGGGACCGGGATTGGTGCTCAAAGTGCAAAAAAATTTTCGTAGTGGACTCTGAGTGGACTTCTGGTGGACAAACTGGCGAAAAAGTATGATATGCTTATAGTGTTAGGAAGACCGCCACGGGCGGTCTTCCTAATTTTGTGCCGGAAACCGGCGAAGGAAAGGATGGATGAGATTATGGCAGCATGGTGGGACGAGGAGTATCGACGGAGGATGAGGGCGCGGGGGTATGGTGTAGCACTCTGAACTGCCGGAGCCGCTCAGAGGCCCCCAGATGCTAGGCGGCTCCGCCCGGCGCGCCGCGACGCGTACTCGGAACGTACGCTAGCAAGCGCCGGGGGGAGCAACAACGCAGATGGGGGCTTATCAGCGGCTCTTATGAACGGGGCGAAAGATATTATGGACGGGATGGACGACCAGGACGTCAAGGACGCGTTGGAGGCGATGGACCGCAGGAGCGCCAGGCAGCAGGAGGAATGGCAATACCCCCGCTACAAGCCGGCCGACCCTGCAATGGTGGCGCGTATCTACCGCCAGATGGGCCGGCCGTACGACGCCAGTCTAATTCCGGAGGAGGAGAAGCACTACCTTAACGGCTGGGACAACGGGGATGACGACGACCCGCCGCAGGCGCAGCCGGCGCGGAATCTGTTCCAGCCGTCGCGGGGCGGGGGCCGACGGACAGACCAGCCATGGAAATTGAACTGGGGCGAGAAGGGCAATATGTTCGGGGCCGGCGTGCAGCCCATGAGCGCCAAGACAAGCGGCACAAACTGGTGGGTCGACCCTAAAGGCATGTACCCGCAGTACGGCGGCGGGGCAGAGAGCCTGCCGCCGGGGGAACAGGCGAACAGCGCGCCGGCGGCGCCGAAGAGCCCGCAAGCCTTATGGGACGATCACATCTGGAATTCGCTCGATGTAATAAGCGCGCAGACGCCCAAGGAAAAACGGGAGGCGGTAAACCGGATACTCAACGAACGGCGCGGGGATTTCGATGCGGCGTATAACGCGGCCTACGGCGACAAAACGGCCGACAGGTGGGAGAACGACAGGAAGTTCACCCTTAACGCTATGGGCGACTACGTTACGGGCGACCATCTCAAAGCGTTCGGCTGGCAGAACGTGACCGACGATATGGTGAAGGATCTGAATGACACCTTGAAATCTTATGATATCACCACTCCGTCGCGGATAAGGCACTTTCTCGCCCAGTCTGCTCAGGAAACGAATGAAGGATTATGGCCGACTGAACAGGAATTTGGCGATAATACTTACTTAGACAGACAGCCATACGGTCGCAGGTACAGCGGCGGGGGAAATATGCACACTACTTGGGAAGAAAATTACGATAAGTTACGAAAGCACACCGGTGATGACAGGGTGATGGAAGGTGCCGACTACGTAGCCAAAAATTATCCATGGCTATCTGCAGGTCTTTTTTGGATTGACAAAGATTTGAACGGCGTTGTCGATAGACTGGAAGGAAAAGATCATGACGCGGATGTTGCAAAAGTGACAAAAATCGTAAACGGCGGCGACAATGGGTTAGACAATAGAAGAAAGTATCTCCGAGAATTGCTTGGGATTATCCCAGATTAGCTGCAGAAGCACAGAAAAAATATTTACCTAATACGTCCGGATGCTGGGGAAATATTTCCGGGGCTGCTTTGCATGGTATAATTGATATAAGCAGCCCCGCGGTTTCTTCTAATATCGCGAGGTTGGGAGGAGGCCTGGCAGACATGCGGAGAAATGGCTTTCTGGTCGCATTGATATCCTGGGCTATGCTGGCATGTGTTGTGGCTGTAACTTATATCGCAACTAGCGATGCAGAAACAGCACATGCGGCAAGAACGAAATTTTTTGACGCGCAGGAACTACTTAAGAAATACGAGGAGCGTATCAGCCAGGAAGAAGCGGCAACGAAATCTATTGCCACTTATACAATAATCAAAGAAACCTATATCGTTAGTGATGATAGAATGGACGTAGCGATAAATTATCCGCAGATCAGCAACCTGGGAGATGACGACAGGCAGCAAGCAATAAACAAACTGTTAAAAAAAGAGGCGTTGCAGATTCTGGCTATTTTTTCGGAATCTAACGATAGGGGCCTCATCATGGCAATCCATTACAAAATCGCCTGGCAGAGCGATAAGCTGCTTAGCGTTCAATACACCGGGATGGACTACGTCGAAGGAGCGGCCCATCCCAACCACGAGTTTTATACCACGAACATCGATATGACGAAGGGCGTTAAACTGAGACTGCAAGACCTGGTGACCATCGACGAAAACTTCGTGGCGAAATTCCGTAGCGAGACGATAAAAACGGTGAGTCCCCATCCTGGTGCCCTGTCGGGCAAAGAAATCTTTATCGAACACACTCCGTTTAAAACGGTCGATGACATGATTGCAATTTTCAATGATGCGGACATAATTCATGCCGACGGGCGATTGCCTGGCACATACTGCTACTTCACGCCGGATTCCTTCGGCATAAGCGAAGGTGTCGCATTTGCGATCGGCGGCCACGCGGAGTTCGAGGTCAAGTACGTGGACCTCGCCGAGTATATCAAAGCAGATAACCCCGTGTGGAAAGATTTTTTCCCGGATGCGGGGAAACAGCGATGAAAAGCCGGCAAACTTTGCAGTTTGCCGGCTTTTGCTTTTAGATGTATCCCCTCTCCTCTCCCCCACCGCCCTTAAAGCAGTGAATAGCCGGGGGCGCTCAGAAGCCCCCAGATGCTAGGCGGCTCCGAGGAAGCGCGCGAAGACAGTACGCGGGAGGTACGGCGAGCGCGCTCCCGCAGGAACAACAACG
>JARKPR010000049.1 GCA_029975165.1 Selenomonadales bacterium
GAATGCCGCGTGATGGCCTTTCGACCTCCTCACTCCCAGCATGTACAGTAGGATAAAGAGCGGAATGGCGGCGATGAGCGCCGATAGCCCGATACTCCCCAGCGGATCGTAGATTTGCGTCCACTTCATCTGTTACACCCCTCCTTGAAAATTCTCACCCGGAAAAAAGTCCGCGGAATTTTTACACGCATCCCCCCTTTCTTCGCTATGGTCGGGGTAGACGACGAGGGCAACAGGACCTGACTATACTATTTCACTACTCTAATTGTCCTGGGAAACCTAGTTTCTGTAAATCAGGCATAACCAGTAAAAAATCGTAAGAATAATCTTACGGTGATGTAAGAAAATTCTTACGATTTGTGAAAAAATTCGCGAAATTTACTGCTAAGCAAAAACGTGATATATTTTGGGAAGGAGAAGGGTGCCGCGCGAGGTGGGAAGCAATGGAAAAAATTCGCATCACCGTAGCCGACGACCATGCAGTTTTGCGCTCCGGCCTTAAAGCCATGCTCAATTATCACCCGCAGTTCGAGGTGATCGCCGAGGCCGCCAATGGCTTGGAAACGCTGGCGAGCCTTGAGCAGTGCTGCCCCGACGTCCTCATTCTCGATCTGGCGATGCCGGGAATGAGCGGCGTGGAATGTATCAAGGAGATCCGCCATCGCCGGATTCCCTGCCGGATACTCGTCCTCACGATGTACGACGAGGAAGAATACGTAAAGGAAGTGCTGCGGGCCGGCGCCGACGGCTATGTCCTGAAGAAGTCGGCCGACACTGACCTTATCGAAGGCATCATCAAGGTCCACGCCGGCAAGAAATACCTGAACGACATGCTGTCGGAGAGCCTCCTCGACAATTTGCTGCGGTCCCCGGCCACGGCCGACAGCCAGTGCAACCCCTACAACATCCTGAGCGCCCGCGAGCGCGAGGTGCTGCGGTTCCTCGCCCAGGGCTACACCAATAGCGAGATCGGCAAGCGGCTTTCCCTCAGCGGCAAAACCATCGACACCTACCGGTCGCGGATAATGCAAAAACTCAACCTGCACCGCAAATCCGAGCTTGTCAACTTTGCCATCCAGCACAAGCTTGTGCAGCTTTAGCCTCTTTTCTCCTGCTTGGGCCGCCGCCGGCCGGATCCACTCCGGCTGCCGGCCTCTTCTTTTTTTTTCGGCCAGGGTATTTCCACCGTCACCGCCGTGCCCGTGCCCTTGGTCGAACGGATCTTGAACTCGCCGGCCAGCAGGGAGATGCGTTCGCGCATGCCGTGGATACCGAGGGAGTTGGTGGCCGCCAGGTAGCTCAAAGCCTCGGTGTTGAAGCCGATGCCGTTGTCGGCGACGGTGAGCTTGATCTTGCCGCGGCCGCTTTGCAGCGCCACCCGGATGTGGGTGGCCTTGGCGTGTTTGACGATGTTGGTCAGCGTCTCTTGGAGAATGCGGTAAAGAGTTATCTCGACCTCCGGCTTGAAGCGCACCTGTGACAGGCTGGCGAAATCGGCGTCGATCTTGATGCCGTACTGGCGGGAATAATTCTCCACATATCTTTCCGCCGCCGCCACCAGCCCGAGGTCGTCCAGCAGTACCGGCCGCAGCTCCAGGGCCAGGCAGTGGACGTCGTCAAGCGTTTTCGCCACCAGATTGCGCATCACGACGATCTTCTCCTTTTTGGCCGGGTCGTCCATCTGCTCGGCCAGCATCCACAACCCGACAATTATCGAGGTGAGGGACTGGCTGGTTTCGTCGTGGAGCTCACGGGAGATTTTCCGCCGCTCCTCCTCCTGGACCTCGATCATCTTGTTGAGCAGGGTCGATTGCAATTTCCGTTTTTCCTGCAGGGCGTGCATCAGTTTTTCTTTGCGCAGGTTGGATTCCAGGGCCGCCTGCACGAAGTGGGCCGCCAGCCTGGCGTACGGGGCCGCCCGGTCGGGTTCGCCGGTGACGCCGAAGCCGCCCACGCAGTAGCCCTCGATGAGGACCGGCACGTTGAACCCCTTGCGGACGCCGCGGTACCGCTTTTCGTCCTCGTCGGTGACGGCGAACTCCTGGATCTTGCCCGATTTGAGCATGAGCACGGAGCACTCGTGCAGCGAGGAAATCCGCTCGCGGATATAGGCTGCTATGATTACGCCGTGATTGTCCCAGATGATAACGTTCTGGTTCAGCTCGGCGGCGATGATGTCCACAAGGGATTGCGCGAATTTGGCGTCGAGCTTGAAGTACTTTTTTACTTTATAAGCCATACAGCCTCCTTGTCGCGTCTTCTTCTTCTATCACTATCCGATAAATACGCGCCGCTGTCAATATCGCGATTATTTTCACTCATTGTAGTGCAAAACCTTACATCGTCTTACAGTATATACCTTATTTACAAAAAAACTTTTCCGGGTAAAAATGGAAATAGGACCAACAATTACCTCTTTTTTATTTTGATGGGACTTTGGCTGTCACCGCATCTGAAAAGGGGGAAAGAAAGGTGCTCCTGACCGAAGAGATTGCCGAAAAGATAATCGCTTTCATCTACGAGCGTACTGCGCTGACGACGATCGTCTGCGATACGACCGGCACGATCATTGCCGCCAAGGACAGGGCGAGAATCGGCGTGACCCATAATGGCTCGCGGCGGATAATTAACGAAAAGCTGCCGGAGATCGTCATCACGGCGGAGGACGCCGACCGCTCGGGCGGGACGATGAGGGCCGGCGTCAATCTGCCGATCTATTTCGGCGCCGAACTGATCGGCACGTTCGGAATAACCGGCGATCCTCACGTGGTGGGACCGGTGGCGAGAATCGCCGCCGGCCTGGTAGCCAACACGCTGAAGGAACATATAACGCGGACCAAAACCGTCAGCCAGGCCGAGCGCATCAACGATTCGGTCGCCAGCCTGGCGGCCACCGTGGAGCAAATGAATGCCGCCCAGGAGGAGCTTTCGGCGACCATGCAGGAAGTGGCGCGACTGTCCGAGCGGGCGGCGGTCGATGTCGGCAATACTCATCTGATAATCGAGACCATCCGCCAGATCGCGTCACAAACCAACCTGCTGGGGCTGAATGCGGCCATCGAGGCGGCCCGCGCCGGCGAAAACGGCCGCGGGTTCGCCGTCGTCGCCGAGGAGGTCAGAAAGCTTTCCGAGCAGAGCAACGCTTCCGCCAAAAACATTGACGGCATGCTGCGGCAGCTCAAAGCGTCGATGGAGAAAGTGATCGGCAACATGCAGGCTACCGCCGCCCACACCCGGGAACAGGCCAATGCGACACAGTCGATCAGCCTGATGATCGGCGAACTGCAGCTTGTGGCCGAAGAGATGGTCACGCTGGCGCAGTCTTGACCGGCCGCGCTGACCGCACCCGCTCTGTAAGAGCAAATGTACGAAAATGTACGAAAAAGACAGAGACGCCTGGCGGCGTCTCTGTCTTTTTCCGGCATATCGGCCTATTCATTGGGCAGGATTACCACCTTGGCGGCGTCTTTTCCCTCGGCGGCGGCGAAAGCCTGCCGCCAGTCGTCGATCGGAAAGACATGACGGATCAAGGGCCGGAAACGTTCCTGGTCCCTGGTGGTGAAGCGGACGACGTCGTCCCAGTCCAGCCTGGTATGGCCGATGCTGCCGGTGACGACGATTTCCTTGTAGGCGATCCGCATGAAGTCCACGGTCACCTGGGCGCTCTGCGTGCCGATCTGGACGTAGCGGCCGCCGCAGCGGCAGAGGTTGAGGCCGTAGGTGATGCCGCCCCCCGTGCCGGAACATTCCAGCACCACGTCGGGACCGAGGCCGCCGGTGGCGGCCATGAGCTCTTTAAGGCCGGGATCGGCGTCGTCGCCGCCGATGATGGTGATGTCGGCGCCCATTTCCCTGGCGATGGCCAGCCGGGGGCCGTCGGCCGGCAGGCCGGATACGGCGACGGCGGCGCCTTCGGCTTTGGCCAGGAAGGCGGCGGCCAGGCCGATGGGGCCGGGGCCGACGACGAGGACGGTGTGGGCCGGCTTGATGGCGACCGGCTTTAAGGCGTGGATGACGACGGCGAACATTTCGGTCACCACCGCGGCCGTCAGGTCGGCGCCATCCGGCAGCCGGTGAACCTGGTCGCGGCGCACCTTGATGAACTGGGCGAACGCGCCGTCATGCTGGAAGCCGATACGGGTCTTTTCGCGGCAGAGGTTCTCCCGGCCGCTCAGACACATGGGGCAGCGGCCGCACTGGCCGAAGATGGTCCGCGACGTTACCGGGGTGCCGACCGGCAGGTCGTCGACCCCGGCGCCGACGGCGGCGATGCGCCCGGTCAGCTCGTGGCCCATGACGACCGGCGTCATGTACGGTCTGTACTGCCCGTGGTAGATCTTCATGTCGGTGCCGCAGATGCCCGCCGCGTGGACCTTGATGACCACTTCCCCCGGACCGGGGACAGGATCGGGAATCTGGCGAAGCTCCGCGTCATACGGGTCGTAGCTCAGTTTCACGAGTGCTTTCATTGCTAAAGCCTCCCTTTCGCCGCCGCCGGCCGAAGGTCAGAGCATGGCTTGGCCGCCGTTGATGCCGATGGCCGCGCCGACGATATAGCCGTTGGCTTGTTGGCCTTCGTCAGCGGCGCGGCACGGCGGCCCGGATCAACAGTGGAGCTGCCTGCCCAGGGCGAGCAGGGCCGCTTCTTTTATTGCCTCGGCCACGGTCGGGTGGGCGTGGATGGTATCCACGACATCCTCCAGTCTGGCCTCGGTATTTATCGCCAGGGCGGCTTCGCCGGTCAGTTCGGTGGCATGGGGGCCGACGATGTGGATGCCGAGAATCTCGTGGTATTTCTTCTCGGCCACCACTTTTACGAAGCCGCCCGCCTCGCCGTCGATGAGGGCCTTGCCGTTGCCCTGGAGGGGGAATTTCGCCGCCAGGACGTCATAGCCCTGCTGCCGCGCTTCGGCCTCGGTCAGCCCGACGGAGCCGATCTCGGGGATGGTGAAAATGGCTTTGGGCACGGCGCGATAGTTGACTTCCCGCCGTTTGCCCATCGCTCCCTCGGCGGCGGTCAGCGCTTCTTCGTAGGCGGCGTGGGCGAACAGCTGCTCGCCGGTAATGTCGCCGATGGCGTAGATGCCGGCGACCGAGGTCTCCATGAATTTGTTGACCTTAACCCAGCCCTTGTTCGTCGCCACGCCGGCCGCCTCCAGGGCGAGGCCGCCGCTGTTGGGCTTTCTGCCGATGGCCACGAGGACGGTTTCGGCGGTAACTTCGCCAGCGACGCCGCCGGCGGTGTAGCTGACCTTTTTTTTGCCGGCCGCGCCGCCGATGGTCTCGACCCGGCAAGCGAGGCGCAGGTCGATGCCCTGGTCCTGCATGGCCTTCGCCAGATACGCCTGGCAGTCGGCGTCGACGCCGGCGACGAGGTGGGGCAGCATCTCGATGACGGTTACGTTGGCGCCGAGGGCGCTAAAAATGGTGGCGAATTCGCAGCCGATGACCCCGCCGCCGATGACGGCCAGCGAGGCCGGTATTTTCGCGAGGCTCAGCGCCTGCGTGCTGTCGATCACGTTGGCGCCGTCGATGCCGGCGATCTTCGGCACGGCGTTGGCCGAGCCGGCGGCGATGATGATCTTTTGGGCGCTGACCTGCTTGTCGCCGCCTGCGCCGCCGATGCGGAGCGTATTCTTGTCCACGAAGGCGGCCTTTCCCGCCATGACGGCAACATTGCTTTTTTTCAGGAGATGGGCAACGCCCTGGACAAGCTGGCGGACGACGCCGTTTTTATAGGCCATCAGCTTCGCCGCATCGACGGCCGTTTTTTCAGCGACGACCCCGAAGGCCGCGGCGCCTCTTATTTCTTTCAGCAGATGGGCGGCTTTGTACAGCGTCTTGGTGGGTATGCAGCCGACGTTCAGGCAGGTCCCGCCCAATTCTTTCTCCTCGACCAGACAAACCTTGGCCCCCAGCTGCGCAGCCCTGAGGGCGGCGACATAACCGCCGGGACCGCCGCCTATCACCGCGATGTCGTATGTTTCGGCCTTTGCCACGTCAGCACTCTCCTTCTCCTGGGTCATGTTCCGAAAAAAGGCGATGGCGGCCCAGCCGCATATTGACGGCTGGGCCGCTGCCGGCGGCGCCATGCGGCGCACTGCCGGCGGCGGCTTTGCCGTCTGGTGGAGGGGGCGAGGGAAACTGGAGCCGCCGGAGACCGAAACTCTTACACGTCGATCTCCTGGGCGTCATATCTTTTGATGATTCGTTCCGCTACCATCGGGGCGCTTTTTTCGCGCCACTTGATGAAATGGGCCTCGTTGCGATGGGCCTTCAGCGCTTCCGTGTCCCGCCAGGCCTCGACGAAGCAGAATTCGCAGGCATCGTAGGCGTCCTGGAAGAAGCGGTACGAAAGGCAGCCGCTTTCTTGCCGCGTAGCCGCCACGGCTTCCCTGGCGAGCAGTTTGATCTCGGCCTCGCAGCCCGGTTTAACGCGTAAACTTGAAACTACCACGATCATTTTGCAGCGCTCCTTTCGCCGGTCTCAGCCGAGCAGCGACAGCGGCCGTTCGAGCAGCTCCTTGAGGCTCTTGCGGAAAGCGGCCGCCGGCACCCCGTCGATGACCCGGTGGTCGTACGTCAGGGAGAAGTAGCACAGGTGCCGCTTGACGATGGCGTCGCCCGCAAACACGGGCCGTTCGTTGACCTTGCCGATGCCGAGGATGCCGACCTGGGGATAGGCGATGACCGGCGTCGAGAACTGGACGTCGAAGGGGCCGACGTTGGTGATGGTGAAGGTGCCGTCGCTCATGTCGGCGACGGTCAGCTTGTTGTCCTTGATCTTGCCGACGTACGCGGCGACGCCGGCGGCGATTTCCCGCACGCTCAAAGCGTCGGCGTTGCGGATGACCGGCACGAACAGCTGGTCGTTGTGGTTCATGGCCAGGCCGACGTTGACGCTGCCGCGGACGACTATTTCGTCGCCGGCCAGGGTCGAGTTGAGCAGGTCGTGCTTGCGCAGGCAGACGGCGACCGCCTTGATGAAAAAGGCGTTGAGGGTGACGTTGACGTCGTAGACTTCCTGCCAGACGCCCTTGGCGCTCTTGTAGAGGTCGAGAAGGTCGGTGAGGTCGATCTCGGTCACGGATGTGACCGGGATGGTATTTTCCTTGCTGAGCCGCAGTCTGTTGGTCGTTTCCCGCCGCATGACGGTGAGCGGGATGCGCCTGTCCGGCAGGGACGGAACGGCGGCAAGCCGCCCGCCCTTGACGGCGGCGCCCGCAGCCAGGAAGGCGAGCACATCTTTTTTGATTATCCGACCGTCCGGGCCGCTGCCGCCGCCGACGAGGGCCAGGTCGACGCCTTCGGCGGCGGCGATTCTTCTGGCCAAGGGCGACGCTTTGATCTTGCCGTCGAGGATGTCCGCCGGCCCGGCGGCGGGGATAACTACTTCCACCGTCTTGCCGTCGACGACGATGGCCGGATTGGGCTTGGCGACGTTGAACTTCGCCAGCTCCTCGGGCGTATCGCCGGCCAGGCTGATGATGGCCAGGGGTTTATTAACGGGGATGACATCTCCGGGGTTGGCCAATATCCTATGGAGGATGCCGTCGGCCTGGGCCTCCACGTCGCATGAGGCTTTCTCCGACGTGATCTCGACCACTATCTCGCCTTTTTGGACCTTGTCGCCTTCGTTTTTCAGCCACTTGACAACCATTCCGTCCTGCATCGCCGGCGCTACCCGGGGCATGAGCAATTCAGCAGGCACTATACGTCACCTCCTCACCGCGTGACCAGTTGTTTGACTTTGTCGACGATTTTCTGCGTGTTCGGCAGGTATGCCTGCTCCAGGGTGTAGCTGTATGGCACGGGAGTTTCGAGGGCGCCGACGCGGCCGATGGGGGCGTCGAGGTAATCGAAGGCCGCTTCTTGCAGCACCGCGGCGATTTCGCCCCCGGCGCCGCCGGTGACAGGCGCTTCGTGCACAATGACCGCCTTTTCCGTCTTGCGCACCGATTCGGCCAGGGTCTCCACATCCAGCGGCCGCAGGGTCCGGACGTCGACGACTTCGGCGTCTATGCCCTCCTTGGCGAGGATATCGGCCGCTTCGAGGGACTTTTTCACCATGTAGGAATAGGAGATTATCGAGATGTCCTTGCCTTCCCTGACGACCTTCGCCTTGCCGATAGGCACGGTGTATTCGCCTTCCGGCACCTCGCCCTTCTCGTTGTAGAGCAGCTTGTGCTCGATAAAGACGACCGGGTTGTCGTCCCGCACGGCGCTCTTGAGCAGGCCTTTGGCGTCATGGGCGTTCGAGGGCAGGACGATCTTCAGGCCGGGAATGTTGAGAATCCACGACTCGACGCACTGGGAATGATGCGGGCCCATGGTGGCCCCGCCGCCTTCGGGCATCCTGAGAACCAGGGGCAGCGGCAGCGCGCCGTCGTGGAGATAAATCATCTTGGCGGCGTTGTTCACCAGCTGGTCCATGCCGATGGTCACGAAGTCGGCGAACATCAGCTCGGCGATCGGCCGGAAGCCCATCATGGCCGCGCCGACGCTGCAGCCCACGATCGCCGATTCTGACAGCGGCGTGTCCATTATTTTCTCCGGGCCGAATTCCGCCAGCAGGCCCTCGGTCAGCTTGAAGCTGCCGCCGTACGGCCCCAGGCTTTCCCCGATGAGGAAGACCTTGTCGTCGCGCAGGAGTTCCTCGCGCATCGCTTCTCTGATCGCCTGCCGCACAGATAATATAGTCATTGTTTTCACCTCTATCTCAATTTAGGCTCAGACGTATACGTTGGTGGCGACAATGTCTACCGGCGGATGATCGCTCTGTACGGCATATTCGACGGCGTCGTCCACTTCCTTCATGGCTGCCTTCTCGATGCGGTCGAGGTCGCGTTTCTTCAGGATGCCTTTTGCGAGGAGGACTTTGCGGAAGTTGTCCAGCGGGCAGTCTTGCTTGTAGCTTTCGACTACCGCCCGGTCGCGGTAGGCGTCGGCGTCCTTGACGCCGTGCCCGGTCCAGCGGTGGGTGGTGAATTCGAGGAGGGTCGGCCCGCCGCCTTTGCGGGCCCGTTCGATGGCGGCGGCGGTGGCTTCGTACACGGCGAGCACGTCGTTGCCGTTGGCGGTGACGCCCGGCATGCCGTAAGCATCGGCTCTGATGGCCACCCGGTCGATGGCCATTTCGCCCTCGATGGTGTTGCCCATCGCCATGCGGTTGTTTTCGCATACGAACAGGACCGGCAGCTTCCAGACGGCTGCCAGGTTCATGGCTTCGTGGAAATCGCCGCGGCTGGTGCTGCCGTCGCCGAAGGAGACGAGCACCACGCCTTTGCTGCCCCGCTTCTTGATGCCGAGGCCGACGCCGACGGCCACCGGCAGGGCGCCGCCGATGATGCCGCTGCCGCAGACGATGCCGCGGTCCATGTCCCCCATATGATGGGAGGTGTTCTTGCCCCTGGAGGGACCGGTCACCTTGCCGTACATGCCGGCCATCATTTCCTTCAGCGTCGCGCCTTTGAGGTAGAAATAACCCCTGGCCCTGAGCGACGGGCAGACATAGTCGTCCTTGCCCAGCAGGATGCCGCTGCCAACGGCGATGGCCTCCTCCCCCTGGCAGGAATGGTGGCTCTCCTGCAGCATCCCCTGTTTGTAATTCTTGCAGATGAGTTCATCGGCGTACCGGGTCAGGTACAAGTAGTAATACAGCTTTTCGTAGTCCTTGGGGTTGAGTTTTTCCACATACATAGCGCTGACCAGCCTCCATACCGTATTTGGGTTGCCGGAGGACAACCGCCGGGTCGTTTCCGTCAGGCGGGTTGCCTCCTGGCCCGCCGCACGCCCTGCAGCCATCTATAACCCACCCAGGCGATAATCAGGGCGGAGATCGCGAAAAGGGTCGCCGTTATCGGCCTTGTGGCAATGTTCATCAGACTACCCTGGGACATCAGCAGCGTCTTGCGCAGCCCTTCTTCGAAAGCCGGCCCCAGCACAAGGCCGACGACCAGCGGCGCCGGGTCGTAGTCGGCGTATTTCATCACGAAGCCGACGACGCCGAAGATAATCATCATCCAGATATCGAACAAGCTGTTGTTCAGGCTATACGCCCCCACGATCATGATGCCGACGACCACCGGCATGAGCACCTTCGGCTGGACCTTGGTGAGGGAGGCGAATACACCTACGAGCGGCAGGTTGAGCACCAGCAGCATTACGTTGCCGAGGTACATGCTGGCGACGACCAGCCAGAACATGTCGGCGTGTTGGGTGATGAACAACGGTCCGGGATTGACGCCGTGGATAATGAGGCCGCCGAGCAGCAGCGCCGTGGGCGGAGCGAACGGCAGGCCCAGCGCCAGGAGCGGGATCATCGCCGCCGAGGACGCCGCGTTGTTGGCCGACTCCGGCCCGGCCACGCCCTCGATGGCCCCCTTGCCGAATTCCTCGGGGTGCTTGGAAAACTGCTTTTCGGCCTTGTAGGACAGCAACGAGGACAGGAACGCCGCCGGCCCCGGGATCAGCCCCATCGGGAAGCCGATGAGCGAGCCGCGTAAAATCGGCCAGACCGAGCGCTTCATTTCTTCCTTTTTCAAGTAAAGCTCGCGGAATTTGACCTTGGCGGCGTCGCTGACCGCATAGGGCGTTAAGGCCACGGCCAGCACCTCCGCCAGGCCGAACAACCCCATGATGGCCGGCAGGAGTTCGACGCCGGACGACAAATCGGTGATCCCGAAGGTGAACCGGTCGGTGCCGGTGATGATATCGGTGCCCATCATGCTCAGGAGGACGCCGGTCAGGACCATGAGGAGGGCCCTGCTGAACGAGGCGCCCGTCAGGTTGCTGAGCAGCAGCAGCATACACACGCCCAGGGCGAAATATTCCGGCGGGCCGAAGCTGAGGGCCATTTCGGCGAGAGGCGGGGCGAAGAGCATCAGACCCACGATCCCCAGCGTGCCGGCGAACCACGACCCGATGGCGGCGACCGACAGGGCGGCGCCCGCCCGGCCTTTCTTGGCCATCTGGTAGCCGTCGAGGCAAGTTACCATCGAGGCGGCCTCGCCCGGCACGTTGACGAGGATCGACGTGGTCGAGCCGCCGTACATCGAGCCGTAGTAGATGCCGGCCAGCAGGATGAGGCCGGTGCCCGAATCCATACCGAAAGTGAGGGGCAATAGCAGCGCTATTGCCCCTGTCGGCCCGATCCCGGGCAGTACGCCCGTGATCGTGCCGATGACCACGCCGATGAAGCAGGCTATGAGGTTATTAGCCGATAAGGCGGCGGCAAACCCCTGCAGGAGACTACCTAAAGTACCCTCCACATTACCACCACATTTCCTCAAAAATACCCAGGGGCAGGGGTATGAGGAGCAGATTGAAGAACGTCATGTAAGTAATGACCGTGAATATCGCCGCAAGCAGTACGGGATATCCCCACCCCTGGAAACCGGAAGTCTTGGCGAGAATAACCAGCAGCAGGAAAAAGGCCGCTGGCCCGAGCGTTGTAAACCCGAGGGCAAACAGGATGATGGTGGCGATGTAGACGAACAGTCTTTTCAGACCGTCGCGGGTGAAGTCGCTGATTTTTTCCTTTACGCCGCGGGAGAACGAACCGGCCAGTTGTAGCGCGCAGACGGCGAAGGTCAGGCCGCCCAGCACGAGCGGCAGATAACCCGGTCCCGGTTCCCACATCGTGCCGATCCGTAGTCCCATGGCGGTCACGGTGTAAATCCCTAAACAGGCCAGCAACCCGCCGAGGAAAATCTTTTCCACAGCACTCTTTGTCATCGCGATTATCCTCTCATATCCGGCGGGTTAGTTGCCTTTCTTCCCGGTCTCGGCGATGATCTGCCCGTAGGCGGTGTCGATATCCTTGACCGCGGCGGCGATCTGATCGGGTTCGAGCAGCTTGATAACCATGTTCATCGCTTTGGCCTTGTCGCGGAAGGCCTGATCGTTGACAGCGGCTTTTATCTTTTCGGCCAGGAATTTGTAGACGTCGTCCGGGGTGTCTTTGGGGACGGCCAGGTAATACCAGGCGGAGAAGTCGGTGTTTTTGTATTTGAAGTCAATGCCGGCTTCCTTAAAGCCTTCGGCAATCGTCGGCACGTTGGGGTAGAAATCGACTCGCTCGGGTTTGAAAACGCCGAGGATCTTCAATTTGCCGGCGCTGACGAATTCCTTGGCTTCCATCGGATGGAAGGCGCCGCAATCCACGTGCCCGCCGATGATGGCGGCAATGGTCTCGCCGTTGGACTTGAAGGGGACTTCGGTCGTTTTAAGTTGGGCAGCCTGGAAGAAGGCGGTGGAGCCCATGTCGTTGGCCGAGCCTACGCCAGGATGGCCCACCTTGATGATTTTGTTGTTTTTCTTCGCGTCTTCGATCAGGTCTTTGACACTGTTCCAGGGGCTGTCGCCTTTGACGAACAGGAACAGGGGGTTCTGGACGATATTGGCGATTATCCGGAAATCGGCGGCCGTATATTTGGTGCTTTTGAGCTTGGGCTGAACGGTCAGCACGGTGGCAGAGGTAAGGCAGACAGTGTAGCCGTCGGCGCCGGCCTTGAGCGTTTCTTCCATCGCCAGCGAGCCGCTGCCGCCGGCCTTGTTGATGGCCACCATCGACTGGCCGAGGTGTTTGCCCGCGGCGTCGGCCACGGCCCGGCCGACCGTATCGGTGGCGCCGCCCGGGGCCCAGGGGATTATCAGGTTAATCGGCTTTTTAGGAAAATCAAACTTTTTTTGCGCTTGCTTGTCGGAGCCGCAGCCCGCCGCCAGAACAGCAACCATGGCCAGTACCAGAAGTAACGCAATCATCCGTTTTAAGTTTGTCATTTTTTCCCCTCCCGCTAGATCTTTCTCTCTAGAGTTAGCCGTTGGACACCTGGGGCTTGTTATGCCTTCTCCCCGCCCTCCTTTCCGCAACCGCTCCACAATTGCGACGGGTTGACGTCATCAAAGCGAAATATTCTACGTTAAGCTTATCATTTGCCAGACAATATCGATAATACAAAAAATATATATGATTAACCGACGCGATTTCGGCAATTTTACCGAACATTCTCCTTTTGCCTCATTCGAGCGGAGCAATATACATAGAAAATACGTATGTTATCCATACGTATTTCATATAAAACCCGTCCATTGTGTGATTATTCACAAACTTTTTGCAGGTTTATCGGCCTTAGTCAATGAAGTATACTCTATCACCAGATGCGGCCAATTCTCGCGCAGGAGGAGTAAACATGGAATTCAGGCGCATCAAGTACTTCGAAATGGTCGCCCGTACGGGCAACATCACCAAAGCGGCCGAGAAACTCAAAATGGCCCAACCGCCGCTCAGCCAGCAGATCCATATCCTCGAAAAGAGACTGGGCGTCAAGTTGTTTGAACGGCACAAACAAGGCATGTTCCTGACCAGCGAAGGCTATCTCTTCCTCGAGCAGGTAACGCCGCTGATCAAGCAGTTCGACGGCCTGACGACGTTCATGTCGGGCATGAACAACAAGTCCGGGGGAGGCAAACTGACCGTCGCCACCCTCACCGGCTATTCCGGCATCCTGGGCGAGGCCCTGTTTCATTTCTGGCGCGCCCACCCCGACATATGCCTGTACATCCGCGAAGGGGTTTCGGAACGCATCCTCAGATATATGGAGGACAAAGAAGTTCAGATCGGCATCACCCGCCTGCCGATAATGAATACGGCCCTCAATTACACCATGATCGGCAACGATACCATCCGGGCTTTTTTGCGGGATGACGATCCCTTAGCCCACAAGGAGATTATTTTGCCGAAGGACCTTAAAAACCGGCTGCTGCTTTTGATTCAGACCAACACCGAGCATAGCGGCTTCACGCGCATCGCCCAAATACTGGAGGAGGCGGGCACGCGGCCGCGGATCGTCTGTTACGCCGACACCGTGGCGACGCAGTTGCAGCTTATCCGCCGCAAGATGGGCATCGGACTGCTGCCGAACTCCGGCGTGGCTTTCATGCAGCCGGGAGTCAAGATGATTCCTTTCTGCGAGACCGAAATTAACATTCCCACGGCCGTGGTCTGGCAAAAAAATGAGGCCAACCCCCTCGTAATCGAAGCCAAAAATATGATTGTAAAGTATTGTTCCGGCGAGGGGGCGACCAAGTCGTCTACCGTATAAAAAGAGGACTGCGAAGAAAAGGTTCCCCGATTTTACAGCGCCTGTCGCATGGCGACTGCCGACGAGCAGCAGGCGCTCACGGCCGGGCTGGCGAGGAACGCTGCCGGCACTTCCGCCCGCTCGACGGGTACGAAGCCGCGCCTGGCGAAGTAGCCGGCCGCGGTGTCGGTGAACAGGTAGGCGGCGGACCCGCCGGCCGCCCTGGCCCTGGCGAGGACTTCGTCCATGAGGGCCGCGGCCACGCCGGCCTTGCGGACCGCGGGCGCGACGGCCAGCGAGCGGATGAGCGCGGCCCCGGGTGTGTATTCGCTGCCGACGACGCCGGCAACGCCGCCCCGGTCGACCACCAGAAACCGCTCCAGGCCGGCGGCGACCGCCATTGCCGCGAGGCCGCAGGCGGCAAGCAGGGCTTCGATGGCCGGCACATCCTCGGGCCGCGCGGGACGGATGGCGTAGTCCCTGCCCGGCGCGAGGGGGCTGGCCGCTTTCTTGGCCCGGATGAAGGCACTGACCACGCTGCCGTTGATTGCGGCCAGTTCGCCGGGCGACGCCCCGGGGACGGTTTTGGCGGCCGTGGGACCGGTCAGGTCGTATACCCTGGTGACGACGATCTCGATGTCCTGAAACCCCGCCTTGGCCAGTTTGGCCTTGTATTCTTCGTCGGTGAGCGCCCCGGCGACGCATCCCGCCCATGCGAGGAGGTTTTTGCGGATTCCTGCGGGCAGCGGCTTGGTGGTGACGATGTCGGAAACGGCTATCCTGCCTCCCGGCCGCAGGACGCGGAATATTTCGCGGAAAACCTGGTCCTTGTCGGCCGACAGGTTGATGACGCAGTTGGAGATGACGACGTCGACCGCGGCCGCCGGCAGGGGGATGTCCTCGATGTGGCCCTTGAGGAACCCGACGTTCGTCAGGCCCGACTTGGCCTTGTTGGCATTGGCCGCGGCCAGCATCTCGTCCGTCATGTCGAGCCCGAACGCCTTGCCGGACGGCCCCACCCTCCTGGCGGACAGCAGCACGTCCAGCCCGGCGCCGCTGCCGAGGTCGAGGACAGTCTCGCCGGCGTGCAGGTTGCCCAGGGCCGTCGGGTTGCCGCAGCCGAGGGAGGTGGCGAGGAGGTTTTCCGGCAGGCCTTCGATTTCGGCGCCATAGAGGCCGCCGGTTATCGCCTCGGTGGCCTTGCTGCCGGCGCCGCAGCAACCCGCAGAGCCGCCACACTCTGTTTTCGCCGTGATCGCCTGGGCGTATTTCCGGCGCACCTGCTCGCGGATGTCGTCACTCATGATTTGGCCTCCTTTTTTATATGACCCTGTTGAAAAGGTACCTGTGAAGAATATTCGAACATGACCGCCTACCTCTTTTCACGGCCGCAACCGCCGCCATCGAGTCTGATGTCGCAGCAGTCCGGGCTTGTTATCGCCCCGGCCAGCAGCACGAGGCTGTCGAGGACCTGTTCGCGCTTATCGGCCGGCAGCAGGGCGACGATATCGGCGAAGTACGCCTCCATCCGCTGTTCGAGATCGGCGAACACTTCCCGGCCGTTGTCGCTCAGCGCCAGCGTCACGTAGCGCCTGTCGGCGGCGTCGGTCTCGCGCAGCACGAGCCCCGCGCTCACCAGGTTGTCGACCGACCTGCTGACAGTGCTCTTGTCGAGCCGCAGCAGTTCGGCCAGGTCGTTGAGCGACATCCTCTCGGCCCGGCCGAGCTCCACGACCACGTGGCACTGGGCAATGGTGATCCCGCAGCAGGACGCCTCGCCCCGCTCCAGGATGCCGAGCCGCCTCACGAGCGTACGCAGCGTTTCCCGCAACCGCCTTGCCTGCTTTGCGTCAGCCAAATTCTAGCACCTCCTGCGATTATTATAGCATATTAATTGTATATTGCAACTGTTCCTTATGCAAATACTTGTATTTTGCATCGCTGCCGGCAAAGATAAGCGGCCCGATGACGATGGCAACGCCTGCCCGGAATTGATGCCGAAGATGGCGTTGGGCGCGACGGGGACGGCGGCGTACTCGGTGCCGCCGGTGGCCTATGCAATATACCCCCTGTCCTGCGGGAAGTAAAAAGAAACTGCCGATACTGCGGCAGTCTTTGTCTTTATTGCCGTCTTACGGCAATCCGGGCAGGCGAAAACCGGCCGCAGCCTTATTTACGATTTTTGGCTATTACCCGCCAGACGGCCAGAATCCTCGGTTGACGGCCGTACCATAACCTTCCTCGCCGCAGGCGACAGGAACAGTCACCGAAAACGCGAATATTTACAGGCATGATTCGAGTTTACATAAAATACGTGAACGAGGTGCATACACATGACAATCGGTCTAACGAAGAACAAACTGCTCGTAGCCCTACTCTCCTTTTCCCTGCTGGCCACATCCTGCGGCGGCGTTTTCGCCGTCCCCGCAGCCGCGGCCGCTCCTAACGAAGCCGACGGCGACACCGTCAAGGACGGTGCGAACACCGGCTTGCTGGCAGCCATCGCCGCTGTCGGCCTGATCGCCGCCTTGTCGCGCGGCGGTTCGTCCGGCGACAGCGCAGCCCCCTCCAAATCCCCCAGCACCGGCGCGGGGCAGTCCTCCGGTTCCGGTTCTTCAGGGTCCGGGACGTCATCCGGAACAGGCCAGACCGGCGGCACCAGCTCGACGAGCGAGGAACAGCAGGCGCTCGCCCTCCTGAACAAGGACCGGGTCGCATACGGCTTGCCGGCGCTGAAGGGCAACACCCAACTGGCCCAGTTGGCGCGCAACTATGCCGCCGACATGATCAATCGCGGCTACTTCGCCCATAACAATCCCGAGGGTCTCACGCCGTTCGACCGCATGAGACAGGCCGGGATAAGCTACAAGTACGCCGGCGAGAACCTGGCGATCAATACGAGCGTCACCAGCGCCGAAGCGGCGTTCATGAACAGCTCCGGGCATCGCGCCAACATCCTGAGCGCCAACTATACCGATGTAGGCATCGGCGTGGCCCGTAACGCCAGGGGCCAGGTGTACGTCGTGCAGGAGTTCATCGGCCGCTAGCCGCCCAAACAACAACAGCAACAAACCCTGCAGCGCCTTGTGCAGGGTTTGCTTTCATCTATCCGGGGCTTCCCGGCTGTCGCGCTGCGGCCGGTTGAATTCTTCCTTCACCAGATACAGCGGCCGCCGCTTGACCTCCTCGAATATGCGGCCGACGTATTCGCCGATGATGCCCATGAAAACGAGCTGCAGGCCGCCGAGGAGCAAGATGCTGGCCGAGAGGGTCGCCCAGCCGGGCACCGCCTCTTCGGTGAAATATTTGATATATAAGACATGCAGAGTGAGGGCGACGCTGCCCGCGCCGCAGATGATCCCCGTGTAGAAGGCGAAGCGGAGAGGCAGCTTGGAATAGGCGGTGATGCCGTCGAGGGCGAAGGTCATCATCTTGCGGAGGGAAAACTTCGACACCCCGGCGTGACGGGGCGGGGCGACGAATTCGAGCGTCGTCTGCCGGTAGCCGATGGCGCTGATCATGCCGCGGATGAAACGGGCCGTCTCCCGGAAACGGCGGAAGCTATCCACCACCCGCTTGTCGAGCAGCCGGAAGTCGGAGCCGCCCTCCTTGACATGGATCTTGGACATGGCGTTCATCAGCCAATAGAAAGCGCTGGATGTAAACTTTTTGAACCAGGAGACGCCTTCGGTCGACAGCCGGACGGTCTGGACGACGTCGAAGCCCTCTTCCCACAGGGCGAGCAGTCGCGGCAGCATCTCGGGCGGGTGCTGCATGTCGCCGTCCATGGTTATGACGGCGTCGCCGCCGGCATGGTCGAGGCCGCAGGAGAGCGCCACCTGATGGCCGTAATTGCGGGCGAGGATAAGGGCCTGCACCCGCGCGTCCTCGCCGGCGAGGCGGTGGAGGATGGCCGGCGTGGCATCCTGGGACCCGTCGTCCACGAAGATGATCTCGAAGCGGTACGGCAGGCTTTCCATGTGCCGGCATACTTCCTGCTTGAATATATCGATGTTGTCCTGCTCGTTGAATACGGGCACGACGATGGATATGAGCTTCATCCTCATCCCCCTCCGTCAGATAAGCTTCCCGGTGCCGCAACGGTACCGGCTACGGCCGCTTCTCCCGGCTTTGGGCCAAATCGGGGCGCAGAACGGCCGCGCCGTGAAGATAAATATGCCTGATGTCTTTCTGCTCCCTGGAGGTATTCCAGAGGACGAGGACGCGGATGCAACGGGCCGGCCCGGCGGGGCTGTCGAGCTCCTGCGTGCCGAACAGCGGCACATCCGCCCAGCCCATCGCCCGGGCGGCGGCGGCCGGAAAGGCCGCGTCCAAATCGGCGGTGGAGCTGAAGATGACGGCGCCGATATCCTCGCATGCTATGCCATTTTTCGCCGTCAGCGTCTCGATAAGCTCTGTGGTGCGGCCCAATATCCCGTCACGGTCGTTGGTCTCGACGGTCGTGGCGCCGCGTACGCCGCGCAACATCTTCCTCCCCCCCTTCCCATAAACCATTATCTAGTTCGCTGCCTGGCGCCTTTTTCCTGCCTGGCTCCGGATCGAAAACGCGCCGCGGGAAGAGAAGACCCGGCTATACGCCGGGTTCTCTCTTCCCTTTTAATTATTTGGGGGCGAAGGTGCGACAGTTGGTCTGCTCGCTCTGGCTGGCCCGATTGCCGCCGCCGTCGACGTTGACCTCGATGCCGGAAGCATCGCAGTGCTCGCCTTGCTTCCAGAACTTACAGCTCTGGACGGTGCATTTAACACTCGACGGAGTCATGGTTGTCACCTCCTTGGAATTACGCCCCTAGTATGAACGGCGCCCCGGCCGTTTATGCCGGAAAAATGGTAAAACCGGGAGAAATATCTCCCGGTTTTTATACGAGTTTCCAGCCTTCAAGATGCAATGACCTGAACCCGAAAAAATTCTGCAGCTTGATGACAAGCGGGTACGGCGAGTCGAGGTCGTACGGCAGATGCAGTTCAACGCCGTCGACCGTCAGCCGGCGGTACTCGCCGGGTTGTTTCGGCAGCCCCAGTCCCACGGACGGGGTAAGTTTGATCCGCCCTCAGCAGAGGCTCATGCCCTGAAAAGAGGCGAGATGGGCGACGCCGCCGCGGGCGAGGATATAGTCGCGGGCCTTGGCGTCGACAGCCAGGTTCATGCCGGTCACCTCCCCCTGTTAGAGTTCCGCCAGCCGCTCTTGCAGCGCGGCCAGGCCGCTTTGCGTATCCTCCGGCTGAGCGGCGGCGATGGCCGGGAAAGCGCCGACCTCGATCGTCTCGAGGAGCGGTCGGCGGGCCTGGTCGTAGAATACGCCGTACCATACGCCGGCCACGCCGCTTTCCAGCCATTCGGCGGGCTCGGCGCTGTTTTCGATGGCGATGCGGACCCCGCCCTGGCCGAGGCAGTCGCGGATGGCTTGGCGCTCGTCCTGGGTGAGGCCTATCTTGTCGATGTAGATGGTCCAGCTCTCGCCGCCGGCCAGGAATCGCTCCACGGCTGCGGCAATTTCGGCCAGCACCGCCTTTGCCTTGTCGGTCGCCCCGTTCCCGGCCGTCAGCATGCGCTCACCGCCACCTGCCAGGCGGCCAGTTCGGCCACCACCGCCGCTACCGTTCCATCCACGGCCGCGGCGACGACGGGGGTAAGCTCAAGGCCCACGTCCAGCGACGCCGGCTGGACGCCGAGGATGACCACTTCCGCCACCGGCCGGCCGGTGGCGGCCAGCACGGCCAACACATCCTTGATGCCGAGCTCGTGCAGCGACACCTTTTCCCGGAAATACGCCTGGACCTCGTCGCCGGCCAGGCGGTAGAACGTCCCCGGCGGGCCGTCGCCGGCGATGGCGTCGACGACGATCAGGCGCCGCGTGCCGGCGAGGAAGCGCAGCAGATCCATGCCCAGCGTTCCGCCGTCCAGCACCTGGACGGCGGCCGGGAAGCGGTAGCGGCGGAGGAGTTCCTCCACCACTCTCACGCCGAAGCCCTCATCCTTGAGCAGTATGTTGCCGATGCCCAGCACGGTCAGCGGCGGGGCATGTTGTTCCGTTGTCATCGGCGATGTCTCCTATATCCGCAGGCTCGTGGGCGTAAAACTTGACGCCGGAAAACATGCTCGACACCTCACCTTCGCGCTCCATGAAATCGGCGCGGATGGCCATGTAAACATGGACGATGGCGAACAGGACGATCAGCCAGGCCACGCAATGGTGGACGATGTGGACGGTGTATTCGCCGCCGAGCAGGCTGTTGACCGGGCCGAAAAATTTCGCGCCCAGGCCGTTGGGGTTGACCATGGTGTACATGGCGAAGCCGGTTATCGCCTCGACGGCCAGGAGGACGTACACGGCCAGGTACGAGCTGCGGGCGAGGGAATTGCGCAGGTACGGCTCATGGGCGGACCGCAGGAAGAGGTAATGGAGCGTCGTGTCGACCAGCCCCCGCCAGTAGAGCGCCGTCCAGAACTTCGGCAGCAGGCGGTCGCCCTTGTTGACGGCGAAGCCGTAGACCCGCAGGATGAAGGCGAATACGAGCACATACGCGGCCGCGAAATGGACGTAGCGGATGTTGTTCATCGCCAGCGGCCCGAAGGCCGGCTCGCTGCCCCGCGAGGCGGCGAAGAACGGGTTGCCGATGTACAGGCCGGTGGCGAAGAGGATGACGACCGACCCGACCATCAGCCAGTGGAAAATCCTCAACCACGGGCTGTAGACGTAGTATTCCTTCGACTGACCCTCATGCATGCTTCTCCCCCCTATACCTTGAAATAGGGATCGGTATGGACGACGCCCACTTCCTTGCCGGCGACGTCGTAGAGATGGGTGGCGCAGGCGATGCAGGGGTCGAAAGAGTGGATGGTCTTGAGAATCTCGAGCGGCTTGTCGGCGACCTTGACCTTGGTGTCGATCATGCTGGCCTCGTATGCGCCGTGGCCGGCCTTGTCGTCGCGCGGGCAGCCGTTCCAGGTCGTGGGCACGACGGCCTGATAGTTGGCGATCTTGCCGCCCTTGATGTTCACCCAGTGGCCGAGCGCGCCGCGCGGCGCCTCGTGCAGGCCGACGCCCTTGGCGTCCTTCGGCCAGGCGGCCGGGTCCCACTTGGCGGTGTTGGCGACGGTGGTGTCGCCGGCGCGGATGTTCTTGATCAGCTTATCGAAGTAGTACTTGTTGATGTAGGCGTTGAGCTGGGCCTCCAGGCCGCGGACGGCCGTGCGGCCGACCATGGTGGGCATCCACACCGCGGGCGGCAGGCCGAGGACCTTGGAGACGGCCTCGATCTGGTCGACGACCATCTTTTCGGCCCAGGTCGGCTGGATGACGCCCTTCTTGACCTTGGTGTAGACGATGATGTAGCGGGCCAGCGGGCCGACCTCGGCCATCTTGCCCCGCCATTTCGGGGTCTTGAGCCACGAGTACTTGCCGGCCTCGTCGAGGTACTTCCAGGCCGTCTTGGTGCCTTCCTTGGGGCCGGTGTACTTCTGATCGGTCACGCCCTCGAAGGGGTGGAGGTCCTTGCCGGCCTGCGGGTAGGTGTACCAGGAATGCTCGACGCCCTCGGCGATGATCGCCGGGTCGGCGTAGTCCTTGCCGGACAGGTCGTGGTAAACGGCCGCGTCCAGGCCCTTGCCGAAGTTCTCGACGACGCCGTTGCAGCGCAGGAGCAGCTTCTTATGGAAGTCGCCGTTCGAAGTGCCGCTGTAGGGCTCGTCGGGGAAGTCGCCATAACCGAGCACGCGTTCTTTCGCCAGGCCGCCGCCGTCCACATAGCCCTTCTGGACGTACAGGTGGCCGATGGCCAGGAGGTCGGGCAGGTAAAAGTAGTTGACGAGGTTGATGGCCAGCATGATCGACTGGTCGACGACCGCCAGACGCTCGCTGTTGACCGGGGCGTTCATGTCGTTCATCGAAATCGCGCAGGGCATGCCGCCGACGATGTAGTGCGGGTGCGGGTTCTTGCCGCCGAACACGACATGGGAGCCGACCAGCTCGCGCTGCCTGTCGAGCATGTTGAGGTAGTGGCCGACAGCCATGAGATGGACTTCCGGCGGCAGCAGCTGATAATCGGGGTGATCCCACCAGTGGGCGGCGAAAATGCCGAGCTGGCCGCTGTCGACGATCTGTTTGACTTTGGCCTGCACTGCTTTATAATATGCGGTCGTGGCCTTGGGGAAATCCTTCGGGTAGGCGTCGAAGCTGAAATCCATCGGCCCCGCCAGCGGCAGGGCGTATTTGTCGAGGACGGTGTTCTGCAACGCCGCGGTGGCGGCCGGGTCGGCCTTGAGGGCCTCGACCGGGCTGACCCAGTCGAGGGCGTGGAGATGATAGAAGTGGACGAGGTGGTCCTGGGCGATCTGGGTGGCGTTCATGATGTTGCGCATGTAGTTGGCGTTCTTGGGAATTTCGATGCCCAGGGCGTCCTCGACCGAGCGCAGCGAGGCGAGGGCGTGGACGGTGGTGCAGACGCCGCAGATGCGCTGCACGAATGCCCAGGCGTCGCGCGGGTCGCGGTCCTTGAGGATGAGCTCGATGCCCCGCCAGGCGGTGCCGCTCGACAGCGCGTCCTCCACCTTGCCGGTGGCTTCGTCTATTTTGAGTTCGACCCGCAGGTGGCCTTCAATGCGGGTTACGGGATCGACGACGATTCGTTTCATGCCTCAGGCCCCCTCACGATAGTGTCTTGCTGCTTGGACTGCTTATTTTTTTGCACCGCCGACAGCGCCCCGTGGACGACGACCCCGGCGGCGGCAACGCCGGCCGCGACCATGCCGACCTTGTCGGCGTCGGCGATCGTGCCGGGCAGCGGGACGTCGGGCAGCCGTTCGTAGAACGGGCCGTTGTCCCAGAAGTTCGGGCTGCCGCAGGCAAAGCAGGGCGCCCCCGACTGGATGGGATACGACAGGCCGTTCCACCAGCGCATGTTGCCGCAGGAGTTGTAGGCCACCGGCCCGCGGCAGCCGACCTTGTACAGGCACCAGCCGGCCTTGGCCCCGGCGTCGTCGAATTTCTCGACGAACATGCCGGCGTCGAAAAACGGACGGCGGTAGCATGTGTCGTGGATGCGGTTGCCGTAGAACTGCTTGGGCCGGCCCTGGCCGTCCAAGGGCGGCAGCTGGCCGAACAGGGCGAAATGCATGACGACCGCCGTCATGACTTCGGGAATGGGCGGACAGCCCGGCACCTTGACGATCGGCTTGCCGGAAATGACGTCGCTGACCGCCACCGACTTGGTGGGATTGGGCTTGGCGGCCTGGATGCCGCCCCAGGCGGCGCAGGAGCCGTACTCGACGATCGCCGCCGCGCCTGCGGCCGCTTCCTTCAGCGCCGCCAGGAACGTCCGGCCGCCCACCATGCAGTGGACGCCTTCATCGGCCAGGGGGACGCCGCCTTCGACGGCGAGGATGTACTGGCCGGCGTACTTCTTCATCAATTCTTGCAGGTGATGTTCCAACGGTTCGCCGGCCGCGGCCGACAAGGTGTCGCTGTACTCGAGGGAAATCATCGTCAGCACTACGTCGGACGCCAGCGGCGACTGCGACCGGATGAAAGACTCGTCGCAGCCGGTGCACTCATGGCCGTGCAGCCAGATGACCGGCGGCAGCGTCTTCTTCTCGGCCGCGGCCACGACCTCCGGCAGCATGGCCGGCGGCAAGCCCAGCAGGCCGGCCACGGCCGCGCACGTTTTCAAAAAGGAACGCCGGCTGAGCCCCCGGGACTGGAATAACCCCCACAACGAATGGCAATGGTCCATGATCCACCCCTCCCAGATTTTCTCTCTGTATCGCGAACAGGCTCGCTCGGCCCCTTTCGCCTTTTACGGCCGGGGACAAGCGGGAATTTTCGCTATATTTGTCTTAATGGTATCATGAAACCGGGTCACGATTGAACACGGCAATTTTTTATGGTGATATAGGCAGCGTTTATCCGGGGGACGAGTGCAGGCGGTCAGCGGCCGCACCCGCACCACGGCTCTTCGGCCAGGTAGTCGCCGCCCGAATAATAGTAGGCCCGCGCCCGGCAGCCGCCGCAGACGTCGCCGAAGCCGCAGCGCCCGCAGCCGCCTTTGAGCGGCTGATGGCGCAGGTCGTGCAGCAGGCCGCTGTCCCGCCAGATATGGTCGAACGGCGTTTCGCGCACATTTCCGGCCTTCAGCGGCAGGTAGGGGCAGGGATGCACGTCGCCGTTGGGAAGGATGACGCAGTAGGCGGTGCCGGCGAGGCAGCCTTTGGTGAACCGGAGCTTGATGCCCTTCTGCCTGGCGATGCGCATGAACTGCGGGGCGCAGGTCGGCTTCAGCTCGATCGGCACATCGGCCTGCTTGGCGAGGATGCGTTCGAGCAACGCTTCGTACTGCGCGGTTTTGAGGGTGGTTTCCTCTATGTCCCGGCCGCGGCCGGTGGGCACGAGGAAAAAGATGTGGTGGGCCACCGCCCCCAGCTCGACGGCCAGGTCGGTGATCGCCGTGACCTCGTCTTCGTTCCAGTCCATGACCGTGGTGTGGAGCTGGAAGGGCAGGCCGGCCCCGCGGCAGGCGGCGATGCCCCGCATCGTCTCCTCCCACGCCCCGGCATAGCCGCGGAACTTGTCGTGCTTTTCCCGGTCGCGGCTGTCGAGGCTGATGCCGGCGCAGGCCGTGCCCGCCTCCTTGAGCGCGGCGGCCATCGCCGGCGTTATCAGCGTGCCGTTCGTGCCGAGGACGGGCCGCAGGCCGATGCGGCGGGCATGGCCGATGAGTTCGCCGATGTCGGACCGCAGCAGCGGCTCGCCGCCGCTGAAGACCATGATTTTGAAGCCGGCGCGGGCGATCTCGTCCAGCAGTTTTTTGCCTTCCGCCGTCGTCAGCTCGCCGGCCTCGGCGGCGCCGGCGTCGCGGTAGCAGTGGACGCAGCCGAGGTTGCAGGCCCGCGTGGTGTTCCAGGAGATGATCATGGCGGCCTACTCCTTCCAGTCGGCCAGATAGCAGGCCGGGTCCTCGCCCCACAGGTCGCCGCCGGCCGCCTCGGCCCTGATGCGGCAGCCGCCGCACAGGTCGCGGTAGCGGCACTCGCCGCAGCGGCCCTTGAGCTTGGCGGCCTTGCCGCGCAGTTCGCACAGGAATTCGCCGCAGTCCTGCCGCCAGATGGCGCTGAACGGGCGCTCGCGGACATTGCCGAGCGTGGTGTGGCCCCAGAACTGGCAGGCATGGACGTTGCCGCGCGGGTCGACGTTGGCCATCTTCTCGCCGGCCGAGCAGCCGCCGTGCATCGCCAGCAGCTGCCGCACCTCCTCCACCCTCTCCGGCTGGGTGCGTTCGATGTGCTGGAGGATATACACGCCGTCGGCATGGTTGTCGGTGGTCAGGATCTCGACTTCCACGCCGCGGCGGTGGAAATCGAGCGTCTTGTCGATCAGCAGGTCGATGGTGTGGCGCTTTTCCTCGGCGGTCGTGTCGAGGGCGGCCATATCCTTGCCGCGGCCGGCGTACACCAGATGGTACATGCAGAAGCGGTCGATCTTCTCCCGCTCCACCAGGGCGAGGATGTCCGGCAGCGTGTGGCGGTTGAGCTTGTTGACGGTGAAGCGGACGCCGGTCTTGTTGCCGGCGGCGAGGGAGTTGCGGATGCCCTGCAGCGTTTCGGCGAAGCAGCCCTTGCGGCCGCGGAAGAAATCGTGGACTTCCTCGTCGCCGTCGATGCTCACGCCGACGTACTGGAAGCCGGCCTCCTTGATGCGCCGCGCCGCCTCCGGCGTGATGAGCGTGCCGTTGGTGGAGATGACGGGGCGGATGCCGCTGGCGGCGGCGTAGGCGCCAAGGTCGTACAGGTCGTCGCGCAGCAGCGGTTCGCCGCCGGAAAAGAGCAGCACCGGCACCTTCATGCCCGCCAGGTCGTCGATGAAGGCCTTGGCCTCGGCGGTCGTGAGCTCACCGCCATAGGCTTTGTCCTCGGCTTCGATATAGCAGTGGCGGCAGCGCAGGTTGCAGCGGTTGGTCATGTTCCAGACCACGATGGGGGTGGCGTCGGACGAGAATTGCAGCATGTGGGGCGGCAGATGGCGGGAGCTCCGGCCGTACTTGACGAGGTCGGAGACGGTCGCGGTGCCGCAGAGGAGTTTGGTGCAACCAATCATTAAAGCTTATCCTCCGTATCGTTCGGCAATATATTTCGGCCGGTGTTCTTAAGCAGGCATTCTATGCATACGGGCTGGCTGCCGACCGGCTGGAATACCTGGCCGCAGCTCCGGCAGCGCGGCAGCTCCCGCCAGGCGACATGATACGTGTCCGGCCGCCCGGGATGCGCCACCGTCAACGCCTGTTGGGGGCAGTGGGCGGCGCATAGGCCGCAGCCGCTGCAGCGCGCCGGGTGGTGGTAGAAGTCGAGGGCGGTGCCGTGGTCTTCGGCCGTGAGAGCGCCGTGCGGACAGATGCGGATGCACAGGCCGCAGCCGAGGCAGGTGTCGCCGATGGCCAGGGATGCGAAAAACGGCGACGGCGTTTCGCCGGCGAAGACGGCGGCGCCGACATGGCGGCCGAACCATTCGTGGCGCGGCAGGCGATCGGCGCCGGCCGTCCCGGCGGCCGCGACCTCGCGGACAGTGTCGACGGCGGCGCCGAAAAGGGCGGAAAAGAAGGCCCGGCGCGAGATGGGGGGTTCCTTGGCCGTCTGTCCCATATCCCCGTCCCGCCCGATGGGCGGCCTGCCGGCCAGCAGCAGCAGGCGGTTGGCCTCGACGACGATTTCCTCCAGGCGGGCGGCCACCTCGGGCCGGCAGGCGGCGCAGGCCGTGTCGTCCACGGCCACCCGGCGCCGGCCGTCTCCGCCGCTGACGGCCAGCGCCAGCAGCAGGCGGCCGTCGAGGAAACCCAGGCACGGCCAGGGGCTGTCCGCCTGCCGCCGCCGGCAGGCGAGAGCCAGCGGCGCGGCCTGGTCGGCAAACACCTTATCGAGGGGGGCGCGGGGGAAAGCCTCGCCCGCGACCGCGTCGGCCGGGCAGGCGGCCAGGCACAGGCCGCAGTCGGTACAGCGGCCGGCGTCGACCGCGAGGTTGGCGGCGAAGCAGTCGTGCGGACAGGCGGCGGCGCAGCGCCGGCATGCCATGCGCTTATAGTTGTCGTTCAGGCACAGGTGGCGGTCCACGACCACCGGCATTGGCTATTCCTCCCCGCCGCAGAGTAAAACCTAGTCGCTACGGCCCGGAAAGTTTTATCCGTAGGGCAAAAAGGCGGCTTCCGGTCACGAAAGCAGCCTGGTGATGATGCCTGCAAGCGTCGCTGCCGGCGGCCGCTCTCTTCCCGGCGGCCGGCCGGCCCCAATCAGGATGTTTTCTCCCGGTCCTTGGCAGGAGGGGCTTCGAGGGCGGTAGCCTTGTGGATTTCCTCCTTGACGCCGTCGGTCTCGTCTTTGAAGCCGCGGATGCTCTTGCCGATGGCCCGGCCGACTTCCGGCAGCTTGGCCGGGCCGAACACCACCAGGACGATCACCAGCACCAGTATCAGTTCGGGCATGCCGATATTGAACATGATACGCCTCCTCTCCGGTTAGTTTCATTATCGCAAACAGGACGGGTTTGGGCAATGAGTTTTTTCTTATGCCGCGATAAGAGCGGCGGAAACGGCGCTCACCTCGCGCAGCCGCCCGTCGTCCTTGAAGCGGATGGCGCCGGCTTTCCGCACCGCTTCGGCCAGCACGTCGCGCAATGAGCGGTAAGTATTGGCATGACCGGCCGCTGCCTTGATCATGCCGTACTCGTCGCCGCCGGCGACGAGGAAATCGCTGACCGCGACCTGATAGACCGCGTCAGGCAGCAGCGGGCTGCCGTCGGCCAGCGTCGCCGAAACCACCCGGCTGCCGGGCGGCGCGGCGGCGCTATACGCGACCCGCAGGCCGGAGAACTGGAGCGTCCCGAACCTCTCGTTGGCGATGCCGTGTTCGAGGGCTGCGCGCACCTGGGCGCCGGTCATCGCGGCGATGAACAGTTCGTTGTCGAACGGCATGACGGTGTACAGGTCGCCAAGGGTGACGGGGCCGGCCGCCAGCCCGGCCCGCAGGCCGCCGCCGTTGCACAGGGCGATGTCGGCCCCGGCGGCGGCGCGCATCGCGTCGGTCGCCCACTGGCCGAGCGGCGAAAGCCGGTAGCGATCATGGGGCAGCGGGTCGGCCGCGCGGCCGAGGACAAGGCTCTTGACCGGCGCGATGTCGCGCTGGGCGGCGGCGACGATCGCGGCCGTCTGCGGGTCGGGAGCCAGGCCGGGCGGCACGTCGGCCGTCTCGAACGTCGCGCCGAGAACCTCGCCGCCAGGCGTGACGGCGAGATGGACGGCGGCGACCGCGCGGCCGTTGTAGTGAGCCTGGACGACCGGTACGCCGGCCACCTTGCCGGCGACCTTCAGATGGGAGTGGCCGCTGAGGACGGCGGCGATGTCGCCGGCCGCCGCCCGCGCCAGGTCGGCCGCCTCGCCGCTGGGCTCCGCGCCCGGGTAGCTGGCCAGGTGGCAGAGGGCGACGACGACAGCCGCGCCCTGCGCCTTGAGCTCGGGAAGAAGGGCTTTCAGCGCCGTGGCCGGGTCGGCGAACCGGAAGTTTGCCACGTTCCGCGGGTTGGTGGTCACGGCCGTGTCGGGGGTGATGAGGCCGACGACGGCGATTTTGAGCCCCTGCCTTTCGATGATGGCGTACGGTGGAAACAGGGCCGTCCGCCGGCCGGTATCCTTGTCGACGATGTTGGCGGCCAGCAGCGGGAAGGCGGCCTGGGCCATGCGCTCCTTGAGCACATCCAGACCCCAGTCGAATTCGTGGTTGCCGAGAGCCATGGCGTCGAAACCGACGGCGTTCATGAACGCCACCACCGTTTGCCCGCGCAGGAGATTGGAGTCGGGGCTGCCCTGGAACATGTCGCCGGCGCTGAGCACGAGCGTGCCGGCGGGGTTCTTGGCCCGCTCGGCCTTGAGGTAGGCGGCCAGCGCGGCGGCGCCGGGGTTCTTGCCGTCGGCGGCCAGGGCGCCGTGGAAGTCGTTGACCGCCAGGATGTCGAGGCGCACCACGCCGGGTTGGGGCGCCGCGGCGGCGCCGGCCAGCAAGGCGGCCAGCAGCAGGACGAGGACGAGGGCGGCGGCCAGGCGGCGGAAACGGTTGTGCATACAGCGTTGCCTCCTTAAGGTTTCATTAAACCGGCGGCTGTTATACGGCCGGGAAGTAAATCGTGAACGTGCTCCCCTTGCCAAGCTCGCTGGCTACCTCGACGCGTCCGCCGTGGCGGGCGACGATCTCGCGGGCGATGGCCAGGCCGAGGCCGGTGCCGGCGGCGCTCCGGCCGTGGGACTTGTCGGCCTTGTAGAACCGCTCCCAGATGAACGGCAAATCCTCGCGGGCGATGCCGCGGCCGGTGTCGGCCACCTGTAGCCGCACCTCGCCGCCGCAGCGGCCGACGCTGGCCGTTACCCGGCCGCCGGCGGGGGTGAACTTGAGGGCGTTGTCGAGGAAGATGAGCACCAGTTGGGTGAGGCGGTCGCCGTTGCCGTCGACGGCCGCCTCGCCGTCCGTCGCCAGCGTCAGGGCCACCCCGGCCTGGTCGGCCCGGGGCTTCAGCAGCGCCGCTACGCTCTCGGCGATCGCCGCCAGGGGGATTCTCTCCATCGGCAGCGCGGCGCCGTCGGCCTGCAGGCGGCTGAGGTCGAGCAGCTCGTTTATCAGCCCTTCCAGCCTGACCGTCTCGTCGCGCATCAGGCGGTGGTACCGGTCGGCCTCCTGCGGCTCCTGGACGGTGCCGTCGAGGAGCGCCTCGGTGTAGCCGCGGATGACGGTCAGCGGCGTCCGCAGCTCGTGGGAGATATTGGCCACGAAGTCGCGGCGCAGCTTCTCCATCCTGGCCGTGCCGGCGACGAAGCGGCCCAGCTCCTGGGCCAGCGCATTGAGCGAGCCGCCGAGCTCGCCCACCTCGTCGCCGCCGTCGGCCTTCACCCTGATGGCGTAATCGCCGCGGGCCATGGCCGCCGCCGCTTCCTGCATGTCGCGGAGCGGGCGGGTTATGCCGGTGGCCAGCCGGCGCACGAGGAAGAAGGTCAGCAGCAGGGCGGCGAGACCGAGGCCGCCGATGTAGAAGTAAATGCGCCGCAGGAATTCGTCCACGCCGCGGACGGGGGAATTGAGGAGGACGGCGCCGTTCACCGTTCCGTCGGCCTTATACAGCGGCACGCCGACGATCAGCATGTTCTCGTCGTATACGGGATGATAAAAGCTTCTCGCCAGCACCTGGCCGGCGAACACCGGCTCCAGGCGGTCGGCCAGCGCCCTCGCCAGCACGCCGCCCTGGCCCATGCCGTGGCGACCCTGGCCCATGCCATGGCCTCCCGGGCCCATGTCGTGACCGCCCGGCCCCATGCCGCGGCGGCCCTGGCCCATGCCCGGGGCGCGCCCGTCGCCGCGGGGCGGCGTCGAGACGGCGACCACCCGCCGCGAGGCGTCGACAACCCACACGCGGGCGTCGAGGAAAGCGTCGACGCTGTCGATGAGCCTGACGAACCCGTCCTGGTCGAGGCGGCCCTCGTTGTAGCTTTCCACCAGGCGGCCGAGCTCGTAGCCCTTGCTGACCAGCTCCTTTTGCTTGTTGGCGAGGAAGTACTCCCGCAACAGGAGGGAGATGCCGACCGACACGCCGGCCAGCACGAGGACGACGACCATTATGTAGCTGTACAGCAGCCGGCGCTGCAGCGAAAGCCTCATGCCTTCACCTCGAACTTGTACCCGACCCCCCAGACGGTTTTGATGTCCCAGGGAGTGCTGTCCTGGGCGCCGATCTTCTGGCGGATACGCTTGATGTGGGTGTCGACCGTCCGGGTGTCGCCGCAGTATGTATAGCCCCACACCGATTCCAGCAGTTGCTCGCGGGAAAAGACGCGGCCGGGATGGGCAGCCAGGTGCCACAGCAGCTCCATCTCCTTGGCGGTCAGGGGCTCGGTGCGGCCGAAAGCGGTCACCGTGTACTCGCCGCGGTTGATGTCCAACTGAGGGAACCGCAGCGTGTCGCCCGCAGCGGCCTCCGTGCCCGGCGAACGCCGCAGCACCGCCTTGACCCTCGCCACCACCTCGCGGGGGTTGAAGGGCTTGGCGATGTAGTCGTCGGCCCCGGTGTCGAGACCGAGGATGCGGTCGTCATCGTCGGCGCTGGCGGTGAGCATGATGATCGGCACGCGGGAAAACTTGCGGATCTGGCGGCAGGCCTCGAAGCCGTCGAGGATGGGCATCATGATGTCGAGGATGACGAGGCTGGGCGCCAGCTGCTGCACCTTGACGATCGTCTCCGCGCCGTCGGCCGCCTCGGCCACCGCGAAGCCCTCCTTGGCGAAATACAGTTTGAGCAGTTCCCTGATCTGGGCGTCGTCGTCGGCCACGAGGACCAGCGGTCCGGACATATGCGCACCTTCTTAAGAAAAAATAAAGGAGGCGGGTTGTTCCGCCTCCTTTGCCTGCCGTCGTCTCAAACGGCTCCGTCGATAGCCGCCGCGATGTCGCGGCGGGGGCGGAAGCCGACAATGCGGTTGACTTCCGCGCCGTTCTTGAAGAGCACCATGGTCGGGATGCCCATGACCTTGAATTGGCCGGCCAGCTCCGGCTGCTCGTCGACGTTCACCTTGGCGACCGTCGCCTTGCCGTCATATTCGGCGGCCACCGCCTCAAGCTCGGGGGCCACCATTTTGCATGGGCCGCACCACGGTGCCCAGAAATCGACCAGCACAGGCTGAGAGGCTTTCAACACCTTGTCGGCAAACTCGGCTTGATTGGCAATCGTCACTATCGACATAGAAAATTCTCCTTCCTGTGTTCGGGTTCCTGCTGTTTCACCCCCCCTCGGGGGGGTCTGTTTTTTATTGTAAAATATTCCCCCGCCAAAGTCAAGATACCTTATCCTGTTCCCCGTCAGCCCCGGTCGTCCGGCAGGCGCCCGCCCTCCCGCCGGGCCAGGAAATAGCCGACCAGCAGCACCAGCGCCAGCCCGAGCGCCGCCGCCGCCGGGGAAATCAGGCCGCGCGGCAGGTATTCGTACAGGCCGGTCACCCCGAAGGCGATGAATATCAGGGCCGCGCCCCACTTGACGAGCCGCTCGGGGATCCGCCTGCCCATGACCACGCCCACGATTATGCCCAAGCCGTCGGCCACCATCATCCCGGCGGTCGTCCCCAGCCACACCGGTACGACCGTCTGGTAGCGGGCGGCCAGCGCCAGGGTGGCCAACTGGGTCTTGTCGCCCATCTCGGCGAAGAAAAACGCGATCGCCACCGTCCAGAACGGGCTGCGGCGGACGGCGTCGGCCTCGCCCGCTAGCTTGTCGCCGTGCAGCGTCCAGAGGCCGAAAACGATGAACGAGGCGGCGGCGGCCACCTGGATATACTGGAGCGGCACCACCCTTGTCAGATAGTTACCGGCTTCTACCGCCAGCAGGTGGTTGACGATCGTGGCGGCGAAGACCCCGGCCAGAACGGTCGGCCACGGGTAACGGACAGCGAACGCCATGGCGAGCAGTTGCGTCTTGTCGCCCATCTCGGCCAGGACCACGAGGAGGAACGAAGCCAGCAAGGCGGTCATGCAATCCCCCCATTTTATCGGCTGTCTGTAGTATGGCCGATAAGCGTCCGCCCGAAACCGGCGGCCGGCGTCCGTGACAGGCGGGCTTTGACAGCCGGGCGGCGTTTTGTTATCATACTAGTAACAATTTCCGCCTGGAGGGGATGCACTTGAACCTGATGGACGCCATCGAAAACCGTCGCTCGGTGAGAACCTATACGGACAAGAAAGTGGACCGCGCCGCGCTCGAAAAACTGTTCGCCGCCGCGGTCATGGCCCCCAGCGCCTCGAACTCCCAGCCCTGGGCCTTTGCAGTCATCCAGGACGCCGCGCTGCTCAAGGAATACTCCGACCGCGCCAAAAGCCACCTGCTCGCCGGCATCGGCCCGGACTCGCCGCTGGCCAAATACCGGGCCATGCTGGCCAATCCCGGCTTCAACATCTTCTACAACGCCGGCACGCTGGTAATCGTCTATGCCAAGCCCGGAGGGCCGGAAAGCCGCGGCGACTGCTGCCTGGCCGCCCAGAACCTGATGCTCGCCGCCCACGGCCACGGCCTCGGCACCTGCTGGATCGGCTTCGCCCGCCCGTTCCTCGACCTGCCGGAGACGAAAAGCGCGCTGGGTGTCCCGGCGGAATACGCCGTCGTCGCCCCCATCATCGTCGGCTACCCGCAGGGCCGGATACCGCAGCTTACGCGGGACGAACCGCAAATCCTGTTTTGGAAAGGGTGAGCGAAAACGGCCGCAACCGCGGCCGTTTTTTCATAGACGCACAAATTTGATATTGCTGACGTTCGCCAGTATGAACCCTTTATACACCGCATAATAATCCTCCGGCGTGCAGCCCGCGGGCAGGCCGGGACCGTCGGCGAAGCCGGCCCACAGGTCGACCCAGAAGGCGGGCGTCGGCCGGAAGAGATAGGTGTCGGTGACGAGGTGCAGGTCGTGGGCGAAGCGCAGGCCGGAATAGGCGGCGATCCGCGCGGTCACGGCGTTGCCGGGCGCGCCCGCCGGCTCGTCGGCGATGTCGTAGTCCACCCGCTTCTTCAGCGAGGCATACGGCCGGTGGCCGTTGTCCAGCTTGATATCCCAGGCCCGCTCCACCAGGCCGGCGTCGCTCAGGCGCCGGATATCGGCACGGCGGCCGACGACGAATACCTCCTCGTCGTCGATCACCACCATGGCCACCGCCAGTTCGTCGGTCTTTATCATCGTCATCCGTTTATGCCACCTTTGAAATAATTAACGAGATATTATCTTTCGTTATTGTGCCGCAAAGTCCCTGTCGAAAAACACAAAAAACCCGCCGCGAAATCGCAGCGGGTTTTGCCGACCAGGTCCGGTGAGCAGTCGATAAGCCGAGTTCTGTCCCGCTTGCGCGGTGATGATCATTTATCTCGGCCGGCAGTTGCCTGCCGGCTCTAGCGACACTACCCGGAAGGATCAGCGGGCAACTTCATCTCTTCCCTATTCGGTCTTGCTCCAGGTGGGGTTTACCTAGCCAGCCAGTCGCCTGGCTGCTGGTGCGCTCTTACCGCACCGTTCCATCCTTACCCGGCGTCGCCGGGCGGTCTACATTTCTGCGGCACTGTCCCTGAGGTCGCCCTCGCTGGCCGTTAACCAGCACCCTGCCCTATGGAGCTCGGACTTTCCTCGCAGGCCTTGCGGCCTGCGCGATCATCTTTCATACTCACGGACCTGTTCAATTGTCTGGACTAATAATATACCACACCGCAGACCGGCCGTCAAGACTTCGGTCCGGCGGTATTTTCCGCCATTTTGGCGCGCAGGGAGGCCACCATGGCGGGGATATCGGCCGCGCCGACGATTTCCGACACCAGGGCGATCATCCTCGCCCCCCGCCGGCTCACCTCGCCGATGTTGTCCCCTTTAACGCCGCCGATGGCGACGAACGGCAGGCCGATATGCCCGGCCGCATACTCCACGAGGACGAGGCCGACAGGCGCGGCGGCGTCCTTTTTCGTGCCGGTCGCAAACACGGGGCCGACGCCGATATAGTCGATCACCCCGGCCAGCTTTTCGGCGGCCCGGGCCTGCTCCGCCGAATGGGTGGAGAAGCCGATGACCATATCCGGGCCGACCAGCTCGCGCACCTTGGCGGGCGGCAGGTCGTCCTGGCCGATGTGGACGCCATCGGCGCCAACCGCCATCCCCAGGTCGACGTGGTCGTTGACGATGAAGGTCGCCCCCGCCTCGCGGGTCAGGGCGGCGATGGCCAGGCACTCCTCGTACATCTGGCGGGCGGACTTGTTTTTCTCGCGGTACTGGATGACCTTGAGGCCGGCGGCCAGCATCTGCCGCACCGATTCTACGCTGCCGCGGCCGCGGGCGAATTCGTCGGCGGTGATGCCGTAAATGCCGCCGGCGAGGAAATTGGCCATACCGGAACGATGCTCCATTGTTCCCGCCTCCCTCAGTGCCCGTTGGGCGGGCACTTGCAAACACAAATATTCTACCGCGTATCAGAAAAACCGTCAACCTTATACGCAGGGGTCTAGGAAGCTCCAGATACAAGGCGCACCGGAGGCTGACACCGGAAGCGTACACGGGACGTACGCTGAGGATGGCAGCCGAGGAGCAACGCAGTAGATGGACTTCCTAGGCCCCTGCCCCCTTATTCAAACAAAAGCATACGGCCGCAGTTGTCGCAATGGACGATCTTCGTCTGCGCCTTGCCCGCCTGGCTGGTGGGCAGGCTCCGCCGGCAGCCGCCGCAAATGCCGCCCGTCACTTTGGCCACCGGCTGGGGCAGCCGGCGGGCGAGGTCCCGGAACTGGCCGAGCAGCGGCGGGGCGATGCGGGCGGCCAAATCCCGGCAACCCTCCTCCAGGGCGGCGATCTCGGCATCGCTGCGGGCCGCTACCTGGGCCGCGTGCTGCTGTTTTTCGGCGTGGAGGCGCTTCTTGTTCTGCAGCCCGGCCTCCGCGCCGGCCACCCTGGCGGCCAGCCGCTCGCACTCCTCGAGGCCGGCGACGGCGTCGTTCTCGCGCTGGCCGATCTCGCGGCGGAGAGACTCGCACCGCGCCCGCACCTGTTCGATCTCCTTGATGTTGGTGATTTCGCCGCCGTAAAGCTTCTTCTCCAGGTCCTGGCACTGCCCGGTAAGCGCGGCCAGGTCCCGCTCCCGCGCCGCGCACGCCCGCTCCAGGCCGGCCAGCTGCTCGCGGTCGGCGGCCAGCCCCTGCATGAGCAGGCGAATCTCCTGCCACAGCAGGCGCACCTCCTCGACGTCGATCTTCGCCTTGCGGGCCGCCGCCACCCGCTTCTGCTGTTCCATGCCCTGCAGTTCGACGAGCATGCGCAGCTGGTCCTTCATCGCCTTCCCTCCTTTTTCCGGTGCCGCCGACAGAAAAGACAGGCCCCCGGCCTGTCTCACCAAAAGCGGAAAATATCCCGCGATATAGCATCGGTCTTCACGGTTACGTCCCAGCCTTCCGCAACGACGCAGGCCGTGAGGTGGCCCGCCACCGCTTCGACGGCCGGGCGCTCGGTCGCGTAGTGGCCGGCGTCGACCATCGTTAAACCTACGGCCGCCGCTTCCAGCGCCTCGTGGTATTTGACGTCGCCGGTCACGAGCACGTCGGCCCCGGCGGCGGCCGCCGCCTTAAACAGGTCGCCGCCGCTGCCGCCGCATACCGCCACCGTCGCCACCGGCCGCTGCTCGGGTCCGCATACCCTTACATGCCGGAGGGCCAGCGCCGTCTTCACCCGGCCCACGAACGCATCCAGAGGTTCGACGGCGGGCAGGCGGCCCACCCGCCCCAGCCCGATGGCCCGGCCGGGGTTTTCGAGGGCGTAGAGGTCGTAGGCCACCTCTTCGTAAGGGTGGGCCTTGAGCATGGCATCAATCACCCCGGCGGCGAGCTTTTCCGGCAGGATGGTCTCCAGCCGGCATTCGGCCGCGTACTCCAGCTTGCCCTGCTCGCCGATGAACGGCTGCGTGCCGGCCAGCGGCAGGAAGGTGCCGGTGCCGGGCGTCTGGAACGTACAGTGGCTGTAGTTGCCGATATGGCCGGCCCCGGCGGCGGCGACCGCCTGCCGCACGGCCTCGACATGGCCCTCCGGCACGAACACGGCCAGCTTGAGCAGCTTCTCCCGGCCTTCGGCCGCGAGCGGCCGCACGGCGGCCAGCCCCAGGCGGGCGGCGAGGATATCGTTCACCCCGCCGTCGGCAAGGTCGAGGTTCGTATGGGCGGCGTACACGGCGATGCCGGCCTTGAGCAGCGCGGCCAGCGTCCTGCCGGGCGGCGCGTCGGTGCGGACGGCAGTCAGCCCCTTGAAGATCGGCGGATGGTGGGCGACGATCATATCGACCCCGGCGGCTGCGGCCGCCTCCGCCACCTGCGGCGTCACGTCCAGGGCCACGAGCAGCGCGGACACCTCCTGCTCGGGGCTGCCGACCAGCAGGCCGACGTTGTCCCAGCCGGCGGCCAGGCTCGGCGGTGCCAGCCTCTCCATAGCCGCCATTATCGTCCGGCACTTCACAGACATGCCAGTTTATCCTCCAGTTGGGCGATTTTCGTTGCGTACTCCCGGTACTTGGGCGAACGGACCGCCTGGGGGCTGGCGGCCATCTCCGCCGCTACCCGCCTGGCCTGGGCCAGCAGCGCCGCCACGTGGCCTTTGAGCAGCGGATGGCGCCGCGCCCACAGTAGCGGACCGATATCGTACAGGATGGGCTCGTATTCCTTTGCCGTCCCCGGCGCGGCGGCAATAACCTCGTACAGCCGGCCGTCTTCTTCAACAAGCGCCTCGGCCGCCAGCCGCCAGCCGGCCGTCGCCAGCCAGCGGCGGACGAGGCCGGCCCCCTGCATCGGCTGAAGGACGAGGCAGGACAGCGCCGCCGTCACCTCCGGCCTGGCGGCGAGAATCTCGACGATCGTCGCCCCGCCCATGCCGGCGATGACGGCCGTATCGACCTCGCCGGGAGCCAGCACGGCCAGCCCGTCGCCGAAGCGGAGGTCGATGCGGTCGGCGAGGCCGACCCCGGCCAGCGCCTCGGCCGCCGAGCGGAACGGCCCCTCGTGGACTTCGCCGGCCACTGCCGACGGCACGATGCCCTCGGTCACGAGATACACGGGCAGATAGGCGTGATCGGTGCCGATGTCGGCCAGGCGGCCGCCGGGCGGCACCAGGGCCGCGATCGTCGCCAGCCGTTTGCTGAGTTTCACGCCTCCACCCCCTTGGCGTTATTATTTCGCTTCCATGGAGAAAAATTCCTGCCCCCCTAACCCTTGAGGGAGAAACGGGCGAGCGGCGTGTAAACCCGCCGGCGATCGCGCTCTTCGCTGAGGATGAGGGCGCACTCGCGCACCGTGAACGGCGTCCCGTCCACGCTGTAGGCGCTCCAGGGCGGCGCGCCGGGAGCGAGCGCCACGTCCTGCGCCAGGGTGACATGCGGCCGCCACGGCCGCCCCTCCGCCGGGAAACCGAACGGGGCGAGGGCCTGCTCCACCTTGCCCTGCAACCGCTGCAGCCGCTCCAGGTCGCCGGCGACGGCCGCCCACACCGTGCGGATGGGGCTGCCGGACCCGAACTGGCCCAACCGCCCGAGGCCCAGGGCGAAAGGAGCCTCGGCGGCGGCGATCGCGGTCAGCGGCGGCGTCAGCAGCGCCACGTCGGCCGCCGGCACCTCGCCGAGGAATTTGAGCGTAAGATGGAAATTCTCCCGCCGCTTGAAGCGGCCCCGCTGGCTGTGGCCGCGCAGCTCGGCCTGCACGGCCTCCAGGGCGGCGACAATCCTTTCCGGGAACTCGATGCCGACGAACAGGCGCATTTATCTCCCCCCTGAATAATTGTCGTTCCTTATTATTTTGACACCCGCCGGCTTTTTCCTATTATTGCCTCGCCACTACGCCGGCAAGCAAAAAACGCGAAGCGCATGCTTCGCGTTTTTTAATGGTGACCCGTAGGGGATTCGAACCCCTGTTCTCGCCGTGAAAGGGCGGTGTCTTAACCACTTGACCAACGGGCCAAAATGTATTGAATTGGTGGGCCCACCTGGGATCGAACCAGGGACCGGCCGGTTATGAGCCGGCTGCTCTACCGCTGAGCTATAGGCCCCGAAGACATATAAAACAGGTTTTCCGAAGAAGACCTGCCTCTAGTAGAAATGGCTCCTCGAGTAGGACTCGAACCTACAACCACCCGGTTAACAGCCGGGTGCTCTACCATTGAGCTATCGAGGAGTGTGCACCGACAAAATATATTATAAGACAGGGCTCCCTCGCCGTCAAGCTATTATGGACAATCTTTCTCTAGTAATTAATGGGGCGGCCTGACGGCCGCCCCGTAAAGCCTTTATCCTACTCCAGGAAATCCTTCAGTTTTTTGCTCCGGCTGGGATGGCGGAGCTTGCGGAGCGCCTTGGCCTCGATCTGGCGGATGCGTTCGCGGGTCACGCCGAAATGCTGGCCCACTTCCTCCAGCGTCCGCGCCCGTCCGTCGTCCAGGCCGAACCGCAGCCGCAGCACCTTCTCCTCCCTGGGGGTTAGCGTCTCGAGCACTTCCTCGAGCTGCTCCTTGAGGAGCATGAAGGAAGCCGCCTCGGCCGGCGCCGGCGCATCCTGGTCCTCGATGAAGTCGCCGAGGTGCGAGTCTTCCTCCTCGCCGATAGGCGTTTCCAAGGAAACTGGTTCCTGGGCGATCTTCATGATCTCCCGCACCCTTTCCACGCTTACGTCCATCTCCTTGGCGATCTCCTCGGGGTTTGGCTCGCGCCCCAGCTCCTGGAGAAGCTGGCGGGATACGCGGATGAGCTTGTTGATCGTCTCGACCATGTGCACCGGGATGCGGATGGTGCGGGCCTGGTCGGCGATCGCCCGCGTGATGGCCTGGCGTATCCACCAGGTGGCGTAGGTGCTGAACTTGAACCCTTTGTTGTAGTCGAACTTCTCGACCGCCTTGATCAGGCCGAGGTTGCCTTCCTGGATCAGGTCGAGGAACAGCATTCCCCTGCCGACATAGCGCTTGGCGATGCTCACGACCAGGCGCAGGTTGGCTTCCGCCAGGCGGCGCTTCGCTTCCTCGTCGCCCTGGCCCATGCGTTTGGCCAGCTCGATTTCCTCGTCCGCCGACAGCAGCGGCACCCTGCCGATCTCCTTTAGGTACATCCGGACCGGGTCGTCGATGCTGACCCCTTCCGGGATGGTCAGATCGATGTCCACCTCTTCCGGGGTGCCCTCGATCTCGGCGATATCGGCATCATCCAGGGGTTCAACGTCGGGGACCTCGTCAACGATTTCGATCCCTTTGTTGGAGAAGACCTCGTACATATCGTCGATTTCGTCGGGAGTGAGGTCTTCGTTCTGGAGAGTATCCATGATCTCGGCGTAGGTCAACATGCCGCCGCGTTTCTTGCCTTTATGCAGCAGCTCGTTGACATGTTCGGCTTGTATGCTTTTCTTGTCGCTCATTGTACTCCCCTCCTCCCAAGGCATTCCCCGGACAAGGCATGGCGCGTATCATGCTCGATACATTTTGCTGATTTCATCTTTTATTCGCTGACTTTCGGCTAATTCCTGCCGACAGTTGCGTTCGTCCCCCAAACGTAAAAATTCCTCCGCCCGCTGGCTGTGATGCATGATTAGCGGCTCAAGGCGGGCGATCCGGATGATCCGGATATAATCGTCGACCATGCGAGAAATGTCGCTGAGCTGGATCTCCATTACCATAATATTCGACAGCTCGGTGGCTGCTGCCTCCGGCAGTTCCAGGGCCAGACCGTCGGCGGCGGGACTTTTTCCCATATTATACGCAGTAAACAGTGAATTGATTATCGTTTTCCGCTCGCCGCCCTGAATATCTTCACCGTCCAGTTGCGCCTGGACGTAAGGGATGACCGCGTTGTCCTCCAGCATGAGGCGGATGAGCTGGCGCTCGGCGGCCACCGACCTGGGCGCCGGCCGCTGCGATAAGCCCAACATGGTACTATTCTGCCCGCGGTTGACATTTTTATCCTTTTGCTGGGTTTTGCGCACCTCCCGCCGGATATCCTCCTCATGGATGCCGAGCGTCTGGGACAGCAGGCGGATATGCTCGTTGACCTCGGCGAGGTCGGGGGCCTCGGCCAACGCCGGGATGGCCTGGGCGAGGACAGCCATCTTGCCGGAGGCGCCGCTGTGGTCGTTGGCCGCCAGCGCCTGGCTCACCTGGTAGGCGAGCAGGGCCGGCGCCTGATCGACAAGGGTGCGGAAAGCGTCGGCGCCGTGCTTCCGGATATACTCGTCGGGGTCCTTGCCGTCGGGCACGGTAACGACCCGGACGGCGATCCCCAGGGAGCGGACGGTGGCCAGCGCTCTCAGCGTAGCGTTCTGGCCGGCGGCGTCGCTGTCGTAGGCGAAGTAGATCTCGCCGGCGTGGCGGGCCAGCTGCCTGGCCTGCTCGGGGGTGAAAGCGGTGCCCAGCGAGGCGACCGCGTTCGTGATACCGCTCTTGTGGAGGGCGATCAGGTCCATATACCCTTCGACAACAATCGCCCGGCCGGCCTGTTTGATGGCCTGGTAGGCGAGATCGAAGCCGTACAGGACATGGCGCTTGTTGAACAGCGGCGTCTCGGCGGTGTTGAGGTACTTGGGCTGGCTGCCGTCCGTAACCCGGCCGCCGAAGCCCACCACCCGGCCCCGGGCGTCGGCGATGGGGAACATGATCCGGTCGCGGAAGCGGTCGTACACACCGTCGCCCGACGACTTGGCCACCGCCAGGCCGGCTTTCGCCAGCGTCTCGGCGGTGAAGCCGCGGCCGGTCAACGCTGCCGTCAGCTTATCCCAGGCCCTGGGGGCGTAGCCCAGGCGGAAAGTGGCGATCGTCGCCCCGTCGATGCCCCGGGATTCGAGGTACTCCCTGGCCGCCTTGCCGTAGTTCGTCTTGGTGAGACAGGCGTGGAAAAAATCGCCCGCCATGGCGTTGGCCCTTAGGAGGCCGGCCATCTCCCGTTCCACCTGCCGGTCGTGTTCGGACTTCTCCTTCTCCGGCACGGGGATGTTCATTTTCTCCGCCAGCTTCTTGACCGCTTCCATGAACGTGAGGTTTTCGAGCTTCATGAGGAAATTGAAAACATTGCCGCCCGTCTGGCACCCGAAGCAATAAAAAAAACCTTTGTCCGGCGTCACAGAGAAGGACGGCGTCTTTTCATGGTGGAACGGGCAGCAGCCCCAGTAGTTCTTCCCCCGTTTCTTCAGCGGTACGTATTCGGAGATGATCCCGACTATATCGCTCTGGGAGCGCAGCTTGTCGATAAAGTCGTCGTAGCTGGCATCTTTCATAGAACCTCACCTTCGCGCCCCTGGACCGATAAAGCGACTGCGGCCGTCCGGCCTTACGGAGACTTATTATCTTTTTGCACTATTACTATTCAAGACAAAGGAGAAATATCCTCTTTTCCCCCTTGACAAAGGGAATGAATTTTGATAAGCATAAAAAATCGGAGCCGAAGCTCCGGGATGTAATAACCATAGGCCGTCCAGAAGTGCCCAGATGCTCTTATCAACGGCCGGCCTTTCGCGGCGAGGCCATGATCACCGAGTCGCCGATCAGCTGGCTGCCCGGCCAGGGAACATGGCGGAAAATCTCGTCCTGGCTGTTCTCGTCGCGGTACGTCTTGTCGCTCAGCATCTTGCGGTAGTGGATGAACGCCCCCCGGCGGCCGCATTCCGGGCAGTAGGTGTTGTCGGCCCGGTGGCGGTTGGCCTTCCAGGAAAAGAGGTTGAAGTGCAGCCCGCAGTTCTGGCAGATAAACCCGTTGACAAAGACCCCTTCCCGCTGGCTCTCGCTGATCCCGGCCGGAGGATTCTTCAGCCCGGTCTTCGGTTCAGCCTCGTCATGCGGTATATCCGCTTTCATCGTTCTCCCCCTTCGAAGTTTTTTTCGTAAGTTTGCCGGAGTCGGCCACCAGCCCGGGCAACACATTGGTGATGAAGTACTTGACGCTGACCAGGCCGCTCTCTTTGAGGCGCCCGAGGATCATGTGGTATTTTTCTTCGAACGGCCGGGTATTATTGAGCCTGACCTCGAAGATGCACTCCATCAGCGCGTCGATGTTGTCGGCGGCCCGCAGGATCTGGCCCTCCAGGCTGTCGTCCTTGCCGTCGAACAGCAGGTTGCGGTACAGCGACCGGTAGGGCTGCTCCATGCCGGCGAAAAACGTCTCTTCCGCCAACTCCTTCTCGATGATGCCGAGAGCGTCCGCCACCTCGGGGTTCTTGTACTTAGTGGTGCTGAGGATGTCGCCGGTGATCGACTCGATGACGTCGTGGTTGATGAGCTTCTTGAACAGCCGGCCCCAGTCCACCGTGCCGCCGTTCTCCTCCTCGATGAGGGCCAGCATCTGCCCGATCTGGGCGACGAGGAACGAATGCTCGCTCACCGTCGTACGCTGGTGCATGAACTCGGTGGCCCAGCGGCCCATGTTGTTGAGCTTGCGCACGAATACGAGGTAGTTGTGAAGACCCACGGTATGACCTCCGTTCGCTTGCGGCGCCCGCCTTGGCGGCCGCCCGTACAATATTATGACCCGTTTATTTACATATATTTACATACCATTTTTCCTTGCTTACTGTTATAATTTTAACAGTAAGATGGAAGGTAGGGTAGCATGAAAATCAGAATCTTCCTCGTCGCCCTGCTGGCTCTGTTTCTGTTTACCGGCGACGCCTGGGCCGCGCCGGCAAAACCGATCATCAAGGCCGACAAAACATATTTCGACATCAACTCCGGCCTGTACATCCTCCGCGGCAACGTCTACATCGAAGTGAGAAACCGCATCATCACCGCCGGCATGGCGAGGGTCAGCCTCACCTCGCTCGAGGTATGGGGCTCGGGCGGCGTCACCGTCACCCAGGGCGACATCACCTTCACCGGCGACAGCGTCTATGTGTACGGCACGCAGGACCGGGCCAAAATCGACGGCGGCGTCACCTTAACCCGCACCGGTCTGTCCGTGACCGCCGACTCGGCGGAGTTCAACTGGCGCAGCAAGATCGGCGTCTTCACCGGCAACGTGAAGGTGACCCAGGGCGACACCACCTGGGCGGCCGACAAGATTACCTACAACGTCGAAACCAACGCCATCGTCGATCCGGCCTCCGGACAGACCCCGGCGGCCGGCGGCGAACAATAATCACCCTCCCGTGTTCAAAACCCCCGGCAAGCGCCGGGGGTTTTTCTTGCAAGCCTAGAACACCATAACCCCCAGGATGTGATCGGCGGGGATGGCGCCGATGAAGCGGCTGTCGTTGGCATTGTTGCGGTTGTCGCCCATCACGAAGACATGGCCCGCGGGCACCGTCACCTTGCCGGGCGAAGAATAGCGCATCGGCTCCTTGACGTAGCCTTCCGCCAGCAGGGCGCCGTTGCGGTATACTCTCCCGCCCCTGAACTCCAGTTCGTCACCCGGCAGGCCGACCACCCGTTTCACCCAGATGTAGCCGGCAGGGGTGCCGCCCCGCAGCAGGGTCACGACGTTGCCGACCGGCTCCGCCAGGTCGTCCTGCAGGCCGCGGGCGCGGTCGACCCGGCTGTCGAGCACGACGACGTCGCCGTAGCCGGGCAACCGTCCCATGGTATGAGCGATCTTGGAGAGATAAATGCGCTGGCCTTCGTGGAAGGTGGGCTCCATGGAATGCCCCATGACCTTGGTGGGCTGAAAGAGGAAAATATTGACCACCAGAGCGATGGCCGCGGCGATAACGATGCTGTGCAGCCATTCGCCGGCTGCGCGCAGAATTCTCATTTTCCCTCCTGGCATGGATGCTGTTCAGCCTTCTGGCTGCCTTTCTGGAGAATTTCCAGGACCTTGTTGGCCGTTTCCTCGATGGCCTTGTTGGAAACGTCGATGACCGGGCAGTGCAAGCGATGCATGATGCGCTTGGCGTGCTCCAGCTCCTCGTTGATGCGGTCGATATTGGCGTAGCTGGCGTCGGGGCCCAGGCCCATCGTCCGCAACCGCTCGGCGCGGATCTCGTTGAGCTTGTAAGGGTTGATTATCAGGCCCACGACGCGGTAGGACGGCATCTGGAAAAGCTCCTGCGGCGGCGGCACCTCGGGCACCAGCGGCACGTTGGCCACCTTGAGCCGCTTGTGGGCCAGGTACATGGCGAGCGGCGTCTTGGAGGTGCGGGAGACGCCGATGAGGACGACGTCGGCCTTGGGTATGCCCCAGGGGTTCTTGCCGTCGTCGTACTTGACGGCGAACTCCACCGCCTCGACCCGGCGAAAATACTCCTGGTCGAGCTTGTGCATCAGGCCGGGCTGCAGCTTGGGGGTGAGGTCGGTGGCCTGCTGCACGGCCTGGATCATCGGCCCCATAATGTCGATGGTGGCGACATCATACTCTTTCGCCAGCTCGGCCATCGCCGCCCGCAGCTTGGTCGACACCAGAGTGTGGCAAACAACGCTGCGCGTGCTGGCGGCTGTCTTGAGCACTTCCTCGATCTGGCGCACCGAATTGATATACGGCACGCGGATGATGTCGAACCGGCTCAGGTCGAACTGGCTGGCGGTGGCGCGGGCCACCAGCTCGGCCGTTTCGCCGATCGAGTCCGACAGGGCGTAGATTATCGACTGTTGCACAACCATTCCTCCTGACCAAGGGCCGTTCAGCAGCCCCCAGATGCAAGGCGGGGGCGTATCAACGGCCCAAGCGACAAAAAGGCCCCCGAGAGAATTATACCCTTTCCCCCGGGGGCGCGCAAGCGTTGCTAGACGGCGACTATTTTCGTAAGGTCGGCGATGCCGGCGGTGAGGCTTGTTATCGCCTTAAGGAGGGCGAGGCGGTTTTCGCGGACGGCGAGGTCGTCGACCATGACCATCACCTGCACGAAGAAGGCGTCGATGGGGCCGGCCAGGCCGGCCATCGTCTTCAGCACCGCGGCGTAATCCCTGGCGGCGCTTTTGGCGGCGATCTCCCGCCTAGCGCTATCCAGGGCGGCGTATAGCGCCTTCTCGCCCTCGGTCGCGAACAGGGCCGGGTCGATGGTCTCGCCGGTCGCATTCTTGGCCAGGTTGCCGGCCCTGGTCAGCGCCTCCACGGCCCGCTGCATGGCCTCGGTAGCGCCGACCTCGGCGAGGGCCTTGGCCCGCAGCCAGGCGTCGTACACGTCGTCCGTGGCCGTGGCGAGGATGGCGTCGACCATGTCGTAGCGCACCCCCTCGTCGGCGAGGACATTCTTCAGGCGCAGGCGGAAAAATTCGCTGATATCTTCGGCCAGCTTGGCGCGGCGCTCTTCGCCGGCGATGGCCAGCAGGTCCGTGGCCGTAGCGGCCAGCTCGCGCAGCGACATGTGGTAGCGGGCGTCGATAAGGATGTTGACGATGCCCAGGGCCTGGCGGCGGAGGGCGTACGGGTCCTGGGAGCCGGTGGGGATGAGGCCGCGGCTGAAGGTGGCGACGATATTGTCCAGCTTGTCGGCGATGCTTACCATTCTCCCGGCCGGCGTCTGCGGCAGGGCGTCGCCGGCGAACCGCGGCAGGTAGTGCTCGTACACCGCCTCGGCCACCACCGGTTTCTCGCCGCCAAGCTTGGCGTATTCGCGGCCCATGACGCCCTGCAGCTCGGTGAACTCGCACACCATGCCGGTCACGAGGTCGGCCTTGGCGAGATGGGCGCCGCGTTCGGCCGCAGCCGACTCGGCCTTCGGCAGGCCGGCCGCCGTGGCGATCTTGGCCGCCAGTTTCTCCAGGCGGACCGTTTTGTCGTACATCGTCCCCAGGCCTTCCTGGAAGACGACCGTTTTCAGCTTTTCCACCCGCTCGGCCAAAGCCACCTTCTTATCCTCCTCGAAGAAGAAGCGGGCATCGGCGAGGCGGGCTTTCAGCACCCGCTCGTTGCCGCGGCGGACGACATCGATGTAGTCCTGGCCGCCGTTGCGGACGGTGATGAACACCGGCAGCAGGCTGCCGTCGGCGGCGAAAACGGGGAAATAGCGCTGATGCTCGCGCATCGGCGTGATGACCGCCTCGGCCGGCAGGGCGAGGTACTTGTCCTCGAACCGCCCGCACAGCGCGGTGGGGTATTCCACAAGGAAGACGACCTCTTCCAAGAGATCCTCGTCGATGACCGCCGTGCCCCCCTGCTGGACGGCCAGCTTCTCCACCTGCTCGCGGATGACCTGGCGGCGGAGATTCTGGTCGACCATCACGTGGTGGTCGGTCATCCGCACGAAATACTCCTCGGCCGCGGCCAGCTTCACCGGCCCCTTGCTGAGGAAGCGGTGGCCGTAGCTCGCGTCGCCGGCCGTCACCTCGGCGAGCGTGAACGGCACCACCTCGCGGCCGAACAGGGCCACCAGCCAGCGGATAGGGCGGGCGAACCGCAGGTCGAGGTCGCCCCAGCGCATGCTTTTCGGAAAATTCAGGGCGGTGATTATCTCCGGCAGCAGTTCGGGCAGGATGCCAGCCACCGGCTGGCCGGCCTCGTGGACGGCGGCGTACACGTAGCCGTCGCGGACGACGAGCTGGGCGACGTCGATCCCCTGGCCGCGGGCGAAGCCCTGGGCCGCCTTGGTCGGCTTGCCGTCGGCGTCGAACGCGATCTTGACCGCCGGACCCTTGTTCTCGCTGTGGCGGTCGGCCTGCTGCTCGGCCATCTCCCTGACCAGCAGCGCCAGGCGGCGGGGCGTCCCGAACGTCTGCACCTCGCCGCAGGCGATGCGCCGCTCGGCCAGCTTGGCCTTGGCGATGTCGGCCAACTGGGCGAGCGCGGCCGGCATGAACTTGGCGGGGATCTCCTCGCTGCCGATTTCCAGCAGCAGATTCTTGGCCATATTATTGACCCCCTTTCAGAAGCGGGTAACCGAGTTTCTCCCGCTGGGCCAGGTACCCCTGGGCGCACAGGCGGGCCAGGTTGCGGACCCGGCCGATGAAGGCGGTGCGCTCGCTGACGCTGATCGCGCCGCGGGCGTCCAGCAGGTTGAAAGCATGGGAGCATTTCAGCACATAATCATAGGCCGGCAGGACGTAACCGAGATCGACGACGCGGACGGCCTCCTTCTCGTACATGTCGAACAGCGTGAAGAGCATGTTCGCGTCGGACAGCTCGAAATTATAGACCGACTGCTCGACCTCGTTGCGGTGAAAGACGTCGCCGTAGGTGATGCCGCTCACCCACTCGATGTCGAAGACGTTCTCCTTGCCCTGGATGTACATCGCTAGGCGCTCCAGGCCGTAGGTGATCTCCACCGACACCGGCTTGACATCGATGCTGCCCACCTGCTGGAAATAAGTGAACTGCGTGATCTCCATGCCGTCCAGCCACACCTCCCAGCCCAGGCCCCAGGCACCGAGGGTCGGCGACTCCCAGTTGTCCTCGACGAAGCGGATGTCGTGCTCGTCGGGGTTGATGCCCAGACGGGCCAGGCTTTCCAGGTAAAGGTCCTGGATGTTGGCCGGCGACGGCTTCATAATGACCTGATATTGGTGATGCTGGAACAGGCGGTTGGGGTTGTCGCCGTAGCGGCCGTCGGCCGGGCGGCGGGAAGGCTCGACGTAGGCCACGTTCCACGGCTCGGGGCCGAGGGCGCGCAGGAAGGTGGCCGGGTTCATCGTGCCGGCGCCCTTCTCCACGTCGTAGGGCTGCTGGATGATGCACTTCTGTTCAGCCCAGAAGTTCTCCAGGGTCAGGATTATTTCCTGAAAGGTCATGTCATCGCCTCCTGTTGCTTGGAATCAAAAAGAAAACAAAAAACTCCCGTCCCGTAACGTACGTTACAGGGACGGGAGCGTACTCCCGCGGTTCCACCCTGCTTGGCCGCAAAAAATGCGGCCCGCTTTGTATATAGCGGGATTTACTCTCCCTATCCGGGATTTCCGCCCGCGGCTCGGGAACGCCTTCGCCCGCCTGCACCGGGCTTGCACCCTCCCCGGTTCGCTTCGGTCGGCAGGTTACTTTTTTCCTTCATCGCCTTAGTTCTGCCTTAAAATATAGCAAATTTGCCCTGCCCTGTCAATCACAAACCGCCGTGCGGCCTCTCGCGGTCGTCGTACTCCCGCCCCTTCGCCGTCTCCTCGTCCGCGCCGTCGCCGCGCCGCACCACCTCGATAGTGCAGCGCTTGAGGACGGCCACCAGCACGCCCAGAGCCGCCAGCTGCGGCAGGAATACCGCGCTGATTGCCCCCAGGGTCACCGGAATCTCCACCAGCACCTTGTCGTCCTGCTTGACGCGGATCTTCGTCACATTGCCCTGATGGACGAGCTCCTTCACCTTGTCGACGACCTCGCCGGATTTTACCGAGAACTCCTCCGTCCAGCCGCTCGGCCTCTTGGTCTCCAGGTCGACCAGCGCGTCGACGACGTTGCCGCCGGCCCGTTCCAGCGCTTCCTTGGCCTCACGGTAAGATACGCCGGCGCGGTCGCGGATGGCGTCGATCTTTTCGAGCGTAATATCCTCCATAGCCCTTCCTCCTGCTGCTTCTTTCTTCTATCGTTCCCGCCCGCCGGCGGTTTTATCCCCGGCCACGGCGGCGATGAACGCCAGCGACTTAAGCGGCTTGTCGAGCCGCCAGGTAAGAAACTCGCCCAGCAGCCGTTCGGTCTCCATGAGAACGGCGCCCGTCACCGAGAAACTGCCCGGCGCGGCGAAATCGAGGCCGAGCAGCCGGACGAGAAAATCCCGCCCCTCGGCGCCGAACGCGGGCAGGTGGGGTTCGGCGCAGCCGGCGCAGGCCCCGCCGCCGGCGGCCGCGTCGAAGCGGGCCGGGAAAACGAGCGGCCGGCCGCAGACGACGCACCGCCCGCACTCGGGCCGGAACCCGGCCAGGGCAAGGAGCTGCAGCGCGGCCGCCAGGGCCGTTATGCGGACATTGCGGCTGCCGAGGAGGGCGAAGGCGGCCAGCAGCAGCTCGAAGGCCGCCGGCTCAGGCTCCCGTTCGGGCCACAGCTCGGCGACCAGTTCGGCCAGCAACGCGGCGTACGCCATCCGGTCGAGGTCTTCGCGCAGCTCGCGGAAAGACTGCCTGATGGCGCACTGCTTGACCGTTTCGCTGCCCTTGCCCGCCGCCAGCACCAGGTCGACGTGGGCGAAGGCCTGCGTGCAGCCCGCCAGCTCGCTGCGCGGCCGGCGCGCCCCGTAGGCCACCGCCGACAGCTTGCCGTACTCGCGGGAAAATAAAGTCACCATCCGGCTGGTGGCGTCGTAATCGCGCACCGCCAGCAGGATGGCCTCGCATTTGTAAAGTCCCACCGGCAACTACTCCCGGCCCGTCCGGGAGGCGCCCGGCTGATATTCGAGACACTGGCGGTAAAGCATGTACGCCCCGATATCGCCGGTGCTGAGAAAAATGTCCCACATCAGTTCCCTTAGCAACATGCGCACATCCCTTCGATCGGTTTGTTTTGCGCAGCCGGCCGGTTACGGCAGATTGCCCCGCCCGCCGTCGTCGTCGGGCGCGTCGGCGGGCGTGAGCGGCACGGCCCGCACCCTTACGACCCGAAACCCGTTTACCTGGAGAACGGAAAAGCGGTAGTCGCCGATATCCACTTGATCGCCCAGCTCGGGGCGGCGGCCGAGAAAACCGAAAATGTAGCCGCCGAGAGTGTCCTCCTCGTGCTCTTCGAGACGGATATTGAGAAGCTCGGCCACATCGTCCAAAAGCACGCGGCCGTCGAACTCGAAGCTCCCGTCCGGGAGGCGCTCGATCTCCGCCTCGCCGACAGTATCGTGCTCATCCTGGATGTCGCCGACGATCTCCTCCAGCACATCTTCAAGGGCGACCAGGCCGGCGGTGCCGCCGTACTCGTCGGCCACCACCGCCAGGTGGGTGCGCTTGCGGCGCATCGCCTGCAACAGCCTGGCGACCGACATGCCCTCCGGGACGACGAGAATCTCCCGCATGACGGCGCGCAGGTCCTTCTCGTCCGTACCGCACAGGTCGAGATCCATCAGGTCGCGGATATGCACCATGCCGATGACGTGGTCCTTGTCCTCGACGCACAGCGGATAGCGGGTATGGCCGGTCTCCCGCACCACCCGCATATTCTCCGCGAAGGGATCGTCGGTGAACAGGCAGACCATGTCCTGGCGCGGCACCATGACCTCCCGCGCCAGCCGGTCGGCAAAATCGAAAACATTGTCCAGCAGCTCGCTCTCCATCTGGTCGAGCACACCGCCGCGATGGCTGGCGTTGACGATCATCCGCAGCTCTTCCTCGGAGTGGGCCACCTCGGCCTCGGTAGCCGGCTTGAAACCCATCATAGCCAAGATCGTCCAGGCGACTTTATTGAATAACGCGATGATGGGATAGCCCAGTTTGCTGAAGATATAAAGCGGCCAGGCAACCCGCAAGGTCATCTGTTCGGCCCGTTGGATAGCCACGGATTTCGGTATCAGCTCGCCGAGAACAATATGCAGGAAAGTAATGATCGCAAAACCGAAAGCCACACTGATGGTATGGACTAACCATGTCGCCCCGGGGAAAAAATCGTAGACCAGCGGTGCGATGAGGGCGGCAACAGCCGGTTCGCCCAGCCAGCCAAGTCCCAGCGAAGCCAGCGTTATCCCCAGCTGGGTGGCGCTAAGATACGCATCAATCGAAGATACTATCTTCAAGGCAAGTTTTGCGCTGCCCGCGCCTTGCGCGCTCAATTCCTCCAGCCGCGTGCGGCGGACCTTCACCAGGGCGAATTCGGCGACGACAAAGAAGGCGTTCAGCAGCACGAGCAACAAGGCGGCCGCGAGGGCAACGATGCTATTGATAGACGAGTCGATAGCGCATCTCCCCCTAGGGTTTGGTCGCTTCGTAGCCGCGCGGCATGACGGTGCCCGCGGTCAGAATGTATTGCAGCGCGCTTTCGCTGGTCACGTCTAAGGGTATTATATCCCGCTTCGGCACGATAATATTAAAGCCGGCGGTCATGTTGAGGCTCATGGGGATGAAGACGCAGACGCACTCCTCGTCCAGATGGCCGGCGACGGCCGGCGACAGGTCGGTCATGACGAAGCCGAGCGCCTTGGCCCCGGGATGGGGGAAAGGCACCAGCACCGCATGCTTGAACATGTTATGGGACTCGAACACGGCGGTCGACAGTTGCTTGACGCTGTTGTAGACGAACTTGAGGACGGGAATCTTCGACAGCATCCGTTCGCCCAGGGCGATGAGCCGCTGCATGATCCAGTGGGACGACAGCCAGCCCACGAGGAGGATTATCGCTATTACGGCGACCAGCCCGAAGCCCGGGAACCTGACCGGCAGATGGCGGCCGAGGATCGACTCGGTGAATCCCAGTATCTGGACGACGACGAAAAAGGTAATCGCCACCGGCACGATGACGATCAGCCCGTTGATGAAGTATCGGGACAGGGTTTTCATATTGCACCTCTAAAACCAATCATAACATTAGGCCCGGTTGCGGTCAATAAATATAACGGCCTTCGCATAACGCATTAGAAAAGGACTGCCCGCGGCAGCCCTTATTAACTGAACTTCAGCACATTTCTCTTTCGCGGCATCACCGCGTCAATAACGTCGTCGACAGTGATGATGCCCACCAGCCTCTTGTCGGCGTCGGTCACCGGCACGGCCAGCAGGTCGTACTTGCGGATGAGGCTGATGGCGTCGTCGATCGGCGCCTCGTCGCCGACGGCGATGATGCGGGTCCGCATGATGGCGGACAGCCTGGTCTCCGGCTTGGCGATGATCAGCTCCCGCAGCGACACTACGCCGGCGAGATGCTCCTCGGCGTCGACGACGTAGATGTAATAAATAGTCTCGGCCTCGGGAGCCAGCCGCCGCAGTTCATTGATAGTGGCGTCGGCGGTCAGGTTCTCCGGCAGGGCGATATATTCCGTGGTCATCAGGCTGCCGGCCTCGTTCTCCTCGTACTCGCGCAGCTCCTTGACCTCGGCCGCCTCCTCGTGCTCCATCAGGTCGAGCAGTTCCTCGGCCTTCTCGTCCGACAGCTCGTTGAGCACGTCGGCGGCGTCGTCGGAGGACATGATCTCCAGAATGTCGGCCGCCCGGTCCTTATCCATCCCTTCCAGTATGGAAGCCTGCATCTCCGTTTCCATCTCGGCCAGCGTCTCGGCCGCCTTCTCGTTGTCCAGCGTCTGGAAGATGGCCGACCGCTCCTGGGTGCCGAGGTCGCCGACGATCTGGGCGATGTCGTACGGATGGAGGGCGGCCAGCTTGCCCTGGGATACCGACAGCTTGATCGCCGACAGATCGGGGGTGATGAGGTCGACGTTGCCCCAGGAGATAAGCTTTTCCGGCAGGCTGCGGCCCATCATGCCGGCCACCCGCCGCAGGGTCCGCTCGGCCCCCAGCCTGCGCACCAGGCCGCGGAAGCCGATGTCCACGGCCACGAGGCGGAATTCGTCGTTGACCTGGGTGATCTTGAGGTCATTGACCCGCACGACCCTCGCCCCGTCGGTATCGACGATCTGGCGGTCGAGCAGGTCGCGGCGCAGGTAAAGCTCGTCGCCGGGCAGCATTGCCGCACGGACATCCTCGCGGACGATGTTGAGGGAGACGATCTGTTTGTTGAGCAGGGCGACATGGGCCACACTCACGGCCACCGTCTCCCAGCGGCGCTTTACCTCCACGGCGCACACCTTGGGAAAGCCGGCCTCCGGCCTGATGAGCACGTCCTTGACCCGGCCCACCCGGTTGCCGACCTTGTCGATGCACAATTTATCGATAAGGTCGCTGACGAAGACCTCGGTAAAAGGCTGCATGACTTTTTCTCCCCTCTCCACAAGGGTTGCGCCCCAGGCCGTCCAGAAGCACTCCAGAACGGTCGCCCGCCATTTCCGTTTTACTCATATTTACTCGTAGCCGAGGGATTTCAATACCCCTTTTCTATTCCGCCAATCCTTCTTGACCTTGACCCATAAATCCAAATAAGTCCTTGAGCCGAGGAGGTTCTCGACGTCGGCGCGGGCCAGGCGGCCGGCCTCCTTGAGCACGGCGCCGCCGGCGCCGATGACGATCCCCTTCTGCGAATCCCGCTCCACGTAGATGACCGCCCGCACGTACAGGTCGCCGTTATAGCGCGTCGCCACCTCCTCGATATCGACGGCAATGCTGTGCGGCACCTCCTCGCGCGTGAGCTGGAGCACCTTCTCGCGGATGAGCTCGGCGATCAGCAGCCGCTCCGGCTGGTCGGTTATCATGTCGTCGGGATAGTATTGGGGGCCGGGAGCCAGGTGTTTCTTTATCTCGCCGGTAAGGCTGTCGAGGTTGGTGCACGCCAGGGCGGAAATAGGCACGACGGCCGCGAAATCCCGTTTGGCGGCGTAGCGGCCGATAATCGGCAGCACCTGGGCGCGGGGCAGCTTGTCGATCTTGTTGATCACCAGGATGACCGGCGTGGTCACGGCCGCCAGCCGTTCGAGGATGTACTCCTCGCCGGCGCCGGGCTCCTCGGTGGCGTCGACGACAAACAGGACCGCGTCCACCTCGCGGAGGGTGTTCTCGGCCGTGCGGACCATGTATTCGCCCAGCTTGTGGCGGGGCTTGTGGATGCCCGGCGTGTCGAGGAACAGCAGCTGGGCATCGGGGAGATTCAGGATGCACAAGATCCTGTTGCGCGTGGTCTGCGGTTTGTCGGACATGATGGCGATCTTCTGGCCGATAAGGCTGTTGACCAGCGTAGACTTGCCCACGTTCGGCCGGCCGACGACCGCCACGAACCCCGACTTGAAATCCTTGTCGTCCTTCTCAGGCAAAGCTCATTCCCCCGGCAAATCTTCTTTGTCGAAGGCGTACGGCAACAGCGCGGCGAGCGTCACCGTCCGCCTTTCCCCCTTGGTATTGCACATAACGACCTCGTTTATACCGAACTCGGCCATCACCTGGCGGCAGGCGCCGCACGGCGAAGCCGGCGCCGGCGTGGCGGCCGTCACCGCCAGGGCGACGAGGCTTTTTTCCCCCGCGGAAACGGCCTTGAAAATCGCCACCCGCTCGGCGCACATCGTCAGGCCGTAAGAGGCGTTCTCGACATTGCAGCCGCTGTAGACGCGGCCGCTCGCCCCCCGCACGGCCGCGCCGACGGCGAAGCGGGAATAAGGCGCATAGGCTTTGTCTCTGGCGGCTTCCGCGGCTTTGATTAATTCTTCCATTTTTTCTCCCTCTACCCGAAGATGCGCGGTGCGAAAAGCACATAGGCCACGAACAGCGACACGACGGCGGTGACGAGCACCGCGCCGGCGGCGACATCCTTGGCCACCTTGGCCAGCGGGTGGTAATCCGGCGACACGAGATCGATCAGCGCCTCCACGGCCGTGTTGAACATCTCCGCCACGAGCACGGCGGCGATCGTCAGCGCCAGGACACCCAGCTCCGCCGGCGGCAGGCCGAGGCGGTAGCCCGCGCCCAGCGCCAGCGCGGCGGCGGCGACATGGATCTTGAGGTTGCGCTGGGTGCGGAAGCAGTACGCCACGCCGCAAACGGCGAACCCGAACGACCGCCACAGGCTCTTGGCGATGTTATCGGCCGGCCATTTTTCCTTTATGCCGTTCATATAGTCCCACCATTCCGCCGGCTCCCTCGTCCGCCCCTCAACAGAACGAAGGCCGAGGCCCCTTAGTCCTCGGCGGTTCGCGGGCCGACACCGGGAATGCGCCTGAATGCTCTCAGGATTGTTCCGCGGACGTCTTCACTCGTCGTTTCGCTAGCGGCCGATGCCCAAAATGCCGAGGATGCGCTCCTCCTCGCGGCGCATCGCCGCCTTGGCTTCCTCCTCCTCGTGATCGTAGCCGACGAGGTGGAGCATGCCATGGACGGCCAGGTAGGCCACCTCCCGTTCGAGGCTGTGGCCGAACTCCTCGGCCTGGCGCCCGGCCGTCTCCAGGGAGATGACGATATCGCCGAGCAGCGTCTCCTCCGGCCCGCCCTGCACCGCCGGCTCCTCTCCCTCGTCGAGGGCGAAGGACAGCACGTCGGTGGCGGCGTCGATCCCCCGGTAGTCGCGGTTGAGCCCGCGGATATATGCATCGTCGGCGAAAACCACCCCGACCTCGGCGCGGGGCGCCACGCCCAGAACCTCCGCCGCCTTAGAGAGAACCGCCGTTACCGTCGCCTTCACCTTCGGCGCCGGCGTCGTCTTTTCCTGGCTTAGGACAATTTCCATTCTTGGCCTTTCTCCTCTCCAGCTCCTTCAGCGCGTCGGGGTATTCGATCCGGGTGTGGAACATGCTCGACAGCACGCGGATGAACACATCGCCGATGATGTTGAGGTCTTTGAGGGTAAGGTTGCAGTCGTCGAGCTGGCCGTCGTGCAGGCGCTCGCGGATGATCTTGCGGACGGTGGCCTCGATGCGGTTGACGTTCGGGCGCGACAGGGAGCGTACGGCCGCTTCGCAGGCGTCGGCCAGCATTACCAGGGCCGCCTCCTTGGACTGGGGCCGCGGCCCCTCGTAGCGGAAATCGGCCTCGATGATGCACTCGCTATGCTCGGTTTCCGTCGCCCGCCGGTAGAAATAGGAGACAAGCATCGTGCCGTGGTGCTGCTGGACGATGTCGACGATCGGCTGCGGCAGCTTGTAGTCCCGGCACAGGTCGAGGCCGTCCTTGATATGGGAAGTGACGATCAGCGTACTCAGCGACGGGGCGATCTTATCATGGGGATTCTCGCCGTCCGACTGGTTTTCGACGAAAAAGTACGGCCGCTTAATCTTGCCGATATCGTGGTAATACGCCCCTACCCGCACCGTCACCGGGTCGGCGCCGATCAGGTCGGCGGCCGTCTCGGCGAGGTTGCCTACCAGGACGCTGTGGTGATAGGTGCCGGGGGCGTCGAGCAGCAGCCGCTGCAGCAGCGGATTGCTGGGGTTGGCGAGCTCCATCAGCTTCACGGGGGTAGTAATCTGAAAAAGATTTTCCAGAAAAGGCAGCAGGCCGATAGTGATGACCGCCGAAGCAATGCCGCCGACGGCGCCGTGCAGGCCCTGCCGCAATATCTGTTCGCCGGCGAGCTGTTCGATGAACCCGGTCGAGGCGACGGTGAGGAAATTCAAAGCCGCGATCCACAGGCCGGTCTTGGTCAGGGTGTAGCCGTGGCTGAGCTTGGACACGCTGTAAACGCCGGTGAGGCTGCCGACAAGGGCCACCACCACCGCGCGGAGGTCGTTCTCGACGATCACCCCGAACAGCAGGGCGAGGGCGATGCTGACGAAGACTCCCAGGCGGACATCGATAAGGATGGCGGTCAGGAGGGCGCCGGCCGCGACCGGGGCGATGAAACCGGAGAGATAAACGTGGGCCGTCTTGCCGAGCACCAGCGTAAGGAAGATTATCCCCCCCAGCAGCACCAGGTGCATGTCGTTGTCGTACACCTCGGGGGAAAATTTGTACAAATAGCCGATGATCAGGCCCATGATCGCCAGCACGAAAACCGCCAGGCCGAAGATGCGGGCCTCGCTGACGCTGCCGCGGTGCAGGCCCAGCTCCTCCATAGCGTAAATCTGCTCGGCGGTCACGACGTCGCCGCGGCGCACGAGCACCTGGCCCTTCTTCACCGTCTCCCGCACCGGTTCGGTGCTTTTCAGGGCGGCCTGCTTGCGTTTTTCCGTCTCGCGCACGTTGAGGACAAAGTTCGGGCTGATGAGCGTCTGGACCAGCCCGCTCACCACCGCTTCGCCGTCCTGCCCGAGGCCGAGGCCTTCGATCTCGAGGGCGATATTCTTGCGGACGGCCTCCATGTCGTCTTCACGGATGCCGCGCTGCAGGTATTTGCGCAGGATATTCTTGGTATGCTCCTCCGCTTTGGCGAGATCGGCCTCGCGCATCGCCGCGAGGGCGTTCACCGTCGGCTCCGCCAGGGGAACAGGCAGCGTCGTCTTGAGCTTCTCGAACCTCTGGCCGGCGTCGGTCAGCGTTTTGTCGGCGGCCGCCGTCCGGGCGACGCGAAAAACGGCGCCGGCGCTGTCTTCGGCCTTGGCCGCCACCGTCACATCGAAATCGTACACGCTGGACACGCTGGCCAGTACCTCGGCCTCCAGCTTCTTCGTCTTGATCTGGTCCACGTAGGAAACCGACCGGGGGGCGATGACATCGCGATCGCTCACCTGGCCGACCTGGAGGGAAATCTTGTCCGCGATGAAGTCGGCCGACAAAATGAGCATGAACAGGGAAAAAAACGCCAGCCCAACCACGATACGCTGCGAAATCGGCCTGGCATGCACGCTGTTTGGCTGCGAGAACAACTCGCGCAGTTTATTCTTTAATGATACCATTGTCTTTCATCTCCAACGGCCGGGGCCTGCCCCTAACCCGGATTTGAAGCCTCGAAACGCTCGTAGGCCTTGATGATGCGGCCGACGATCTCGTGGCGAACGACGTCGTTCTCGTTGAGGAAAACGGCGTCGATGCCGCGGATGCCGGCCAGCACCGCCTGGGCGTGCTTGAGGCCGGAAGAGTTGCCCTGCGGCAAGTCCACCTGCGTGATATCGCCGGTGACGACCATCTTCGAACCGAAGCCAAGCCTGGTGAGGAACATCTTCATCTGCTCGGGGGTGGTATTCTGGGCCTCGTCGAGAATTATGAAAGAATCGTCGAGGGTGCGGCCGCGCATATACGCCAGCGGCGCGACCTCGATGATGTTCTTGGCCATATACTTCTGGAAAGTTTCGACGCCAAGAATATCGTACATGGCGTCGTAGAGAGGGCGCAGATACGGGTCGACCTTCTCCTGGAGGTCGCCGGGCAGGAAGCCCAGCTTCTCGCCGGCTTCGACCGCCGGCCGGGTGAGGATGATCCGTTCGACCTCCTTGCTTTTCAAGGAAAATACTGCCATTGCCACGGCAAGATAAGTCTTCCCGGTTCCCGCCGGTCCTATTCCGATCGTGATGTAGTTGTTGCGGATGGCCTCGAGATAAAGGCGCTGGCCTAGCGTCTTGGGCTTGACGTGGCGGCCGCGGGCGGTCACGATGACCGTGTCCGCGAACATCTGGTGCAGATTGTCCTCCCGGCCCTCCTTGACCATCCGCACGCTGTAGCGGACGTCGTGGGCCGTCACCATATTGCCCTGGCGGTAAAGAAAAAGCAGTTCACCGAAAAGCCTGGCCAACATTTCCCCTTCCGCCTTGTCTCCGGTGATGATGACCTCGTCGCCCCGGGAAACGATGCGGCTGGCGAAGTTTTCCTGGACGATGTGCAGATACTCGTCGCTATGGCCGAGGATGGCGACCGCCTCCTGGGCCTCGGAAAGCCTGATCCGCCTCTCTTCTTGTTCCGGCAAAGATTGCAGTCCTCCTATTGCTGGTTGATGTTCACCGTCCGGCCGATGTCCTCGATGGTTTCCACCGTGACCTTGACGCGGACGATACTCGGCTCGGCCGTCTTAAGCACGGCGACTTCGCGGGCCACCACCTGGACCCCCTCGGGAATACGGTCCTGGACGGCGGCAAGCGCCCGGCCCCTGGCGAGATCGCGGGCCTGCTCGGCCGTTATCTCCCGTGTTTCGGCAATCAATTCGTGAAAGATATTTATAGTAGATTCGACAGTGAAGTCGCTATTCCTGCCCCCCGGCAGCTTTTTGTGGACCGTCTCAGCCTCGAAGCGGGCGTACGGCTGGGCCGGCGCCTTCTTCACCTGCAGCTCGCGCCCCCCCGCCCGCAGCGTCACCGCCACCGTCTGCCGGCCGGTACGGCGGTAAACCTCCTCGGCCAGGCCGGCCTCGCCGTAGCTATCGTACCACACCCGCGCCTTGACGATCCCGCCGGCGCGGACAAGCTGGCCGGGCAGGGTGATGATCGGCACCTGGCCCGGGGCGGCCGGCGGCGCGTCCACGAAGCCCTTGATGAGCAAATCGCCGCGTTTGACGGTATCGCCCTTCTTCACCGCCGCCTGGCCGGCGATAGCGATAACCTCGATGATCACCCCGTCCTTATCGGCCACGACGTGGGCCGGCGACCTGTCCTCCGCCTTGGGCAGCGTCTTCTCGACCACTTCGATCACCGCCCGCGTGCCGGTCAGGCTGACCCCCACCCAGGCCAGCTCCGGCAGCGCCAGCAGCATCTCCTTCTCCACCTTCTTGAGGTCGAGGCCATCCTTGGTTATCCCCGGCTTCAGCCCTTGGTCGGCGGCCACGGCCGCGATCCGTTCGCCGGCCATCTCCTTGTTGCCGCTCACGTCCACGAACCAGACCCGCGATGCCAGCAGGTTGAGGAGCATAAAGAACAATACCGCGCCGGCCACCAGCATCTTGCGCCGCCGGATGCGCTTGAGGGCAAAAGGAAACCCGGCGTGACCCACCGCCTCCACGCGCGTGCGGCTGCGCCGGGCGAGCGGCCTGATGCGGAAAAAATCGCCCAGACGGAGGCTCACGAACATATCGTCGTTATGTTTGGCAATCCCCCATAAAAAAATGCCCCGCGCTAGGCACAGGTTGATGAACTTTTCCGGCATCGGGCCGCTGATTCTCGCCCGCACCGTACCGTGCAGGTAATTCGTAAACCTGAGCGTCAACATCGGACCCCACCTCAAACATCGTACTTGATGTCCGTCAGCGTGCCTTCCACGAGGAGCTGCTCGGCCTGGAAATTGCCGATCACCAGATCGCTGCCGGTTATCGCCAGCTCCCCCTGGCTTAGCTTGATGCGCACCAGCGTGCCGGTATATTCGATAAGCCCCTTGTGGTTTTCCACCAGGAGCTGCTTGTTGCCGAGCATGGTGATCCGCGGCATATCCAGCACGATGTCCTGCGGCAACTCCAGCAGCCCGGCCAGGCGCTGCAGGCTGGTCCTGCGGCCGCGGCGGCGTTCCATGGCCATCACCTCCCCCTACAAAATCTATGGCACATTTTGGAGGTTTAGTACATTAGAAAAGCGACGCAGGTTTCTGCTGCGTCGCTTCGATAAGCCGCCGGGCGGCTGCCATCCTCGCTAAACGGGGGGTGAAGCAAACGGCTGGGGCGCCGCCATTTCCATCGCCACCCCGTGCCTTCTACCCAAAAAATCCTCGAACTTGTGCACCTTGACCGGGGCGGCGAAGCGCATGTAGTTAGTCGCCACCACCATCTCGCCGCAGTCGAGGTTTTTGATCTCGTTGCGCTGTTGGAGGATGTCCTTGCGGCACATCGCCTCCAGCTTGCCGCGGTCGGCCTTGGATGCCAGGCCGAGGATAAACAGCGTATTGAGCTGCGACAGCACCTTGTCGGCCAACAGGCGCGGCTGCTGGTCGACCACGCACAGGCCGAGGTTGAACTTGCGGGCCTCGCTCACCAGACGGGCGAAGACGTTGTTGCTGCCGTGCTCCTTCTTGCCGAGGAAGCGGTGGGCCTCCTCAAGGACGATCAGGATGGGCTTGGCCTGGCGGCGCTCGGCGTCGCTCTTGGCGGCGTAGTGCGACAGCAGCTTCTTGGACAGCAGCGTCGACAGGGCCAGCTCGCCGACCGGGGAAACGTTCTTGAGCTCGACCAGCACCACCTTGCCCTGTTCTAGCTCGCCCATCATGCCGGCCACCACCGACTCCGTCCCCTCGGCGATGTTGAGCTCGTTCTTCAGATTCCAGCAAATGCTCTTGATCTTGCTGACCGTCGGCGTCTGGAACTTCTGGCCGGTGCTCGCCTTCAGCTCGTCGATGAGATCGGCGGTGTCGTATTGCAGCACATCCCGCACCCAGTTCTCGGCCAGGACGGTCGACAGCTTGTAAATGGCGTCGAACTGCGGCTCGGTAAAGGTGGCGCAGGCGGTCACGTCCTCGGGGCCGACCTCGCCGAAATTTACGGTCAATTGGCGGGCGTAGTCGGCCTGGGGGTGGGCGTTGTAGACCGCGAGCCGTTCCCCCACCTGGGGATGGCGGGCCAGGTCGCGGTAATACTCGTTGTGGACGTCGAATACCAACATGCCGTAGTTGCCGTTATCGATGACCGAACCGGCCAGCACCTTCACCAGGTTGCTCTTCCCCGACCCGGTCGTGCCGAAAATGCCGATATGCTCGGTGATCGCCTTGCTGCCGTAAATGCCGACCGGCAGCTCGAGAATGCCCCGGCCGCTCTTAAGAAAACCGATCTCCAAGTCGCCCTTCATCTCGGCCAGCAGGGCGGTATCGGCGGCGCTCAGGCCGCGCACCTCGCAAAAGAAATCCGGGCAGGTCTTGGGGTTGTAAAGGTGGTTCTCGCCGTCGGCGTAGCACAGCTGCTCGGCCATGCCGATCTTGACGGTGTGGTTGCCGCCGAGGTAAAACTCCAGCTCCTCCTGCTTCTCCACCTGGCCCTCGGCGTTGAGCTTGCTCATCAGGTAGCCGACATTGTTGATTCCCGACCAGCGCGACTTCACCTTGAAATCGTAGGCCCGGATATAAAAACGGTCGCCGCTTTTCCCCTCGACGACCAGGATGTCGCCGAAATCCACGTCCTGGCCCGGGGCGACGACAAACTCGACGTACGTGCCCTTGGCGTAAATCAGCCGGCCCTTGTAATCGCTCACCAGCACGCCCCCTTTCGCTCTCGCGAAATTTTTGCGGACATTTTTTAGTCTGCGCGCCGGGGTACAAAAAAAAACAGGGATTGATTTCCCTGTTTAATACCGGCCGTTGATAAGCGAAACTTGGCTCGGGCGGCTGGCCCGAGCCTTAGTTGAGCTATTCGCGCCCCCGGCGCGGGAAAGCCCCATCTGCGGCGTTGCTCCTCAGAGCGCTTGCTAGCGTATGCAACCAAGTACGCGTCGCAACGCGTTCTTCTGGTGCGCCTTGCATATAGGGCTTTCTGAACGGCCTTGATTTTTTGGTGAATACGATTTAAAGCTTATCGCCCGAAGCCGTGGCGGAACGGCCGCTTGCAGCGCGGCGGCTGGATTATCTCGGCGAAAATGATGCCGTTGACCACCGCCGCCTGGTCGAGTTTCCCGTCCCACGGGCGGGACTCGGCGACGCTCGCGGCCACCGCCGGCACCTCCTGCGGGACGTAGTTCGACTCCACCGGCTTGGCATGGGGAACGGGCGGCCGATGGACGGCGGCCGCGGGCCGGGGTCGTTTCTCGTCGGCCGGCGGCAACACGATATCGGGGCCGGGTATGCGGGCCGGCACCGGCGGCAGCGACCGCTCCTCCCTCGGCCGGCGCCCCGCGGGCGGCGGGACGCGGTCGGGTTCCGGCGGCAACGGTGCCTGGTCGGGAATCTCGGGGTATTTGTATTCTGCCTGGCGGCGTTTCTTTTTCAGCAGCTCCGGCACCAGGTAGAAGAGGAGCATCAAGATCAGAGGTACGATTATATCCCACATGGCGGCCGCCTATTTCTTGTCGTCGGTCTTGCTCGGCGGCGCCGCCGGCCCGGCCTTGCTGATGGTCTCGCGCATCTGGGTATCGGCGAGGATGTTGTTCATATTGTAATAATCCATCACCCCGAGGCGGCCTTCCTTGAGGGCGAAGGACAGCGCCTTGGGAACGTCGGCCTGGGCTTCGACCACCTTGGCCTGCATCTCCTGGGTGTAGGCCTTCATTTCCTGCTCCTTGGCCACGGCCATGGCGCGGCGCTCCTCGGCCTTGGCCTGGGCGACGCGTTTCTCGGCCTCGGCCTGGTCGGTCATCAGCTCGGCGCCGATGTTGCGGCCGACATCGACGTCGGCGATGTCGATCGACAGGATCTCGAACGCCGTGCCGGCGTCCAGTCCCTTGGAGAGCACAGTGCGCGAAATGTGGTCCGGGTTCTCCAGCACGTCCTTGTGGTCGGTCGCCGAACCGACGCTGGTGACGATGCCTTCGCCGACGCGGGCGATGATGGTCGCCTCGCCGGCGCCGCCCACCAGGCGATCGATGTTGGCCCGCACCGTCACGCGGGCCTTGACCTTCAGCTCGATGCCGTTCTTGGCCACCGCGGACACGAACGGCGTCTCGATAACCTTCGGATTGACGCTCATCTGCACCGCCTCCAGCACATTGCGGCCGGCGAGGTCGATGGCCGCCGAGCGCTCGAACGGCAGGGCGATCTGGGCGCGGTGGGCGGCGATGAGGGCGTCGATGACCCGGTCGACGTTGCCGCCGGCCAGGAAGTGGGCCTCAAGCTGGTTGACGTTGACATCCAGCCCGGCCTTGTTGGCCTTGATGAGCGGCAGAACGATCTGCGCCGGCGGCACGCGGCGGAGACGCATGCCGATGAGAGTGAATATCCCCACGTGGACGCCGGCGGCGATGGCCGAAATCCACAGGCCCAGGGGTACGAAATGCAGAAACAGGGCCAGACCGATGATGAAGAGAACCAGAATGAACACGCTGCTGATCAAAGGTGCCAATGCCATAACGATACATTCCTCCCGATATTATTCTTGATCTGCCAAGGGGCGGACGACGATGCGGTTGCCGCTGACGCTCACCACCTTGACCTTGGTGCCGGCGTCGATGAACTGCCCCTCGGACACAACGTCGAGGTGGGCGCCGTCGATGTCGACCATCCCCGCCGGCCGCAGGATCTTCATTACGACCCCCGTCCGGCCGAGATAACCCTGATAATCGTCGGCTGACACGAAGCCGGCGGTCGTCGTCTCGGCGTCGTGCAGGACGAGCCGCGCCCACAGGCGGCTTGACGGCAGCTTCTTCACGATTAGAAGGAAGATGCCGACGGCGATCACCAGGCTTACGGCCATGAGGTTCAAAGCGGTGAGGTCGCCGCCCAGAGTCAGGAAAAAGCTGGCCAGGATGCAGAGGATGCCGCCGAGGCCGAAAAAGCCCATTCCCGGCGTGTATATCTCGATCACGATCAGCACGGCGCCGGCTATAAACAGGGCGATCTCCACCCACCCCGCCAGGCCGGTCAGCCACTGGCTGGCGAAAAAGAGCAGCACCGCGCCGAGGCCGACGAGCGCGGCCACGCCGAGGCCGGCCGTCTTGATCTCGGTCATGATGGCCAGAAAAATGAGCGTCAGGAGCGCCGACTTGACGACCGGGTTGCTCACCCAGCCGGCCAGCTTCTCCGCCCAGCCCTGGTGATACTCGACCACCGGCGCGCCGGTCAGGCCGAAATGGGCCAGCACTTCGGCCCGCTCGGCCGTCACCAGGTCGGCGTACCCCACCTTGACGGCCTGGTAGTCGGTCAGGGCGAGAATCTGCCCCGGCTCGGCGTAGCCCGGCAGGCCGAGCGTCTTATCCACCATCGCCTCGGCCACCCTGGGGTTGCGGCCCGACTTGTTGGCGGTGGCGGCAAACTCCGCCTTGAGGGCGGCGATCGTCTTCTCGGTCGCCGGAATGGGTTCGGCCGCGCCGATGCTGCCGCCGGGGGAAATGGCGATCTTCTTGTGGGCGATGGCGATCAGCGCGCCGGCCGACCAGGCCCGGTTCTTGATATGGCAGATGGTGTCCACCGGCGCCTCGCTGATGCGGTCGCGGATGACGGTCGCCGCGTCTACGAGGCCGCCGAAGGTGTCGAGCTCGACCAGAACGGCGCGGGCGTTCTTTTCCTTGGCCTCGGCCATCGCCTTGTGGACGAGGGCGGCCTGTCCACCGTCAATCTCGCCCTTGATATTGATAACGATGACCGGCCCGCCGCCCTCGCCGCGGGCCGTCGGCCCGGCCGCCAGCGAAACGGCGAACGCCAGCATCGTCAGGATAAATACAAACCGCCGCATGCGAAATCCTCCCATGGGTATTCTTGTCATAGTGTATTCGGCATTCATCATTGTATTCCCTGTCTATCCGGCCGCCAGGATAAACAGAAAAGCGTCGGCGGCCGTTAATTTTTCAAATTGCGCAATTGTTTAAAACATTTTTATTTTTTAAGGGAAGCTTGACCTTTTACTTTATTTATGATATTTTATCTTTGGTAATCGTGAAGTCTACAAATTGTCGCACCATCGATTTTTTTAAGCAGCAATCATCACCGCAAACTTCGCTCCCCATCTGGACAGCTTTCGCCGCGCAGCCTACGATCAAACGCAGCATGAACTCCGCACCATATCCAGCATCATCCAGCGCTTCACATTACGTGGCAGGTCGTTTACGGCCTGCCTTTCTCTTTGCGCCCGGTCCACTCGGCATCCGGGGGCTTTCCGAACGGCCCCATGCTGCTGCATACTGTTATAAAAGCCGGTATCCTTGCGGATACCGGCTTTTTGCCTACTCTTCACTTGTTGAGCGCGTCCCTGACCATGGCGTTGACAATCTTGCCGTCGGCGCGGCCCTTGACCTTCGGCATCAGGGCGGACATGACCTTGCCCATCTCCTTCGGTCCGGCGGCGCCTGTCTGGGCGACGGCCTCGGCCACCAGGGCGCGGACTTCGTCGTCGCTCAACTGCGCGGGGAGATATCCCATCAGAATGGCGATTTCCTGTTCGAGCGTGGCCACAAGGTCGGGCCGGTTGCCCTTCTTGAACTCTTCGAGCGAATCGCGCCGCATCTTGACCTCTTTGGCCAGGACGTCGAGCACTTCCTCCTCGTCAAGCTCCTTCTTGCGGTCGATCTCGACATTTTTGACGGCGGCGCGCGCCATGCGGATGACCGAGAGGCGGAGCTTGCCGGCCTCCCTGTCCTTCATGGCCTGCTTCATGTCGTCGTTGAGCTTATCTTTGATTGACATGGCCGAAACCTCATCCGAGCGTGCCGCGTCTTCGGGCGGTTCAGCTCTTGAATTTCCGTTTGCGCGCCGCTTCGGACTTCTTCTTCCGTTTGACGCTCGGTTTCTCGTAATGCTCGCGTTTCCTCACTTCCGAAAGAACGCCCGCCTTTTGGCAAGTGCGCTTAAATCTGCGGAGTGCGCTGTCCAGTGTTTCGTTTTTTCCCACTTTGACTTCTGACATCTATCTCCCTCCCTCCACAACAGACCTGGGGAAGAATACTCATACATTCACCAGAAAATTATACACGATTACGACAAGCACTGTCAATATCAGCCCGGGGGCCAAGTCATAAACCGGCCGCCGAGGACATGCCAGTGGATGTGGTGGACCGTCTGGCCGCCGTTATCCTTGGTGTTGACCACCGTGCGGAAGCCGTCGTCGGCCACGCCGAGCTGGGCGGCGATCTTGGGGATGACGGTCATGATGTGTCCCAGGAGGGTGATGTCGTCGGAACAGGTCTCGCAAAGGTTGGCGATGTGCCGCTTGGGCACCACGAGGACGTGGACGGGAGCCGCCGGCTTGATGTCGGGGAAAGCCATGACATGCTCATCTTCATAAATGATTTTCGTAGGGATTTCCTTGCTCGCGATCTTGCAGAAAATACAGTCTTGCTGCATGGCAGCCCTTCCTCTCAGCCGCGCTTCACCGCTTAGTAGTATACATCTTTTTAGGAAAATATTCTGCCCTTTTCTTATATATCCTGCCGCAGAAACGGAAATAATCAGTCGCCGGTCTCGCCCCACAGGCCGTCGCGCCAGACCTTGGCCAGCCTTACCGGCCTGATGGCGCCCGCCAGTTCGGGGCCGCCGGCCGCGTAAACGCGCATGTAGTTGCCTGTCAGGCCCTCGGCCACGCCGTCCACGGCCGTCTCGAACAGCACCGCCGTCTCCCGGCCGACGAAGCGGGCGTGGAAAGCGGCAGCCTGCCGGTCGGCCAGCGCTTGCAAGGCCGCGGCCCGCCGCTTCTTCTCCGCCTCCGGCACCTGGCCGGGGAGAGCGGCCGCCGGCGTGCCCCGGCGCCGCGAGTACGGGAAAACGTGGATGCGGGCGAAGCCCATGCCGGCGGCGAACGCGAGGGTATTGGCGAACTCGGCCGCCGTCTCGCCGGGGAAGCCGACGATGATGTCGGTCGTCACGGCCACATCGGGCACGCGAGAGCGGATATCCTCGACAAGCTCGCGGTAGCGGGCGGTGGTATAGTGGCGGTTCATCGCCGCCAATATGCGGTCGTCGCCGGCCTGAAGCGGCAGATGGAGATGAGGGCACAGCCGCTCGTCATCCCCCATGAGGGCGACCAGCCCCGCGGATACCTCGATCGACTCCAGCGACCCCAGGCGGAGGCGGTCCACCCTCGGGACGGACAGCACCGCCTGCACCGCGTCGGTCAAGGTGAGCCCGCCGCCCTGTTCCTGGCCGTAGGCGCCCAGGTGGATGCCGGTGAGCACGATCTCCCGGAAGCCGGCCGCGGCCAGCTTGGCCGCCTCGCGCACGATGCTGCCGAGGGGTCGCGAACGCAGCGGCCCGCGGGCGTAGGGGATGATGCAGTATGTACAGAAATTGGCGCAGCCCTCCTGGATCTTCAGGAAGGCGCGCGTGCGGCCGGGGGCCGCGAACAGCGGTATATCCTCGAAAGCGCTGGCCGCCATGATGTCGCCCACGGCCGTTATCCGGCGGTGCCCGGCGGCCGCTTCCTCGGCCAGGTCCACGATCCGCCGGCGATCCTGGGTACCGACGATGACGTCGACGCCGTCGATGGCCCCGACCTCGCCGGGCGACACCTGGGCATAGCAGCCGGTAACGACCACCGTCGCGCCCGGGCTGGTGCGGGTGGCGCGGCGGATGAGCTGGCGCGACTTGCGCTCGCCCAGATGGGTGACCGAACACGTGTTGACGACATAAACGTCGGCCGGCCGGTCGAAGGCCACCACCTCATAGCCCCGTTCCCTGAACAGGCCTTCCAACGTTTCGGTCTCGAACTGATTGACTTTGCAGCCCAAAGTCGCGAATGCGACCCTCTTCATATAGTTGCCCCCAAAAACCAAGGCTTACAGGCCCGAACCCAGATCGCCCTTTTCATACAGCACGATCGCCAGCGCCGCCAGCGCCGCCGTCTCGGTGCGCAGGATGCGCGGCCCCAGCGTGGCGACGCTCGCCCCGTGGCGGCGGCACAGCTCCGCCTCGGCCGGGTTGAAGCCGCCCTCCGGGCCGACCAGCAGCAGATAAGACGTCGCCGCGCGGCCGGCGAGGATGTCGCGCAGCGGCTCGCCGCCCGCGCCCTCGTACAGCATGATTACGGCCGTGTCCTCCCCCGCCCCGGCCAGCGCTGCCGCCAGCGTCGCTACCTCGGCCACGGCGGGCATTGCCCCGCGGCCGCACTGCTTGGCCGCCTCGGCGGCGATCTTCCGCCACCTTTCCCGGCGGCTGCCCTGCTTGGCCGCGTCATAGCGCACCGTGCAGTTGTCGCAGGCCAGCGGAATAACGCCGGCCGCGCCCAGCTCCACCGCCTTCTGGACGATGTATTCCAGCTTGTCGCCTTTCGGCAGGCCCTGCGCCAGCCAAACGCTCACCGGCGGCTCGTGGCCGGCGGCCAGCGTCTCGCGGACGCTCGCCCGCACCGTATCCGCCGTCACGGCCGTTATCGCCGCCCGGCCCGCGCGGCCGGCCGCATCGACGACGATTATCTCGTCGCCCGTCCCCAGGCGCAGCACCCTGCCGATGTGGCGGGCGTCCGGCCCGGTTATCGCCACCTCGCCGGCCAGCTCGCCGGCGATGAAAAAACGGCGCATCTCACCCGTCCCCTTTGCGGGCCAGGATGGTCGCCCACTCCCCGTCCTCCAGCACTCTCTCCACCGTCAGGCCGGCGGCCAGGACGGCGTCAACCGTGTCGCCCAGCCGGCCGGTGATGATGCCGCCGGCGAGGAAAACGCCGCCGTCCGCCAGGCGGTCGGGGACAGCCGGCGCCAGCCGGACGATTGCATCGGCGATGATGTTGGCTACGACGACGTCGGCTTGGCCGGCAAGCCCGGACACCAGGTCGCCCGCCGCCACCGTCACCCTGTCGCCCACGGCGTTGGCGGCGACATTCGCGCCCGCCACCCGCACCGCCACCGGGTCGTTGTCCACTGCCCGCACCTCGCCGGCCCCAAGCTTGGCGGCCGCCACCGCCAGGATGCCCGAGCCGGTGCCGACGTCGAACACGATGTCCCCCGGGCGCACGGTCTCTTCGAGCAGCCGCAGGCACATCACCGTGGTCTGGTGGGTGCCCGTGCCGAAGGCCATACCGGGATCAAGCTCGATGACCAGGTCGCCGTCCCCGGCGAGATACTCCTGCCAGGACGGCTTGACGACCAGGCGGTCGCCCACCCGCACCGGGAAGAAATAATTTTTCCAGGCGTCCGCCCAGTCCGCCTCGCGCACTTCCTGCCAGCGGACGAGGCCGTGCCCCTTGTCCTGATCATGCCCGCCGAGGCCGCCGATCCGTTCCGCCAGCAGGCGCAGCTTGTCGTCGAGCGCATCGTCTGCCGGCAGGTACGCCTTTACCGTCACCGTGCCGGTCTCTTCCGCCTCCGGAATATCGCAGTAGTCCCACGTTCCCGAGCGGCGGTACGAATTGACGAGCTCGGGGTCCTCGATGACCACGCCGCTCGTGCCCAGGCCGTGAAAAATATCGGCCACCGCCTCGGTGGCCTCATGGGTGGTCAGGATGCTTATCTCCGCCCATTTCATGGCGCCTCGCCCCTTCCTGCCTTTACACCCCGAAAGCGTCCTTCACCTTTTTGAAGAAACCCTTTTCCTCCGGGTTGACATCTTCGCCGCCGAGACGGGCGAATTCGCGCAGCAGCTCGCGCTGCCGGTCATTGAGTTTCTTGGGGGTGACGACCTTGATGCGGATATGCTGGTCGCCGCGCCCGTGGCCCCGGAGGTGGGGAATGCCTTTATCCTTCAAGCGGAGGGTCGTGCCCGACTGGGTGCCCTCGGGGATGCGAACCTGCACCTGGCCGTCGAGGGTGGGCACTTCGATTTCGTCGCCGAGGGCGGCCTGCACGATGCTGATCGGCACCTCGCAGATGACGTCGTCGTTCTCGCGCGTGAACAGCTTGTGCGCCTTGACGAAAATATAGACATACAGATCGCCGGGCGGGCCGCCGCGCGCCCCCGCCTCGCCCTCGTGGGCGACGCGCAGGCGCGAACCGGTATCGACACCCGGGGGGATCTTGATCTTAATGCGGCGGCGCTGGCGGACCTTGCCGCGGCCGCTGCACTCCGGGCACGGCGTGTGGACGATCTTGCCCTCGCCCCGGCAGCGGTCGCACGTCTTGACGTTGACCATGCGGCCGAAGGGCGTGTTCTGCACCACCTGCGTCTGGCCGGTGCCGCGGCAGTTCGGGCAAGTCTCGGGGTGGGTGCCGGGCGCCGCGCCCGAGCCGTGGCAGGCCGGGCAGTCCTCGGTGCGGGGCACCTGGATTTCGGTCTCGAGGCCGAAGGCCGCCTGCTCGAACGGCAACTCCATATCGTAACGGAGGTCGGCGCCCCGTTCGGGGCCGGTCGGCCGGCCGCCGAAGCCCGCCTGGCCGAAGAACATGTCGAAAATATCCCCGAAGCCGCCGGCCCCGCCGCCAAAACCGCCGAACCCGCCGAAGCCTCCCTGGCCGCCGCCCGACGCGGCGTCGAACGCGGCATGGCCGAACTGGTCGTACTGGCGGCGGCGCTCGGTGTCGGACAGCACCTCGTAGGCCTCGTTGATCTCCTTGAACTTCGCCTCCGCGGCCTTGGGGTCGTCGCGGTTGACGTCGGGATGATACTGGCGGGCCAGCTTGCGGAACGCCTTCTTTATCTCATCGTCCGAGGCGGATTTGGCCACGCCCAGGACTTCGTAGTAATCGCGCTTGCTACTCAAAAATCTCCCACCACCCGCTGCCGGTAAAAAAGCCCGGCCAATCTAAGGAATACCGGGACTGTCTAGAAAGCTCCAGATGCACGTCCTGATTACCCCGACCATATCAGCGTTCAATGCGGTAGGCATCATTCGCGCGTCAAGTGTGCGGGGCGCACCGGGCAGAGCGCCGCAGATGGACTTTCTAGGCAGTCCCCTTGTTCTGCTTCTGTCTATTTCTTCTTGTCGTCGTCCATGACCTTGTAATCCGCGTCGACGACCTTCTCGTCTTGCGGCGGCGCTTCCTGGCCGGGGGCCGCCTCGGGACCGGCGCCCTGCGGGCCGGCCTGCGGACCGGCCTGGTTGTAGACCGCCGAGGTCAGCTCGTACAGCGGCTTGGTCAGCGCCTCGGTATCGGCCTTAATCTTCTCGATATCGTTACCCTTGAGGGTCTCCTTCAGCGTATCAGCCGCCTGCTGCACCTTCTCCACCAAAGCCTTGTCGGCCTTGTCGCCCAGGTCCTTGATCGTCTTCTCAGCCTGATAGACGAGCGAGTCGGCGCTGTTGCGCGCCTCGACCTCCTCGCGGCGCTTCTTGTCCTCGGCGGCGTGGGACTCGGCCTCCTTCACCATCCGCTCCACCTCGTCCTTGGGCAGGCCGCCGGAAGCGGTAATGGTGATCTTCTGCTCCTTGCCTGTGCCGAGATCCTTGGCGGACACGTGGACGATGCCGTTGGCATCGATGTCGAACGTAACCTCGATGCGCGGCACGCCCCGCGGCGCCGGCGGGATGCCGGACAGCTCGAAGCGGCCGAGCGTCTTGTTGGACGCGGCCATATCCCGTTCGCCCTGGAGGACATGGATGTCGACCGACGGCTGGTTGTCGGACGCCGTCGAAAACACCTGGCTCTTGGACGTGGGGATGGTGGTGTTGCGGTCGATGATCTTGGTAAACACGCCGCCGAGCGTCTCGATGCCCAGCGACAGCGGCGTCACGTCGAGCAGCAGCACATCCTTGACCTCGCCCACCAGCACGCCGGCCTGGATGGCGGCGCCCACGGCCACGCACTCGTCGGGGTTGATGCCGCGGTGGGGTTCCTTGCCGAGGAACTTCTTGATCGCCTCCTGCACGGCCGGGATGCGGGTCGAGCCGCCCACGAGGATGATCTTGTCGATGTCCTTCGGGGCCAGCCCGGCGTCGGACATCGCCTGGCGGGTGGGGCCCATCGTGGCTTCCACCAGGTCGGCGGTCAGCTCGTCGAACTTGGCGCGGGTCAGATTGACGTCGAGGTGCTTGGGCCCCGACTGGTCGGCGGTGATGAACGGCAGGTTGACGTTGGTCGTCAGCACGCCGGAAAGCTCGATCTTGGCCTTCTCCGCCGCCTCCTTGAGGCGCTGCATGGCCATGCGGTCCTTAGTGAGGTCGATGCCGCTCTCCTTCTTGAACTCGGCCACCAGCCAGTTCATGACGCGATCGTCGAAGTCGTCGCCGCCCAGGCGGCCGTTGCCGCTCGTCGCCTTGACCTCGAACACGCCGTCGCCCAGTTCGAGGATGGACACGTCGAACGTGCCGCCCCCGAGGTCGAAGACGAGGATGGTGTGGTCTTCGCCCTTGTCGAGGCCGTAGGCCAGCGCGGCCGCCGTCGGCTCGTTGATGATGCGCAGCACCTCGAGGCCGGCGATCGCCCCGGCGTCCTTGGTCGCCTGGCGCTGGCTGTCGGAGAAGTAGGCGGGCACGGTGATGACCGCCTTGGTTATCTTTTCGCCCAGGTACGCTTCGGCGTCGATCTTCATCTTCTGCAGGATCATCGCCGAAATTTCCTGGGGTGTGTAATCCTTGCCATCGATCGCCACCTTATGCGCGGTGCCCATGTGGCGCTTGATCGAGCTTACCGTGCGGTCGGGGTTGGAGACCGCCTGCCGTTTGGCCAGCTGGCCCACCAGCCGCTCGCCTGTCTTGGAAAAGCCGACCACCGACGGAGTGAGGCGGCTGCCTTCGGCGTTGGCGATTACGACCGGCTCGCCGCCCTCCATGAAGGCGACCACCGAGTTGGTCGTGCCGAGGTCTATCCCGATGACCTTTGCCATACACATTCTCCTCCTTAGCTCAACATCTATAAAATCAACTGTTGCCTACGACTTTGACCATGCTGGCCCGCAGAACCCTGCCGTTGATCTCATACCCCTTCTGCAGCTCCTCGACGACCTGGCCGTCGGGCTGGGCGGCGTCCTCCACCCGCAGCACCGCCTCATGGCGGGCCGGGTCGAACTGGCAGCCCACCGCGGCGATCGGCGTTACGCCGAACCTTTCCATGATGGCGCCGAACTGGCGGTAGATCATCGCCACCCCGGTGCGGACCTGGGCGGCGTCCTCGCCGGGAGCGGCCAGCGCCCGCTCGAAGTTGTCGAGCACGGGCAGCAGCTCCCTGAACACCTCGCCGGCCACCACCTGGGACAATTCCTCCTTCTCCTTCTGGGAGCGGCGGCGGAAATTGTCGAAATCGGCCTGCAGCCTGAGCAACCGGTTGTTCGATTCGTCGAGCTCGCGGTTCTTCGCGTCGAGCGCCGCCGCGCCGTCCTTAATCTCGCCGCGGTCGCAGCCCGTCTCGGCCTCCGCGGCCTGTTCGCCGCCGACGGCGGCTTCAGCTTGCCGGTCGTCCTGGTATTTCTCCTCCATTAAACCGTATCACCTCGCGCTTACTAAACTATCTGGCAAAGGGCCTCCCTAAAAATCCGGCATGCCGGTCTCGCCGGCGCCAGACTGCTTGGCGGCGTTCGCCCCTTCCTCTTTCTTCTTGATGATCGTGTCGATGCGCAGGATGGCCACCGCGACCTCGCCGGCCGCCTTGATGGCATGCACCTTCACCGGCACGGGATCGACGACGCCGCGGGCCAGCATATCGGCCACCTCGCCGCTGTCGCAGTCGACCGCCAGCGAGTCCTTGCCTGCGGCCGCCTGGGCGGCGACGACCTCCTCCACCTTCTCCAGGGGGTTGAAGCCGGCGTTCTCGACGATCTGGGCCAGGGGGCGCCTGAGAGCGTTGGCCACGCAGTCCACGCCGTACGCCGCCATCCCCTTGATACCCTCACGCGCCTTCTCGACCTCGCGGGCCACGGCGATCTCCACCGCGCCGCCGCCGGGTACGCAGCCGCCCTTGACCGCGGCCTGCAGGCTGGAGGCGGCGTCCTTGGCAATGCGCTCCCGCTCGCCGACCACCTCTTCCGTCGCCGCGCCCACCAGGATGGTGGCCATCGGCTTGCCGCGGCCGCCGAGGATGCGAACCTGTTCCAGCTTCTCGTCCTCGTACACCTTATCGGCAGTCCCCAGATACTTCTCGATATCGGCCGGGTCCTTCTTCAGCCCCGTCCGCTTGATGACGCGCGCGCCGCAATGCTCGGCGGCCCGGCGCATATCCTTCGCCGCCACCCGCTGCACGATCATGATGCCCGCGTCGGTGAAAATCTCCTCCGCCGAAGCGTGGACGCCGCGGTCGACCAACACCACCTGCACGCCTAAAGCGACGATCTTGCGGACATTGGCCTTGAACTCCTCCTGCAGCTCTATGTAGCGCTTGAAGCCAGCCTCGGTGCCCAGCGCCCCGTCTTCGATCTCCTCCGGCTCGAGGGCGTCGTCGACCAGCAGCAGCCTGGCGTTCTCCACCGTCGCCGGCATATCCTTGTTCATCCGTTCCTTATCGACGATCACGCCCAGGAAGACCTCATTTTCGGCGCCTTCCTCGGCGGTGACGATGTCGGCCAGCTTGAAGTTGGGCTCGTTCAGCTTCTCCAGGCCGATGAGGCGGGCGGCCGCCACCACCAGGTCGGCGATGTCGCGGTGTTCGCGGCCGGCGATAACGGCGATGTTCTCCAGCACCGGGTCGTCGGCCGAGCCTATCTGCCGGCCGCGCTCCTTGACGGCCGCCAGCGCCACGGCGATGCCATGCTTGATGCCCTCGATCACTCTGGCCACCGGCACGCCTCGCAGCACCTGGTTGACACCCTCGGCCACAAGGCCGCCGGCCATAATCGTCGCCGTCGTCGTGCCGTCGCCCACCTCGGCCTGCTGGGCCTTGGCGATATTGATGAGCATTTTGGCGGCCGGGTGGTTGACGTCCATCTTATCGAGGATGGTCACCCCGTCGTTGGTGATGATGACCTCGCCGAAACGATCCACCAGCATCGTGTCCAGACCTTTGGGGCCGATCGTGCCTTCCACCGCCGCGGTAATGGCCCGCACGGCGCCCGAATTCGTAAGGAGGGCGGCCAGCCGTTCGTCGACCTCGGCGCCGCTGCCTGCCTGTTTCAGATTCATACCATTCCTCCCGCTAGCCTATATCTTATTCTGGTCTTTTACTTCAATATGTATGACTGCGGACCGGCCGCCGGGCAGACCCGCGCCGGCCCGCCCGCTCCGGCGGTCAGAACGCCTTATACTTCTTGAGCGTCTCGCCGAGGTGCTGGTGCATGAACTCCAGCACGGCCATGATCTTGCCGTACTCCATGCGGGTGGGCCCCAGCACGGCCAGCGTGCCGATGACCTGGCCCTCGACGCGGTAGGTCGCCTGTACCACGCTGCAGTTCTGGATGCCGCTGTACTTGTTCTCCTGGCCGATCGTGACCACCACGCCCTCGCCGTCCTGCATATGGAGGATGTCGGACAGCAGCTTCTCCTCCTCCAGCATCGTCAGCAGGCCGCGGATCTTATCGACGTCGCGGAACTCCGGCTGGGCGAGCAGTTGGGTGGCGCCGCCGAGATACACCTTCTCGGACCGCTCCACCGCCAGGGCCTGGCGAAGCACGGCCAGAGCGGTCTCGAACAGGGCCGGGTTCGAGAGGATATCGTTTCTGATCTCCCGCAGCACGGAATGCTTGATCTGGCCGAAGCTCAGCCCGGCCAGCTTATCGTTGATGTTCGCCGCGATCTCCTGCAAATCCTGGAACGACGTACCGGCAGGCATCTCGATCACCTTGTTCTCCACGTACCCGGCATCGGTGACGACCACCACGATCGCCCGCCGCTCGTCCAGGGGCAGGAACTGCAGATACTTGAACAGCGCCTTGGAAATCTGCGGGGCGGTGACCAGCGACACGGCGTGGGTCATGCGGGAGATGATCTTGGCCGTCTCCTGGAAAACCTCCTCCAGGCTGCGGACCCTCGACTCGTACCAGTTGGTGATCAGCTTGGCATCGCTATCGGCGATCTTCGGCGGCGCCAGCAGGCAGTCGACGTAGAAACGGTAACCGCGGGGCGAAGGGATGCGGCCGGCCGAGGTATGCGGCTGTTCCAGGAAACCGAGAATCTCGAGGTCGGCCATCTCGTTGCGGATGGTCGCCGGGCTGATGCCTAACGAATACTTACGGGCCAGCGTCCGCGACCCCACCGGTTCGGCGGTGGTGACGTAGTCGTCGACAATCGTCTGGAGAATTTTACGTTTGCGGTCGTCAAGCATCGGCCACCCCTCCCTCGTCTCGTTAGCGGAGCGCTTTTTTCCGTTAACGTTTAAATCCGGATTGTCGTTATTAGCACTCCTCTCAATCGAGTGCTAACATCTATTAAAAAAATACCATTCCCCCTTGCCGATGTCAAGGTTCTGCGGACGTTTTCATTAGCCGTCGGGAAGAAAACTGGCAAAAACCACGTTGCCGTATTTCTGCCCCTGGGCGGTGAGGCGGAGTCCGTCCCCGTCGGCCGCCACCAGTCCCTGGCCGGCCAGCCTGTCGACGACCGCCCCGTAGCGCCGCAGGAAGTCCTCGCCGAAACGGGCCGCGAAAGCGGCAAAGGAAACGCCCTCCGCCGTCCGCAGGGCCAGGAAGGCATACTCGGCCATCGCCACCGCCGGCGCCGGCCGCTCGCGGCTTATCGTCGCCTCCCCGCCGGCCGCCACGCGGGCGATATACTCCCGCACGTCCGCGACGTTCGCCGTCCGCTCCCCTTGCCAAAACGAATGGGCCGCCGCCCCCACGCCGACGTACGGCTCGTAGCGCCAGTACTTCATATTATGGCGGCACTCGGCCCCCGGCCGGGCGTAATTCGAAATCTCGTAGCGGCGAAAGCCGTGCGCCGGCAGAAAAGCGGCCGCCATATCGTACATCGCCTCCTCGTCCTCCTCGTCCGGCAAGGCCAGGCGCCCGGCCGCCGCCAGGGCGGCGAACGGCGTGCCCTCCTCCACCTTGAGGCCGTACGCCGAGATATGCTCGACAGGCAGCGCCGCCGCCCGCTCCAGCCCGGCGCGGAAACCGGCCGGCGTCTGCCTCGGCAGGCCGTACATCAGATCGACGCTCACGCGCGCGAAACCGGCGGCCCGCACCGTCCAGGCCGCCTCGGCCGCCTCGGCGGCGGTGTGGATGCGCCCGGCCGCCGCCAGCACCTTATCGTCGAAGGCCTGGACGCCGAGGCTGACGCGGCTCGCGCCCGCCGCCCTCAGCGCCGCCAGCTTGTCGCCGGCCAGCGTGCCGGGGTTGGCCTCGACCGTAAACTCGGCGCCCGGCGCGACGGCGACGCTCTGCCGCAGGCAGCGGCCGATCGCCGCCAGGCACTCGGTCGGCAGCACCGTCGGCGTGCCGCCGCCGATGTAAACGGTATCGACCGCACAGGCCGACAAAAGGCCGCCCTTGCCGGCGATCTCCCGGCACAGGGCGGCGGTATAAGCTGCGTACAGTTCTTCCGCCCCGGCCACGGAAGGGAAATCGCAGTACAGGCATTTCCGTCGGCAGAAGGGAATGTGGATGTAGAGGCCGAGATTCATAAAACCCGTCTCCTTCAAGGCTTTTCCAAAAGCTCCAGATGCAAGGCGCACCGGAGGCTGACACCGGAAGCGTACACGGGACGTACGCTGAGGATGGCAGCCGAGGAGCAACGCCGCAGATGGACTTTTGGGGAAGCCTTCCCTAGTCCATTTTCAGGACGGCCATAAACGCCTCCTGCGGCAGCTCCACGCTGCCCACCTGCTTCATGCGCTTCTTGCCTTCCTTCTGCTTCTCCAGCAGCTTGCGCTTGCGGGTGATGTCGCCGCCGTAGCACTTGGCCAGCACGTCCTTGCGCATCGCCCGCACCGTCTCGCGGGCGATGACCTTGTTGCCGATGGCCGCCTGGATGGGGATCTCGAACATCTGGCGGGGGATGATGCCCCGCAGCTTTTCCACCAGTTGCCGGCCGCGGTAGACGGACCGGTCGCGGTGGACGATGGCGCTCAGCGCGTCCACCACCTCGCCGTTGAGCATGATATCCAGCTTGACGAGGTCGGACTCGCGGTAGCCGGCCAGCTCGTAGTCCAGCGACGCGTACCCGCGGGTCGACGACTTCAACCGGTCGAAATAATCGTAGATGATCTCGCTGAGCGGCAGCTCGTACATTATCATCACCCGCGTCGGGTCGAGATACTTCATATCCTTATATTCGCCGCGCTTCTCCTGGGAAAGCTCCATCACGCTGCCCACATAATCGTTGGGCACGATGACCGTCGCCTTCACGTACGGCTCCTCGACATGGTCGATCACCTGCGGCGCCGGCAGCTTCGAGGGGTTCTCGATCTGCTCCATCGTGCCGTCGGTCTTGTAAACCTTGTAAATGACGTTGGGAGCGGTGGTTATCAGGGTGAGGCCGTACTCGCGCTCCAGCCGCTCCTTGACGATATCCATGTGCAGCAGGCCGAGGAAGCCGCAGCGGAAGCCGAAGCCCAGCGCCACCGACGTCTCCGGCTCGTAGAGCAGCGACGCGTCGTTGAGCTGGAGCTTCTCCAGGGCGTCGCGCAGATTATCGTAGTCCGATGTCTCCACCGGGTACAGGCCGCAGTAAACCATCGGCGTCACTTTGCGGTAGCCGGGCAGCGGCGCGTCCGCGGGGCTGGCGGCGTTCGTCACCGTATCGCCCACGCGGGTGTCCTTCACGTTCTTGATGCTGGCGGCCAGAAAGCCGACATGCCCCGGCCCCAGCTCGTCCACATTCGCCAGGTACGGGCGGAAGATGCCCACCTCGTCCACCTCGAACACCTTGTCGGTGGCCATCATCCTGATCTTCATCCCCGGCGCGATACGGCCGTCCATCACCCGCAGGTAGACGATGACCCCCTTGTACGGGTCGAAATGCGAATCGAAGATCAGCGCCTTGAGCGGCGCCGCCTCGTCCCCCTTGGGCGGCGGCACCTTCTTGACGATCGCCTCGAGGACCGCGTCGATGCCGGTGCCCGTCTTGGCGCTCACCAGCACGGCCTCCGAGGCGTCGAGGCCGATGACCTCCTCGATCTCGCGCTTCACCTTGTCCGGGTCGGCGCTCGGCAGATCGATCTTATTGATGACCGGGATGATTTCCAGGTCGTGCTCCAGCGCCAGATAAACGTTGGCCAGCGTCTGCGCCTCGATCCCCTGGGCCGCGTCCACCACCAGCAGCGCCCCCTCGCAGGCCGCGAGGCTGCGGGACACCTCGTAGGTGAAGTCCACATGGCCGGGGGTGTCGATGAGATTGAGCATATAATTCCCGCCGTCGCGGGCCGCGTACTCCAGCCTCACCGCCTGGGCCTTGATGGTGATGCCGCGCTCGCGCTCCAGCTCCATCTGGTCCAGCACCTGGGCGGACATCTCGCGGGCCGACAGCGTGCCCGTATACTCCAGCAGCCGGTCGGCGAGCGTCGACTTGCCGTGGTCGATATGGGCGATGATGCAGAAATTGCGGATGTGGGCGGTGGCCATATATAAACGCTACCTCTCAGGCTAGATTTCTAATCAATTATAGCATCCGACCCCTCCGCCCGCAAGCTATTCCCCTATTGCTTCACCGTATCGATCATCTTGCGCACCAGCGGCCGCAGCTCCTCGACATACACGTTCAACTCAGCCCTTGTTCGCCAGGCCGCGGCCACGAACTGCCGCCGCCACACATCAAGCCAATATTCCGCCGCGGCCAGTTCGATCCGCGCCACCGTCGGCACAGTGACGCTCAGCCCGGCCGCCGCCACCCTCAGCGTGCCGTCGCCGCTCGCGATCGTGCCCGCCGGGAAGGCCGCCTTCATCACCAGGCTCTGGCCGAGCAGGTATGCGCGGTAATAACCGGCCGCGTCGCGGCGGATGGCCAGCGCCTGGGCGAAATCGTTCCTGGCCGTGAGGCGGTTGAGCTGGTTGTCCGCCGCCGTCACCCCCACGGCGACCGCCACGGCGAGAACGGCCAGCCCGCGGGTTATAACCTTGGCGTCGTTGGTTGATAAAGTTAAAAGCATGATGGCACCTCCCGGCTCTGGCTATATTATCCAGCAATTACGCCCCCCTTATTCGTCGGGACCGTCGCCCCCTCCCCCGCGGCCGTCTACGACTCCGCCAGAATCTCCGCCACCACATCCCCTAAGAGCTCGATGCTGCGGATCGCCTCCTCGCGGCTGTTCTCCTGGCAGCCCACCTCGACGAGCAGCGCCCGCGGATGGAGATGCTGATTGTAGCGCCACTCCACCAGTTGGATGCCGCGCGACAGGCCGGGATAATGCTGGTTGAGCCTGGCGTCGATCAGCTTGGCGAACGCGTGGTTCTGCTGCCAGTGGGGCTGCACCAGGTCCTGCTGGCCCATGCCCACCACCAGCGTGATGCGGGCCATCTCCACGCCGTTGACGGTCACGAGCGAGTTCTCGCGCTTGTCGGCGTCGCGGTGGATATCGAAGATCATCTGGATGGACGGGTTGTCGGCCAGCATCTTCCTGGCCGTGGCCTCGGACGGTCCGTACGCCTTCATGAAGCTCGGATAGTCGTGGATGTTGCGGCTCTGCACCGCCGCGATGCCGTGCTTGGCCAGCCGCTGCAGCAGCGCGTCGCCCACGTCCACGATGTCGCCCCGCTGGCCGCCGGGCCGGTGGGTGACCCCCGACGTAGGCAGGAAGGACTCGGCCGTATGGGTGTGATAGATGCCCACCAGCGGCTTGCCGGCAGGCGTGAGGCCTTTGAACTCGAACTTCGGGAAATTGGGCAGCGATATCGCCGTCACCGCCGGCTGGCCGGGCTTGAAAAGGCTCATGAACGGGATCTCCGTCCGCAGCAGCGAGCGCATGTCGCGGATGTCGACCCCGGTGGCGAACAATAGCGCCGTCCGGAAAAGGGAATGGACGGTTACCACCGGCTTCACCTTCACCGGCGACACATCGCCGGCCGCGCTGAACCCCGGTATCCCCGCGGACAGTATCTTCCCCCACGGGACGAGAAATATCGGCAACTGCCCCTCCTCCCGGTCCGCGGTCGTAAGTCCCTGGGCAAATACGGCGCAACACAGCGCCGATAAAATCGCGGCGATCACGACCACCGCCGTCGTCTGCCAGAACCGCTTCTTTTCCCGCCGTTTCCGCTGCCGCCTTGTCACCATGCGTTATCCCGCCGCCTCCTGCATTGCCTGTTGTTTACATTCCATTTGTTTACATACCATGTATATGCTTAGGCTTTAAGGCAATATGCATGAGGAGGCCGCTAAAAAGCCCCCCGGACTTCTTAGCGGCCTCCGGCAGAAAACGGCGGGATTTTTCAGTGTAAATACATATGGATATTCTCGTAATCGATATGAGGGTGCATGGCCTGGTTGATGCCGCCGGCGACCACATCGGCGATATCCTCGATCAGCCGGTCCACCTCCTTCGGCGTCACCATCAGGTCGCCGAGCGCCTCCGGCAGCACCTGGCGGATGATGGTCTGCCGGTCCTGGTCGGACAGGCTCTCCATACTCTTGAAATAGCGGGCGAAAGCCGCATACTCCTGTAGCGTGCTGAGCGTGTCCATGGCGATCGTTGAAGCGTGGACGACCGTCGGCACGCCGATGGCGATCACCGGCACGCCGAGCGACTCGCGGTTGAGGCCGAAACGCTTGTTGCCGACGCCCGATCCCGGGCTTATGCCGGTATCGGCTAATTGGACGGTCGTGATGACCCGGTGGCTGGATGCGGCCGCCAGCGCGTCGATGCAGATGACCAGATCGGGCTTGACCTTGCTCACGATCCCCTGGACGATCTCCGCCGTCTCCATTCCCGTTATGCCCAGCACGCCGGGGGCGATGGCGCACACCGAGCGCACCCCGCCCTTCAGCTCCGGCGACAGCATCCCCTGGAGATGGCGGGTCACGACCACCTTATCCACCGCCCGCGGTCCCAGGGCATCGGGAGTGATGTTCCAGTTCCCCAGCCCGATGACGAGGATGACCGCCTTCGCCGGCAGCTCCGCCAGGTTGGTGAGCTCCTCGGCGAGAAACTTCATCACCTTCTCCTGCAGGGGAGTATTCTTGTCCCGCAGGCCCCGGGCCTCGATCGTCACGTACCGGCCCTGCAGCTTGCCCATGATCCGCGCCGCCTCCGTAGTGGAGACGCTCACCCGCGTGACGAGCACCTCGTCGTCCTGGGCCGTCTCCACAAGCACGCCGGGGATATCCTCGCTCGTCCTGCGGGTCAGCGCCTCACGAGCCTCCAGCGCCAGGTCGGTGCGCGGGGTGGTGAAATCATTCATAACCGTCACTCCTGTCCGTGGCATAAATTCTCGTTATAAACCGAAACTATCTTAACCGGGATAGGAGGCCGCTATGCGGCTTCGATCCAGTTCCTGTTCCTTCTGACTACTATAGTCAGCCCCCGTTTCCGGGCTTGATGATGATTATCTCCATCGCAGACGGAGGCCGCTTGCGCGGCTGCCATTCAGTTCCTGTTCCTTCTAACTACCATAGTGGCTTCCCGTTTCCGGGTTTAATGGCGATTGTCGCCATCGTAGACGGAAAGACTTGCATTTTATTTTTTCCCATGCTAAAATTATTTGGGTAAACAGGTCAAAGGAGGTGAACCACTTGCCGAACATCAAATCTTCGGAACGCAGCGTCAAAACCGATGCCGCCCGGCGCGCCCAGAACTTTGCCGTAAAATCGTCGGTCAAAACCGCCACCCGTAAAGTGGCCGACACGGTCACGGCCGGAAAGGCCGACGACGCCAAGGCCCTCCTGACCAAAGCCAGCAGCGTTATCGACAAAGCGGTCGCCAAAGGCGTTATTCATAAAAATGCCGCGGCGCGGAAGAAATCCCGCCTGGCAAAAAAAATCAACGCCATGGAAAGCCAATAAAGACGCAGAAAAGCCTGTCCTGATCGGACAGGCTTTTTTACGCAACGCAACTACTTGCACATCTCGATTACGATCCGCTCCAATACATACTTGTCCGCCCGGCCGTTCTTCAGGTCCCGGTCGGCCTCGGCCAGCGCCACCATCGTCCGCTGCAGCGTCGCGGCCGCGAAGCCCCGCCCCTGCCGCAGCAGCTTCTCGCCCACGAACGGCGGCACGCCGAGCTCGTCGGCGATCTCGCGGCTGCCCGCCCCTCCGTCCGCCAGTTCCTTGCCCCGCCACAGCATCCGCACCTGCCGCGCCAGCAGGGCCAGCAGGCGGAGCGCGTTCTCGCCGGCGGCCAGCTGCTCCGCCAGCAGCTTGAGCGCCTTGCCGGCCTGCTTCTGGCTCACGGCGTCGATCATCGCGAACACCGACACCTCGGGCACGGCCGACATCGCCGCCGCCACGTCCCGGCGGGTTATCGTCGTCCCCTGGGCGTACAGGGCGATCTTGTCCAGCTCGTTGTCCAGCAGGCCGAGGGACAGCTGCGGCATCATGCCGAACGCGGCCAACAGCTCCTCCGTAGCGTCGGGGGCCAGCCGGCGGCCGAGCGCGGCCAGCTTGTCGTTCAGCCAGGGGCGGATGTCCTTGGCCTTTAACGGGCTGACCTCCACCGCCGCCCCGTAGCGCTCCACGCACTTATACAGCTTGCGGCGCTTGTCGGCCGCGGCGGCCGTCACGAAGACCACATGGCTGTATTCGGGCATATCCGCCAGCAGCTTCAGCAGGCGGTCGTCGCCGCCGTCCTCCCCCTCCTCCGCCTTCCCGGCGCGGAACAGGTTTGTGCCGCGGATGACGATCACATTTTTGCCGCCCATGAACGGCACCGACTCGATAAGGTTGGCGAGCTCGGCCGGCGGCGGATCGCGGTCCAGCACCGTCAGGCCCATGTCCCGCTCCTCCGGCGGCAGCAGCGCCTCCACCGCCGCCTTCTCCAACTGGCGGGCCAGATACGCCTCTTCGCCGTGAATAAGATAAATCGGCCTTACCAGGCCGTTTTTTATTTCCGTCAGCGCCGCGCCATAATCCATGTCTGCCTCCGTAATCGCTAGAACTGCCAATAATAATTTCGGCGGCGCCGCGCCATTACCCTCCTGTCGCCGGCGCCGCCGAAAAAAAGCGAAACAAGTCAAATATTGGCAGGATATTGCCAATTTATTAAGAAATTATTAAAAAACGACAAAAGGGGGCTATCGTAATGCGCACCCCGCGCCTGTTCACGCTGCTCCTGGCGGTCGCCGCGTGCCTGTCGCTCCTCGCCCCGGCCGCCCAGGCCGCGCCAGACATCAAGGACGTCCTCAGGCAGATCGAGCCGGCGGTGGGGATCGTCTGGACCCAAGACCAGAAGGA
>JARKPR010000051.1 GCA_029975165.1 Selenomonadales bacterium
CGTCTCTGGTACTGTTGTGGGGCAACAGTACACCAAACAGAGACGTCTTTTCCTTTTTCAGATTGATATGGCCATTATACCCAGCAATTTTCGGTCAGGCAATCCCGTCAGCTTTCGGGCATTTAATTTTGGCAGCTACAAATTTGGGTTAACCAAGGCACAGATTAAACATCTGGTAAAACGATACAACAGGGCAAGACGTGCCCCGATAGTTGTTTCGAAGCACCGAGGCCGACCAAGAAAGCAATCGGCTACCAAGCAGGATTATTTACGGCGAATCAAACAACTTGAAATGGAAGTGGAATTATTCAAGTCTTTTCTTCAAACTGTTGGAAGGATGTGAGAGCACAGATTAAATACATAGCCATAATGAAAAATGCCGGCAAGCATCCGGTTGCAGTAATGTGTAAATTCTTTGGGGTATCAAGAAGCGGCTACTACGCATTTTTGAAACGGCGATACCGGCCATTCGCCGATGAATGGCTGGCCACCCTGATTGAAAAATGCCAGCAGCAGTCGTATGGAACTTACGGCTATAGACGTATGGTGCTGTGGCTTGAGCGGCAAGGCATTGAGAAAAACCATAAGGCGGTATTGCGCATCATGAACAAATACGGGTTGCTGGCGCAAATTCGGCGTAGAAGAAAGTACCGCCAGATGAGCGATCAGCTGCACCGCTACCCCAACATCCTCAACCGTGATTTCACGGCCATACGACCCAATCAAAAATGGGTAACGGATATATCCTATATTCATACGCCGCAGGGAACCTTGTATCTGTCCATGATTCGCGATCTGTTTGACAATAGCATTGTTGCCTACAAAACGGGAACCGAGCAGTCGATCAATCTGGTTCTGCGAACCGTTCGCCAGGCCAAGGCAAAAGAAGCGGTCACTGCAGAGTTGCACCTCCACAGTGACCAGGGGTTCCAATACACATCACAAGCGTATTTTACCCTAACTCAAAATTACGGCATTACACCGTCCATGTCAAGACGGGGAAACTGCTATGACAACGCGCCGGCGGAAAACTTTTTCAGCATCCTGAAGACCGAATGTATCCGCCGGCATAAACCCAAGACTATCAACCAGGCGCGCTTGCTTATTGATAACTACGTTTTCTTCTACAACCACGAGCGTATTCAGCTAAAAACAAAACTGACGCCGCTTGAAAAACGACGCCAGCTTGTTTAATCTCTTGGAATCCTACGATAGGGGCTTTTATCTGTGTCTATTGGGCGGGGTTCAGTCCAATGCGGTCGGGGGCTTTTTTCGTTAATTTAAAGAAAATTGTAGCCTTACTTGTTGTAATATGACATAATTTAACATAAGAATAAAGCATATTATGCATTAGGAGTATTTTTATGTTGTTCAATTCGCATGTCTTTATTTTTTTATTTCTTCCTATTACTGCAGTAGTATATTATCTGTTAGTTAATAATAAGCAGACGTCGAGGACGCCTATAATAATAGCGTGGCTTTCCTTAATGTCACTTTTCTTTTATGCATGGTGGGATTTTAGATATTTAGTGTTGTTAATATTATCAATACTTTTTAATTATAGCGTCGGGTTAATTATAAGATATGCCAATAAGCACAAGAGTCCTCAAATTAGACCAAAGATTGCATTGGTTATTGGAATTTCTATAAACTTACTTGCCCTAGGCTATTACAAATACTGCGACTTTTTAATTGCAAATATAACCTCGTTCACTGGAATTCCTATCCCTTTACAATATATCCTTTTACCCATTGGTATTTCATTTTTTACTTTTACTCAAATTGCATTTTTAGTAGATGTTTATCGGGGTTATGATGCCAAAGTTAGTTTTCTTTCCTACTTGCTGTTTGTTACCTTTTTCCCGCATTTGATAGCTGGACCAATACTCCACCATAAAGAAATGATGCCTCAATTTGAAGACATTTGTAATTTAAAAGTCGATTGGCAAAATATCCTGGTAGGTATGGTAATCTTTATTTTCGGGCTGTTTAAAAAAGTAATTATTGCCGATAATCTTGCCGAATTTGCGACGCCGATATTTAATACGGTGTCCCAGGGAGTAATTCCTGGCTTAATTGAATCCTGGACGGGGGCCTTAGCTTATACTTTACAACTCTATTTTGATTTCTCCGGTTATTCGGATATGGCAATTGGGCTTGCTTTACTTTTTAATATAAGATTACCTGTCAACTTTTTTTCCCCTTATAAGGCAACATCAATTATTGATTTTTGGCGCAGATGGCATATGACTTTATCGCGCTACTTGAGAGATTATCTATATATTCCACTTGGCGGAAATCGACATGGGGAATATCAGCGCACTCGTAATTTAATGGTTACCATGTTATTAGGGGGCTTATGGCATGGCGCAGGCTGGACCTTTATTGTTTGGGGCGGATTACATGGAGCATATCTTATAATTAATCATCTTTGGAGGAAGGTAGGAGTATCAACGCCGTGGTTTTGTGGTTGGCTCATAACTTTTATTAGCGTTGTAATTGCTTGGGTATTTTTTCGAGCAGATTCGCTTGGCAGTGGAATAATGATAGTGAAAGGTATGTTCGGCATTAACGGTTTGGCTGTAAATCATTTCATTACTGAAACAGTTTCCTTGGTGAAAGCACGTTCTTGGATTTTTGCATCTTTAAGCATTGTTCTGTTCATGCCAAACGTTTTGGAACTTACTGCAAAGTATAACCCTGCATTAGAGATTAACGAAAAAAGTATAGAATCTCGCTTAGTACAATATATACAATGGAACCCATCGTATCTCTGGGCATTATTTGTTAGTCTTATCGCTATAATTAGTATTCTTGAAATGGTAAAAGTGTCTGAGTTTTTATATTTCCAATTTTAAAGTATACACGGGAGTTGGGATAATGATATATAAAAAACACTTTATTGTTATTTTGGTAGTTATATTAATTTCTTTGGCTTTTGTTGCATGCTTTAATTATGTAATAGATCCGGCAGGTTTATTTCGTCCGATCGGTTATGAAGATGGGATTGCGGCTATTGTCGTTAGCCGTCGAAATGTCGCCAATATAACAAACTACGACGAAAGGCTGGTGCAAAAGTATGTAATTAAAAAAGTGGAGCAAAAAATAGATGTTATAGCGTTGGGATCAAGCCGATCAATGCAAATTCGTAGTTATTTATTTCCTCAATATACTTTTTTTAATCATAGTGTATCTGGTGCTTCTATTGAAGATTATTTGGCAATTATTCAAATGTACAAAGAACGAAACTTGCTTCCTCAAAAAGTAATAATAGGATTAGATCCCTGGGTATTAAATCGAGAAAGCGGCCAAAATCGTTGGCAGTCTTTGGAGGACGAGTATATAAGATCATGCGAACAATTAGGTTTATCAGTATCTACTCGGCAAGATAACAAAACGGCCCGCAAATATATAGAACTTATCTCAATGCCATACTTGAAAGAATCGTATGATCAATGGAAGAAGCCATCTCGAGCCTCGTATTATGCAACGACACAAAATGAATTGCAGGTTGACATAGAACTTGCTGACGGATCACGGAGTTATCATGAGACCTATAGGAACAAATCGGTCAATGAAGCAAGGCAAGAAGCAATAGCGTATGCCAATGCTGATCCTATTTATGCACTTGGAAATTTTCAACAACTTGATAACAAGAGCATTATAATGTTTGAAGCATTTATCAATAATCTACAAAAGATGAATATAGAAGTGGTATTTTTCTTACCACCATACCATCCTACAGTTTATCAAGCACTTGCCAATAATCCTAAATACATAATGGTTTTTGCGGTTGAAAAATATTTCAATGATTTAGCTCGAAGCCGCGACATACATGTTATTGGGTCGTATAACCCAGTGGAATGTTCTTTATCAGAGGCTGATTTTTATGATGGAATGCATCCCAAAACCGCAGCAGTAGAAAAGCTTTTTTATTCAGGCACCAAGTAACTGACGTACATTCGACGAATGCGCCGCCCTTAGCTTGCGACCATAGATTGAATGGCATTCAAGAGGCCTGTTTATGACTACTTTATGACTACCGTTAGAAAGAATCGTCTATAACTTTTTATAACCGTGTATAACTACACAATATCGCCCATCCCAGTATTGACAAGGGAAAATGGCGAAGTAGTCAACGTTATCGGCATTTGGCCAAAACCCAAGATTCGGACTTAGGATCCGTTGGGTAAAACCGTGGGGGTTCAAGTCCCTTCGCCCGCACCAGTAGTATATGCGGAGCCCCCGGCCTAGGCCGGGGGCTTTTGGCGCTGCGGCCGCCGGCGGGCGGGCCGTAGAATCGCCTGGTGAGAATATGGACAGGCGCTCGCCGACCGCCGGGGGCTGAGCGGAAAAGAGGGAGACAGATGGATTTCGACGCGCTGTATTATCCTTATCCGTCGCGGCGAAGCGTGGTGTACGCGCGCGGCGGTATGGTGGCCACTTCGCAGCCGCTGGCGGCGCAGGCCGGGCTGGCCGTGCTACGCCGGGGCGGCAACGCCGTGGACGCGGCGGTGGCCACGGCGGCCTGCCTGGCCGTCGTCGAGCCGACTTCGAACGGTATCGGCGGCGACGCGTTCGCACTGGTCTGGCACGGGGACAGGTTGTACGGCCTGAACGCGAGCGGGCCGGCGCCGGCCGCCCTCACTGCCGGCGCGGTGAGGAAGGCCGGTTTTGCGGAGATTCCCTGCGACGGCTGGCCGGGCGTGACTGTTCCCGGGGCGCCGGCGGCCTGGGCGGCGCTGGCGGAAAGGTTCGGCAGCCTGCCGCTGCCCGCGGTGCTGCAGCCGGCGGTGGAATACGCCGAGGCCGGGTATCCCGTGTCGCCGGTGTGCAGCCGGATGTGGGAGCTGGGGTTCCGGCGGTTCGCCGCGGCCGGAAGGGAGGAGTTCGGGCCCTGGTTCGCGACGTTCGCCCCCGGCGGTAGGGCGCCGCGCGCCGGGGAGGTGTGGCGGTCGGCCGATCACGGGCGGACGCTGCGCCGCATCGCCGAGACGGGGGCGCGGGATTTTTACCGGGGAGAGCTGGCGGAACGGACGGTAGCGTTCGCCAGGCGCACCGGCGGGTATCTGGGAGCGGAGGATCTGGCCGCTTACCGCCCCGAGTGGGTGGAGCCGATCAGCGTGAATTACCGCGGCTACGAGGTGTGGGAGATCCCGCCCAACGGGCACGGTCTGGTGACGCTGCTGGCCCTGAATATCCTCAAGGGGTTCGCGTTTGATCCCGGCGCCAGGGACGGGGCGGAGACTTATCACAAGCAGTTCGAGGCCGTGAAGTTGGCGTTCGCCGACGGCCTGGCCCATATCGCCGACCCGCGGCAGATGCGGGTCAGAGTGGCGGACCTGCTGTCGGACGCTTATGCTGACGAACGCCGCCGGCTGATCGGCCGGGAGGCGCTGGCCGCGGCGCCGGGGTCGCCGCCCCAAGGCGGCACGGTGTACCTGGCGACGGCCGACGCCGCCGGCAATATGGTGTCGTTTATCCAGAGCAATTATCTGGGGTTCGGCTCGGGGCTGGTGGTTCCCGGGACAGGGATCGCCCTCCACAATCGGGGCTGCAATTTTTCGCTCGACCCGGATCACGCCAATTGCCTGGAGCCGGGGAAAAAGCCTTACCATACGATCATTCCGGGGTTTCTCACCAAGGACGGCCGGGCAATCGGTCCCTTCGGGGTGATGGGGGGGTTCGTGCAGCCCCAGGGCCATCTACAGATGGTGATGAACACGGTGGATTTCGGGCTCAATCCCCAGGCGGCCCTGGACGCGCCGCGCTGGCAGTGGACGCGCGGCCAAACGGTCGAGGTGGAGCACCAGTTCCCGGAGGCGGTCGCCGAGGCGCTGACGCGGCGCGGCCACGACATCCGCCGCGCCGCGGGCAATCTGGCTATGGGCCGGGGGCAGATCATCTGGCGCGGGGCCGACGGCGTGCTGGCCGGCGGCTCGGAGCCGCGGACGGACGGGACGGTGGCGGCCTGGTAGGCTGGTACATAGGGAAACCCCCGGTGATGCCGGGGGTTTTTGGCGGTTGATGCCGATAAATTAGACTGGTGAGAAAGGTCCAGATGCACGTTCTGATTAATTCAGCCTGTCAGCGTTCAAAGGCTGTAGGCGGTAGTATTCTCGTGCAGTGTGCGGGGCGCACCGGAGGCTGACACCACCGTTTACTCCGCGACAACGTTTAGATACGTTGTTTGCACAGGGCCGGTTTAACAGCATCGCGCGTACACGGACGTACGCTGAGGATGGCAGCCGACGACGGCCCCGGACGGGCCTAGTCCCGGGCGCGCCATGGACGGCATAGCACCCGCAGGGGGGAGCAACGCAGCAGATGGGTCTTTATCGACAGTCTAATCGTCGTCGTCGTCGGTGGCGCGGCCGGTGAAGACGGTGAAGGCGGCGGCGACGGCCTGGGCGAAGACGAGCGGGTCGCCGACGCTTTCGAAGTGCACGAACATGAGGCGCGGCCGGTCGAACAGCCAGTGGGTGTGGACGGCGGTGACGAGGATGTCGTTGTCGCGCAGGCTGTCGATGAAGGGGTTGACTTCGCGCTGGAGCATCGGCACTTCGCCGGTGTTGAGGGTGAGGCCGCGGGTGTCGGGGGACTGGTAGCCGAACATGGCCATGGCGTCGTAGGGGCGGCCGAGGATGGTAGGCGAGAGCTCGGGGCGGTCGCGCGCGACGCTGCAGAAGTCGTCGTCCGAGGCCAGGATGCTGCCGCCGAGGATGCGGGCGAACTGCCGGCAGACGTTGGCGCCGTTGGTGAGGGCGCCGGCGGTGTAGGCGGCGGTGGCGGTCTTTTTATTTTTGGGCATGCTATCATCTCCCACAGTAGTCTTCATTAATATAGTATGGGTGTCGGCGGGGTTATGTGAAGGCGGGGAGAGAGGGGGTTGGATACGCGTCTTCTTCTGGCGGAGAGCCACCTCCCGGCGTCTCCCGAAAACTATGAACTGCCGCGGCCGTTCAGAAGCCCCCAGATGCCAGGCAACCGTGTTCGTAGCACTTGTTGGCTGCCGCTGTTAGCGGAGAATAATCTGCGACACGCAGGTTACTAAATCGCACCGGAAGCGTACACGGACGCACGCTGAGGATGGCAGCCGACGACGGCCCAGGATGGGCCTAGTCCCGGGCGCGCCAAGGACAGCATAGCGCCCGGGGGGAGCAACGCCGCAGATGGGGGCTTCTGGACGGCCGCCCAATGTGTTGCATGTGGGCAACGGTTATGCTACTCTGGAATAAATGATGGCTTCGGCCGCCGCGGGGCCAAGGGCCGCAGGAGGGGACATTTTGGCCGGTGACAAGGAACTGATCAATTCCATCGACCGGGCGTTGGACGTGCTGCTGCTCCTCCAGCAGGAGGGCAGGGAGATGGGGGTGACGCAGATCAGCGCCGCCCTCGGCATCTACAAGAGCACCGCCCACCGGACGCTGGCCACGCTGGAGAGCAAGGGCTTCGTGCAGCAGAACGCGGATAACGGCAAGTACTGGCTGGGCCTCCGCCTGTATTCGCTGGGGATGCTGATCCGCGAGCGGCTGCCGCTGCGGAATATCGCCTACCCGTACGCGAAGGAGCTGTCGGAGATGTTCGACGAGGTCGTGCATATCTCCGTTCTGGACAAGAATTCGCCTACTTATCCCAAGCATATCATCATCGACAAGATCCAGGGCCGGCAACAGGTGTTGAGCCTTACGCCGCCAGTGGGGTCGAGCGCCGCCTGCCACAGCGCGGCGGTGGGCAAATGCCTGCTGGCGTTCGGCTCCCGCCAGTATTTGGCGCGGTACATCGGCAACCCGCTGCCGGCCTTCACGGATAAGACGATCTGCGACTGGGACGCGCTGCTGGCCGAGCTGGACAGCATCCGGCGGCGGGGCTACGCGGTGGACGACGAGGAGCTGGAGCTGGGCCTGACGTGCGTGGCCGGCCCGATCCTCGACCGCCATGCCGGCATTATCGCCGCTCTCAGCTTGTCGGGGCCGACGACGCGGGTGCGGGCCAGGTTCGGGGAGATCGTGGCCGAGGTTATGAGGACGGCGCGGGCGATTTCGGCCAGCCTCGGGTGACTGCTTTATCAGATCGATATTTTTCCGGTCTTTCGCGGGGCCGGTTTTTTGTTGGCCGGGCAGAAGGAATATTACACTTTCCAGCGAATTTGGGAAAGAAATATGTTCGCCAGGGGTGGACGGCTTTGGTCCGTCGTTCCAACTGGCGGAACAATATGGGGGTCTGAGCTTGGAAGAGGCGGTAGTGGCGGCGATCAAGGGCATCGTCGGGGCGGAAAATGTGCTGGAGGCATACGAGGACAGGTATTGTTACACTTACGACGCTTCGGCGGTGACGGCGGGCCGGGAAGGGACGCCGGCGCTGGTGGTCTATCCGGGCAGCGCGGCCGAGGTTTCCGCCCTGCTTGTGCTCGCCAACGCGCATAAGATACCGGTAATCCCCCGCGGGGCGGGGTCGAACGTGAGCGGCGGCAGCATCCCCCGCGCCGGGGCGATGGTGATGGTGCTCACAAGGATGAACAGAATTGTGATTATCGACCGCCGCAATATGATCGCCGAGGCGGAGGCGGGGGTGATTACGGCCGATTTCCAGGCCGAGGTGGAGAAGCTCGGCCTGTTTTACCCGCCCGACCCGGCGAGCAAGGCGTTTTCGACGCTGGGCGGCAATGTGGCCGAGTGCGCCGGCGGCCCCCGCGGGGCGAAGTACGGCGTGACGCGCGACTATGTGCTCGGCCTGGAGGCGGTGCTGCCGACGGGCGAGATCGTGAAGACGGGGGCGCGGACGATGAAGTGCGTGGCCGGCTACGACCTGACGCGGCTGATCACCGGCTCGGAGGGGACGCTGGCGGTGGTGACGAAGGTGATCGTCAAGCTGCTGCCGCTGCCGGAGGCGAAGAAGACGCTGCTGGCGGTGTTCGCCGATATGGACAGGGCGGCGGAGACGGTGTCGCAGGTGTTCATGGCCGGGGTGGTCCCGACGACGCTGGAGCTGCTGGACAATATCTATATCCGCAATATCGAGGAGTATGTGCATATCGGCCTGCCGGTGGACGCCGAGGCGGTGCTGCTGATCGAGGTGGACGGCGACCCGGCGGTGCTGGACAAGCAGGCGGGGATCATCGCCCGCATCTGCCGCGAGCAGGGGGCGACCGAGGTGAAGGTGGCCAGGGACGCCAAGGAGGCCGACGAGCTGTGGGTGGCCCGGCGGGCGGCGTTCGCCGCTATGTCGCGGGTGCGGCCGACGGTCATCGGCGAGGACTGTACGGTGCCCCGCGACCGGATCCCGGAGATGGTGAGGGCGATCCGCGCTATCGCGGCGAAATACGATATTATTATCGCCGTGCTCGGCCATGCCGGCGACGGCAATCTGCACGCGACCATCCTGACCGACGAGCGGGACAGGGAGGAGATGGCGCGGGTGGAGCAGGCGGCGGCGGAGATTTTCACGGCCACGCTGGCGATGGACGGCACGCTGACCGGCGAGCACGGCATCGGCCTGGTGAAGAAGAAGTACCTGCCGCTGGAGATGGGCGAGGGCGGCATGATGGCGATGCGGGCCATCAAGCGGGCGCTGGACCCGAACAATATCCTCAACCCCGATCTTATATAGGGGGTGGGGAGTATGCAGTGGAGCGAGCTGGAACGGGAAGTAATCAGGTGTATAAGGTGCGGCGCCTGCCAGTCGGTGTGCCCGGTTTTCCGGGAAATGAGAGCCGAGTCGACGGTGGCCCGCGGCAAGATAAGCCTCATCAGGGCGGTCATCCGCGGCGAGGTGGACGCGGCCGGGCCGGCGTTCGCGGAGCGGATGTCGTGGTGCCTGATGTGCAGGGCGTGCCAGGAGAGCTGCCCGAGCGGGGTTAACCTGGGCGAGCTGATGCTGGCGGCGCGCCGCAAGCTGGCCGAGGACAACGGCCTGCCGCTGTTGAAGAGGCTGATTTTCCGCCTGGGCCTCAGGAACAGGCGCCTGTTCGAGCTGGGGATGGGCCTGGGGGCAATCTTCCAGGGGCTGCTGCTGCGGCCGGCGCCGGGCGGCGGCGGGATGCTGCCGCGGCTGCCGATGGGCCTCGACAGGCGGCGGCTGGTGTCGCCGGTGGTGGCGAGACCTTTCCGGGCCAGGGTGCCGGCGCGGGTGGACGCGGCGGGGGCGCGCGGCACGGTGGCCTTGTTCACCGGCTGCATGATCAATTACGTTTACCCGCGCATCGGCGAGGCGGTCGTCGCGGTGCTGACGCGCAACGGTTTCAACGTGGTCATCCCCGCCGGCCAGCATTGCTGCGGCACGCCGGTGTACGTGAACGGCGACGTGCCGACGGCGGTGGAGCTGGCGCGGGCGACGGTGGACGCGTTCGCGGACCTGGACGCGGACGCGGTGATAACGGCCTGCGGGTCGTGCGGGGCGGCGCTCAGGAAGGAGTACGGCCCGCTGTTGGCGAACGAGCCGGGCTACGCGGAAAAAGTAGCCCGGCTGGCGGCCAAGACGAGGGATTTTGCCGAGTTTTTGGCCGCGGCCGGGCTGACGTCCGCAATGAAGGGGCTGGCGGCGACGGTTACTTACCACGATTCCTGCCACCTGGCCCGCTCGCAGGGGGTGCGGGGGCAGCCGCGCGAGCTTATTGCCGCCGTGCCGGGACTGACGTTCACGGAGCTCAAGGCGCCGGCCCGCTGCTGCGGGGCGGCCGGCAGCTTCAGCCTCAGCCATTACGGGCTGTCGCGCAAGATCAACGACCACAAGGTGGACGACATCGCCGCCGGCGGGGCGGACATCGTGGCGACCGGCTGCCCGATGTGCCTGATGCATATCCGGGACGGCATGAACCAGCGGGGCGTGGGCGGCGAGGTGCTGCACACGGCCGAGCTGCTGGCGCGGGCGTACGGGGAAGAGGGGATATAGGAGCGCGGGGGAGGTGAGGGAAGGGGTCTGCCGGTTATAGAGAGATATGGAAAATAAGGGGAGGTATGCAGGTGAACATCGCTCTCGGTATTGTCATCGTTTATATCGTAGTTCTTTACGCGGTGTCCTGGTATTCCACCAAGCTGAGCAAAGGCGGCTACCTCGGCTATCTGCTGGCTGGCCGCGGCTTCGGCCCGGTGATCGTGGCGACGATGATCGCCGGCTTGGCTGTCGGCGGCGCGTCGACGATCGGCGTGTCCGAGGGGGCGTATACGCAGGGCCTGGCCGCTGGCTGGTACAACGCCGCCTGGGCGGCGGGGGCTGTCGCCGCCGGTTTCCTGGTGGCGGAAAAGTTCCGCCAGTTCGAGACGACGTCGGTGCCGGAAATCCTCGAACGCCATTTCGACACTTCCGGCCGGGTCATCGGCGTGTTCGGCCAGATAATCATCCAGATGGTCATTACCTCGCTGCAGTACGTGGCTGGCGGGGCCATCCTGTCCGCGCTCATGCCCGAGTTCTTCACGTTCAATAGCGGCATGGCCGTCAGCGCGCTCGTGTTCATCGGCATCACGCTCGTGGGCGGCTACTGGGCCGCCGGCCTGAGCAACATCATCAACGTCATCGTGATATATGTAGGAGTCGTCGCCGGCGCGGTGCTGGTGGTGAACAACGCCGGCGGATTCGGCCACGTAATGGCGTCGCTGCCGGCGAACCACCCTGGCCTCGATCTGTTCGCCGGCCTGCCGCTGGCGATCATCGTCGCCTGGTTCGTGGTCATGATGACCCAGACCCAGTCCATCCAGGCGGTGGCGCAGATCGCCTTCGCCGCCAAGGACGGCAAAACGGCCAAGCGGGGCTTCATCCTCGGCGGCCTGATCATTTTCCCGGCCGGCTTCATCTGTGCCCTGTTCGGCATCGTGGCCGCAGCCAAGTTCCCCGGCATCACCCCGGCGCTCGCCCTGCCCAAGACGCTGCTGGAGCTCAACCCGTGGGCCGCCGGCCTGGCGCTTTCCGGCCTGTGGGCGGCCGACGTGTCGACGGCGGTCGGCCTGCTGCTGGGCAGTTCGACGCTGGTGGTCAACGACATTTACAAGCGGTTCGTCAATCCCGACCTGCCGGAGAAGCGGCAGATGCTGATCTCCCGCCTGACCGTGCTCGGCATCAGCGCCCTGACCTACTGGATGGCCACGTACGCGGTGGGGATCATCAAGACGCTGCTCATCGGCCTGACGCTGACGACGTCGTATACCGTCGTCATCCTCGGCCTGCTGTTCGCGCCCGGCCTGTGCAAGAAGGGCTCGGCGTTCTGGACGCTGCTGACCGGGATCGTGTTCCTGGCGCTGTGGCAGTTCGTGCCGGCGGTCCGCATCGTGTCCCATCCCATCTACCTCGCCTGGCCGGTGGCCATCGTGACCTTCCTGCTGGTGTACTTCCTCGACCCGCGGCCGGCGAACGTCGGCGGCCGGACGACCGCCGGCTGAGATCGCCGCGCCGGACGGATATTTGTTGCAGACGAGGAAGATATGGGGTAGAATCATAGTAGAAAAAGTAGATAAGCGGGGCGGCGCTCCGCTTATCTACTTCACGTGTTTTGGGGAACGATGTTCCGCTTGGTAGAACATATTGGGGAGGTTTGTTGTGGAAAGGATTCTCGTCATCAATCCGGGAGCCACGTCGACCAAGCTGGCCGTGTTCGACGGCGAACAGCCGCGGTTCAAGAAGACGGTGGAGCATCACGGCGACGAACTGAAGGGATTTGCCCGCATTTTCGACCAGGAGGGCTACCGTTTCGAGCTTATCCTCAAGACGCTGGCGGAGGCCGGCGTCGAGTTGGCGAGCCTGGATGCGGTGGTCGCCCGCGGCGGCCTGATGAAGCCGCTTGTCAGCGGTACATACGAGGTGAACGAGCAGATGGTCGACGACCTGGAGCACCGCCCCCAGGGCGAGCACGCCTCTAATCTCGGCGCGGCCCTGGCGCTCGACCTGGCGAGGAAGCTATCCATTCCCGCTTATATCGTCGATCCGGTGTCGATCGACGAACTGGAGGACGTGGCTCGCGTCTCCGGGATGCCGGAGCTGCCGCGCGTCAGCCTGGTGCACGCCCTCAACCACAAGGCGGTGGCCCGCAAGGTGGCCGCGGAGAAGAGGCGCCGTTACGAGGAGCTCAATCTGGTGGTGGCCCATCTCGGCACAGGCATTTCCGTCGCCGCCCACTGCAAGGGGCGGATGATCGATGTGAGCAACGGCAAGGACGAGGGGGCGTTTTCCCCCGACCGCTGCGCCGGGCTGCCGGCGACGCTGCTGATGAAGCTATGCTATTCCGGCAGGTATACCGCCCAGGAACTGGCGGCGAAGATGATGGGTTCGGGCGGCATGTTCGCCTACATCGGCACGCGGGACGTCCGCGAGGCCGAGAGGATGGCCGCCGAGGGGAATGCCCAGGCCGACCTGGTGCTGGAGGCGATGGCTTACCAGGTGGCGAAGGAGGTCGCAGCGATGGCGGCCGTGCTGGCGGGGGACGTGGATTATGTCGTGCTGACCGGCGGGATCGCGTATTCGCAGCGGATCGTGGCGGCCGTAAGCCGCAGGGTGGCGTTCGTCGCCCCGGTGGTCGTGTCGCCCGGCGAGGAGGAGATGGAGGCGCTGGCGGCGGGGGCGCTACGGGTGCTCAGGGGGGAAGAGAAGGCGAAGATTTATCAGTAATAATATTCGCCGATACAAGGCGGCTGTTTAGGAAGTCCATCTGCGGCGTTACCTTTCCGGGCGCTTGCTAGCGTACGTTCCGAGTACGCGTCGCGGCGCGTCCTCAAGGTGCCTTGCATCTGGAGCTTCCTAAATCAGCCGGCACTATTCGGGGAGACGGCTAGGGAGGAACGCTCAGTGTTACGGAATTTCAAAGAGGTTCTCGCCTGGGCCCGGCGGCCGGGGCAGATGGCCATCAGCGTGGCGGTCGCCCAGGACAAGGATGTGCTGCAGGCGGTCAAGCTGGCCCAGGACAACGGCCTGGCCCGGCCGCTGCTCGTGGGGGACGCCGCCGCCATCAGGCCGTTGCTGGCCGAGGTCGGTCTGCCGGCCGATACGGCGGTGGTGGACGAGAAGGATATGAAGCAGGCGGCGCTTACGGCGGTGGCGCTGGTGAGTGGGGGCGAGGCTCAGGTGGTGATGAAGGGCCTCGTCAACACGAGCGATTTCCTGCGCGCGGTGCTGGACCCGGAGGTGGGCCTGCGCACGGGGCGGCTTTTGAGCCACCTGGCGGCGTACGAGGTGCCGGGGGAGCCGAAGCTGGTTTTCCATAGCGACGGCGGGATGAATATCGCCCCGACCCTGGCGGAAAAGCGGGATATCCTCGTCAACGCCATGGTGGCGCTGCGCGCCTTCGGGATCGAGCATCCGAACGTGGCGGTGCTGACGGCCAACGAGCAGGTCAGCCCGCGGATGCCGGCGACGGTGGACGCGCAGGCGCTGGCGGAAATGGCGGCGGCCGGCGAGCTGCCGCCGGGGACGGTGGAGGGGCCGATCGCCTTCGACGTGGCGGTCAACCCGGCGGCGGCCCGCCACAAAGGTTTGACGAGCCAGGTTTCCGGGCAGGTGGATCTTTTCCTGATGCCGAATATTGAGACAGGTAACGCCCTGGGCAAGGCGATGATTCACTACGCCAAGGCGCAGATGGCCGGCATCGTGCTCGGGGCGAGGAACCCGATCGTGTTGACTTCCCGCGCGGAGACGCCGGAAGGCAAACTGTATTCGATTGCCCTGGCCTGCCTGGTGGCGGGCGGGACGGAAAGGCGGTGAGCGAATGGCGAAGGTGGTTGTTCTCGGGGAGTACTGCAAGAGCTGCGGCCTGTGCGTGGCGGCCTGTCCCCGGAAGGTGCTGGCTATAGGCGACAAGGCCAATTCCAAGGGCTATTACGTGGCGGTGCCGGCCGACCCCGACAAGTGTATCGGCTGCGGGCTGTGCGGAACGGTCTGCCCCGATCTGGCCCTGGAGATTTATAAGTAGCGGCGGGAGGAGTGAAGCGCGTGTCCAAGGAGCTTATGAAGGGGAACGAGGCGATCGGCGAGGCTGCCATCCGCGCCGGCTGCAAGCTGTTTTTCGGCTACCCGATTACCCCTTCGACCGAGATTGTCGAGTATCTGGCGAAGTATCTCCCCAAGGCGGGCGGCACCGTCCTCCAGGGGGAGGACGAGGTGGCGTCGATCAATATGTGCTACGGCGCCGCCACGACGGGGACGCGGGTCATGACCGCCTCTTCCAGCCCGGGGTTCAGCCTCAAGCAGGAGGGGCTTTCGTTCCTGGCGGCGGCCGAGCTGCCGGTGGTCATCGTGAATGTGAACCGCGTCGGCCCCGGCCTGGGCGGCCTGGGACCGTCGCAGGCCGATTATTTCCAGTGCACCAAGGGCGGCGGCCACGGCGGCTACCGCCAGATCGTGCTGGCGCCGTCCAAGGGCCAGGAGCTGTACGATTTCACGCTGGAGGCGTTCGACCTGGCGGATAGGTACCGCACGCCGGTGGTCATCATGGCCGACGGCTTCCTCGGCCAGATGATGGAGCCGGTGGAACTGAAGAAGCCGGCCCAGGCCGAGCTGCCGGCCAAGGACTGGACGGTGGGCGGCTGCCGCGGGCGGGCCAAGCGCAAGATCGCCAGCTACGCGCTGACGAACGAGGTGGGCGAGGCCAATAACCTCCATTGGCAGGCCAAGTGGGCGAGGATGCAGGATACGCTGCAGCGGTGGGAGTCGTTCCATGCCGAGGATGCGGAGTACCTGATCGTCGGCTTCGGCACGTGCGGCCGCATCGCCAAGAGCACGGTGCTGGCGGCCCGCAGGCAGGGGCTGAAGGTCGGGCTGATCCGGCCGATCACCTTGTGGCCGTTCCCGGTGAAGGCGTTCGCCGACCTGGGCGGGGTGAAGGGCATCCTTACCGTGGAGCTGAATTTCGGCCAGATGGTGGAGGATGTGAAGCTGGCGGTAGAGTGCCGCACGCCGGTGTTCTCCCACAACCGCGTGGGCGGGATGATGCCCAGCGAAGGCGAGATTCTGCGCAAGCTCGGCCAGGTCTTCGGCCTGGCGGTGGAGGTGTAAGAGAGGATGCAAAAAGTATTCGGCCGGCCCCAGGGCCTTACCGATCTGCCTTTCCACTACTGTCCCGGCTGCACCCACGGCATCGTCCACCGCCTGGTCGGCGAGGTGCTGGAGGAGCTCGACATCATCGGCGATACTATCGGCGTGGCGCCGGTGGGCTGCGCCGGTTTCTCGCTCGATTTCTTCGCCTGCGATTTCGTGGGCGCCGCCCACGGGCGCGCCCAGGCGGTGGCGACGGGCATCAAGCGCGCCCTGCCGGACAAGATCGTATTTACGTACCAGGGCGACGGCGATATCGCCGCCATCGGCACGGCCCACGCCATCCACGTGGCGGCCCGCGGCGAGAAGATCACCACTATTATGGTTAACAACGCGGTGTTCGGCATGACGGGCGGCCAGATGGCGCCGACGACGATCGGCGGCCAAGTTACTACTACCAGCCCGTACGGCCGCGACTGCGCCCTGGTGGGGGCGCCGATCGACCTGCCCAAGACGGTGGCGACGCTGAACGGGGCGGTGTATGTGGCCGCCTGCGCGGTGGATACGCCGAAGAATATCCTGCAGGCCAAGAAGTGCATCAAGAAGGCGTTCCAGGTGCAGCAGAGGGGGCTGGGCTACGCGCTGGTGAGCGTGCTGTCGACCTGCCCGACCAACTGGGGCCTGTCGCCGGTGGACTGCCTGAAGTGGCTGCAGGAGAATATGATGCCTGTGTACGAGATGGGCGAGCTGAAGATGACCGAGGAGGTGAAGGCGCTGTGATGGATAAGATTCTCCTGGCCGGCTTCGGCGGCCAGGGCGTGATGTTCGTCGGCAAGATCCTGACCTACGCCGGCATGCTGGCCGGGCGCGAGGTGTGCTGGATCCCTTCCTACGGTCCGGAGATGCGCGGCGGCACCGCCAACTGCTCGGTGGTCATTTCCGACGAGGAGATCCATTCCCCGGTGATCGAGTACGCCGACTGCGGCATCGTCCTCAACCAGCAGTCGTACGAGAAGTTCCTGCCGCGCATCAAACCGGGCGGGACGCTGGTGGCGAACAGTTCGATCGTCGATACGGCGCAAAAGCGCGACGATATCAATGTCGTCGCCGTCCCGGCCGGGGAGCTGGCCAACGGGCTGGGCAACGCCAGCCTGGCCAACATGGTCTGCCTGGGGGCGCTGCTGGCTGCGCTGACGACGGTGGATATGGCCGGCGTGGAGAAGGCGGTGGACGCCGTGGTGGGCAAGAAGAAGCCGGAGCTGTACGAGATCAACCTGGCGGCCGTGCGCAAGGGCGCCGGCAAGTGAGGTTGGGGGATTTCCTGTGGCTGGCGGGTCTGGGCGCCGTAGTGCTCGTGCTGGCGGTGCCCGCGACCCGCGAGCTGTTCGTGCTTTACAGCACGGCGCACCCGTACTGGATGGGGTTCGCGAAGTTCGCCGTGCTGGCCACGATGGGCGAGCTGCTGGCGGTGCGGATCACGGGCGGCGGGTGGCGGCGGCCGGACGGCCTGCTGCTGAAGGCCGCGCTGTGGGGTGCGCTCGGGGTGGGCATCACGCTGATGTTCACGGTGTTCGCCGCCGGGGTGTCGGCGGCGATCGCCCGGGGGATGCTGCCGGGCGGCTACAGCGCGACGGCGGCGTTCGTGACGGCTTTGCTGACCAGCACGGTGATGAACGCGGCGTTCGCGCCGACTTTCATGGCGTTCCACCGCATCGCCGATACGTATATCGACTTGGCGGACGGCAAACTGGCCAACCTGGCGCGGGTCGAGTTGCGCCAGGCGGTGGCGCGGGTGGACTGGCAGGGGTTCGTGGGGTTCGTGGTCCTGCGGACGGTGCCGCTGTTCTGGATCCCGGCCCATACGGCGACTTTCCTGCTGCCGTCGGAGTACCGCGTGCTGATGGCGGCGGTGCTGTCGATCGCGCTGGGGGCGATACTGGCGTTCGCCAAGCGTCGTTCGCCGGCGATCAGGAGAATAAAGTGAGAGGCCGCACTACGAATAGTGCGGCCTCTGGCCGTAAGGGGGGCGTTTAACCAGGGGGGAAGCACTGCGGGCCGCAGGGGGGGGAACAGGGAACGCGCGGCCGGCAGTGGGGATTGCAGCCTGTGCTGGGGTTGCAGGCGGTGTTGGGGTTGCAGCGCGGGCGACAAGAGGGATTGCAGTTGGGGTTGCAGGCAGTGTTGGGGTTGCAGCGCGGGCGGCAGTTGGGGTTGCAGTTAGGGTTGCAGTTGGGGTTGCAGCGCGGGCGGCAGAAGCGGGGCCGGCAGACAGGGAAGCAGGTGGTGGGGGGGCAGAAGGGCCGGCAGTTGGGGTTGCAGCCGGGCGGCGGGCAGGCCGGGTTGCAGCGCGGCTGGCAGTTGGGGTAGCAGGGGGTGCCGGTGGGTGGACAGCCTATGACAGCCGGCCGCTCGTCGTCGTCGTCCCATTCGCTGTCCCAGTCGTTCATTTCCGGGGCTTCCCATTTGGGGCGGTTAAGTTTTTCTTCTTCGTCGGCCATGTAAGTTCATTCCTCCCATTTTCCCGTGTAGGGGTTATACGGGCAGTCCACCGAACAGGCCAGCCAGCGTTTGGCGGCGTCCGAGCCCTGCGCCAGCGGCCGGCAGTCGGTGCAGGCGTAGCGGTATTCGCAGTCTTTGCATTTGTCGACCTGGTCCTTGGTGGTGTGCCAGCACTGCTGAAGGCGCTGCCCGTTAAGTACGTCCGCGAGGGGGGTGGCCAGTATGTTGCCGCAGATTTCGCCGCGGGCGAAGATGCAGGGGATGACGTCGCCGGCGGCGGTGACGGCGATTTTGCCGTGGAGGCAGCTGTGGCAGCTGTGGGCGCGGGCGAAGGTTTCGGGGTCAGTGTAGAAGGGGGGACGGATGGGCGGTTTGGCGTAGGCGGCCGGCAGGAGATCTTTGTCGTCGCCGCGGCCGGTGGGGCGGACGACGTCGGGCGGGGTGACTTCGACGCCCAGCCTGGCGCACAGGTCCATGATGTTTTTGGCTTCGTGCTCGTTGGCTTTCATGACGATGGAGGCGATGCGCAGGGGGATGCCAGTGGCGAGGATCTTTTCCACGGCGCCCATGGTGGCGGCGAAGCTGCCGGGGTTCAGGGTGACGCGGTCGTGGACGGTGGCGTTGTCGGCGTAGATGGTGGTGGCGATGTTGACGTTGTGCTTTTTGCAGAAGGCGACGCAGTCGTCGTCGACGAGGGTGGCGTTGGTGAAGATCTCGATGAATTCGTAGCCTTCGGCGGAGGCCTTTTCCACGAGCTCCCGCCAGCGGGGGTAGAGGAGGGGCTCGCCGCCGATGAGCTGGATGGCGGCGGCGCCGGCGGCGCGGGCTTCGCCGATAAGAGAAAGCCACCTTTCGTGGGGCACGGCGTCGCTGTCGGCGCAGGGGCCGCTGGTGGCGTAGCAGTGGAGGCATCGGTTGTTGCAAGCGGCGGTGATCTCGAGCCAGAGGAAGTTGAGCTTGGGCGGCTCTTCGTCCGGGGCGCCGGCTTTGGCGGGGGTCGGCTCGGTTAGGTATAAGGAGCCGAGGCCCATGCCGGTGAGGCGGTGGAGGAAGTCGACGAAGGTTTTGTCTTCGGGGGCCTGTATGTCGAGGATGTCCTCCAGGGGACTCTGTTCGCAGGCGAGGAGGAGCTGGAGGGCGCCTTGATTTACGGACAGGACTTTGCCTGTCTGGAGGTTGTAGATGGCGCCGCGGCTGGCACCGGCGACCAGCCGGCAGTATTCCTGGAGCCGGTAGTACAAAAAAATCCCCCCTTTGCATGTTTGGTACATAATATGCTACCCGTATCCCCTGTGTGCATCGGGGCGCCGGGGGAGGCGCGGGGCGGGGGCGGGAGAATTTTCTGCCGGCGGCGCTGTTGACAGGCCGGGAAAAATCCGCTATAATAACCCTTGTCCCGAAACGCGCGGAAGTAGCTCAGTGGTAGAGCATCGCCTTGCCAAGGCGGGGGTCGCGAGTTCGAATCTCGTTTTCCGCTCCACAGGAATGAAGGAAACCCCCGGATGGAAAATCCGGGGGTTTCTCTGCCGTATATGCCGCGTTCGGCGGCGATCCGGACGGCCCGCCGCAGGCGAAGCGGACTGGCGCCGCAGGGGGCATTTCTGAACGGCGGTAACTGTCTTGATTTTTGGGTAATAATTATGTTATCATATAATTCATGGCATAAATGTCGGGAATTTTCCCCCGATGGTAATACTAAGCCTGAATTACATAATTAAATAAGGGAGGATGCAACGCGTCTATGAAAGTTACCGCAGAGAAGATCGATGCCCATAAAGTCGTACTGGAGCTTGAGGTTCCGCAGCCCGAGGTGGCCAAGGCGGTGGACAGGGCTTATCATAAACTGGCCGCGCAGGTGAACATTCCCGGGTTCCGCAAGGGGAAGGCGCCCCGCAAGATTCTGGAGATGCGCCTGGGCAAGCAGGCGCTGCTGGACGAGGCGTTCGAGATGCTGGCGACGCCGGCGTACGCGAAGGCGCTCGACGAGCAGAGTATCGAGCCTGTGACCCGTCCGGAGATCGAGGTGGTCACGTTCGAGGAGGATAAGCCGCTGGTGTTCAAGGCCACGGTCGTCGCCAAGCCGGAGATCGAGCTGGGCGAGTACAAGGGCCTGAAGGTGGCGAAGCCGGCGGTGACGATCGGCGAGGAGGACATCAGCAGGCAGCTGACCAATTTGCAGAACCGCCACGCGAAGATGGTGGTGGCCGAGGATGCCGCCCTGGAGAAGGGCGATTTCGCGATCATCGATTTCCAGGGCACTATCGACGGTGTGCCGTTCGAGGGCGGCGAAGGCAAGGGTTATCCGCTGGAGATCGGCTCGGGCAGTTTCATTCCCGGCTTCGAGGAGCAGCTGATCGGCGCCAAGGCCGGCGAGGAGCGCCTGGTGACGGTGACGTTCCCGGCCGATTATCACGCGAAGGAGCTGGCCGGCAAGGAGGCGGATTTCGCGGTGAAGATCGAGGATGTCAAGCGCAAGGAAGTGCCTGCCATCGACGACGACTTCGCCAAGGAGGTCGGCGAATTTAACAGCGTGGAGGAATTAAAGGCTGACATAGAGAATAGGTTAAAACAGGCCGCAGCCGACAAGGCGGACCGCGATTTCCGCCAGAACGCGGTCAAGGCGGCGGCCGACAATTGCACGGTCGATATCCCGACGGTGATGATCGAGAGTGAGATCGACAATATGCTGCGGGAGATGGATATCAGCCTCCAGAACCGCGGCTTGAGCCTGGCGCAGTATCTTGAGGCCACGAAGACGGATATAGCGACGATGCGGGCCGGTTACCGCGAGTCGGCGGCCGCGAGCGTGAAGACGGACCTGATGCTGGCGGCGATCGCCAAGGCCGAGAAGGTGGAGGCGACGCCGGAGGACCTGGATAACGAGGTGGCCGCGATGGCCGCCGGTTATAAGGCCCCGGTGGAGGAGGTCAAGAAGATCATTCTTGCCGAAGGCAGGCTGGATGCGCTGGCCCGTTCGGTGGTCCGCAAGAAGGCGGCGCAACTTGTGGTCGATAGCGCGGTGGCCGAATAACATCCCGCCCCGCTATGTAATAATATAGAGTGAAAATATGGATACCGAGGTGTGTATGATGAATTTTGTCCCGATAGTTGTCGAGCAGAATAACCGCGGCGAGCGGGCTTACGATATATATTCCCGTCTTTTGAAGGACAGGATCGTTTTCATCGGCGGCCCGATCGACGATACGGTGGCGAATCTGGTTATCGCCCAGTTGCTTTTTCTGGAGTCCGAGGATCCCGACAAGGATATTCATTTGTATATCAACAGCCCGGGCGGCGTCGTGACTGCCGGCCTGGCAATTTATGATACGATGCAGCATGTGAAGCCGGATGTGTCGACGATTTGCATCGGCCTGGCGGCCAGCGCCGCGGCCCTGCTGCTGTCGGCCGGCGCGAAGGGCAAGCGCTATGCTTTGCCGTACGCGCGGGTGATGATCCATCAGCCGCACGGGGGCGCCCAGGGGCAAGCTACCGATATCGAGATCCATGCCCGGGAGATCCTGCGTCTGCGGGAGATCGGCAACGAGATTCTCGCCCGCCACACCGGCCAGCCGATGGAGAAGGTTCAGCACGATGTGGAACGGGATTTCTTCATGTCCAGCGAAGAGGCGAAAGAATACGGCATCATCGATTCGGTGATGGTCCAGCGCCGCAAGTAAATTCCCAGGTAAAGGGGTGTTGTGATGCTGAAGTTCGGCGATGACAGAGGTCAACTGAAGTGCTCGTTTTGCGGCAAGCTGCAGGAACAGGTCAAGAAGCTGGTTGCCGGTCCCGGGGTATATATCTGCGATGAGTGCATCGAGCTGTGCAACGAGATAATCGAGGAAGAGCTGAGCGAGGATGTCGAAGTCGAACTGCGCGACATCCCCAAGCCCAAGGAGATCAGGGATATCCTCGACCAGTACGTCATCGGCCAGGAAGAGGCCAAGAAGACGCTGGCGGTGGCTGTCTACAACCACTACAAGCGGATCAATCTCGGCGCGAAGCTGGAAGATGTCGAGCTGCAGAAGTCGAATATCGTGATGCTCGGGCCGACCGGCAGCGGCAAGACGCTGCTGGCCCAGACGCTGGCCAAGATTCTGAACGTGCCGTTCGCGATCGCCGACGCCACGTCGCTGACCGAGGCCGGCTATGTGGGCGAGGATGTGGAGAATATCCTCCTCAAGCTCATTCAGGCCGCCGACTACGATGTGGAGAAGGCCGAGAAGGGCATCGTCTATATCGACGAGATCGACAAGATCGCCCGCAAGTCGGAGAATCCGTCGATCACCCGCGATGTGTCGGGCGAGGGCGTGCAGCAGGCGCTCTTGAAGATTCTCGAGGGCACGGTGGCGAGCGTGCCGCCCCAGGGCGGACGCAAGCATCCCCACCAGGAGTTCATCCAGATCGATACGACGAATATCCTGTTCATTTGCGGCGGGGCGTTCGACGGCGTCGACAAGATAATCGGCAACCGCACCGGCAAGAAGCAGATGGGCTTCGGGGCCGATATCAAGAGCCGCGAGGAGAAGAAGGTGGGCGAGATTCTGCGGCAGATTCTGCCGGAGGATTTGCTGAAGTTCGGGCTGATTCCCGAGTTCGTCGGCCGCCTGCCGGTGATCGTGACGCTGGACGCGCTGGATGAGGAGGCGCTGATGCGCATCCTGGTCGAGCCGAAGAATGCGCTGGTGAAGCAGTACCAGAAGTTCCTCGATCTCGACAATGTGCAGCTCGAGTTCAAGGAGGACGCGCTGCGCTCGATCGCCCAGGAGGCGCTGAAGCGCAAGACGGGAGCCCGCGGCCTGCGGTCGATCATCGAGGGCATCATGCGCAATGTGATGTACGAGGTGCCGTCGCGCGGCGATGTGGCCAAGTGCATCGTGACCCGCGAGGTGGTCGCGAACAAGGAGGAGCCCATCCTGGTGACGACCGACCGCAAGGGCAAGAAGAAAGAGGAGTCGGCTTAAGCAGCCGCACGGCCGGGGGAGAATGCGAATTCTCTCCCGGTTTTTTGTTTGCGGGGGCATTTTTTTTGCCCCCAGGTCCACTTATCGTGGCCGCTTTTGCCAGGATAAAACGGCCGCCGCTGCCTATACTAAGATTGAAGGCGCCGGGAATTCGCGAGGGAGGAGGAAGGCTGGAACAATGGATTACGCGGTAAATATCATCACCGTGATTCAGTTCTTCTTTGCGATCGTCATAGGCATGTATTTCTGGAATCTCCTCCGTTCCCAGCAGGGCAATCGGGTGGCCGTGGAGCGGGAGTCGAAGAAGGAGATGGAGAAGCTGCAGCGGATGCGGGAGATTTCGCTGACCGAGCCGCTGGCGGAGAAGACCCGCCCGGCGAGCTTCGGCGAGATCGTCGGCCAGGTCGAGGGGCTGAAGGCGCTCCGGGCGGCGTTGTGCGGGCCGAATCCCCAGCACGTCATTATGTACGGGCCGCCGGGGGTGGGCAAGACGGCGGCCGCCAGGCTGGTGCTGGAGGAGGCGAAGCGCAATCCGCTGTCGCCGTTCGGGGCGAGCGCGAAGTTCATCGAGATGGACGCGACGACGGCCCGGTTCGACGAGCGCGGTATCGCCGACCCGCTGATCGGCACGGTGCACGATCCGATTTACCAGGGGGCGGGGCCAATGGGCGTCGCCGGCATCCCCCAGCCGAAGCCGGGAGCGGTGACCAAGGCCCACGGCGGGCTGCTGTTCATCGACGAGATCGGCGAGCTGCACCATATCCAGATGAACAAGCTGCTGAAGGTGCTGGAGGACCGCAAGGTTTTCCTGGAGAGCTCGTATTACAACACCGAGGATACCAACATTCCGTCGCATATCCACGATATTTTCCAGAACGGCCTGCCGGCCGATTTCCGCCTGATCGGCGCGACGACCCGTATGCCCCAGGATATACCGCCGGCCATCCGCTCGCGGTGCGTGGAGATTTTTTTCCGTCCGCTGCTGGCCGACGAGGTGGCGCTGATCGCCGGCAACGCCGTCCGCAAGGTGGATCTGGCGATCGACGACGCGGCGGTCGAGGTTCTGAAAAAGTATGCGACCAACGGCCGCGAGGCGGTGAATATCGTGCAGATCGTCGCCGGGGTGGCGCTTAACGACGGCAAGAAGAATATCGCCGCCGCCGATGTGGAGTGGGTGGTGAATTTCGGCCAGTACAGCCCGCAGCCGGACCGGAAGATTCCGCCCAAGCCGCAGGTGGGGTTCGCGAACGGCCTGGCGGTGTACGGCCCGAATATGGGCACGCTGATGGAGATCGAGGTGTCGGTGCTGCCGAACGCCTTCGGCAACGGCAAGCTGACGGTGACCGGGGTGGTGGACGAGGAGGAGATCGGCACTCCGGGCCGGACGATGCGCCGCAAGAGCATGGCCAGAGGGTCGCTGGAAAATGTACTTACCGTGCTGTGGAGCCGGTTCGGCATCGATTACCACAAGTACGACATTCACGTGAATTTCCCCGGCGGCGGCCCGATCGACGGCCCGTCGGCGGGGGTGACGGCGGCGGCGGCCATTTATTCGGCGATCAACAATATCCCCATCGACAATACGGTGGCGATGACGGGGGAGATTTCCATCCGCGGGCTGGTGAAGCCGGTGGGCGGGGTGAGCGCGAAGATCGCGGCCGCGAGGCAGGCCGGGGCGCGGCGGGTGATCATCCCGAAGGAGAATTGGCAGGAGCTTTACCGGACGATCGGCGTGGAGGTGGTGACGGTGGAGACGATCGAGGAGGTGCTGCGCCACGCGCTGGTGAAGGTGGGCGACTTGTGCCGGCTGGAGGTGCTGGCGCCGAAGCACGATTATCTGACGGCGGCGGGGATAAAGATGTAGGATTAAAAGGGGTCGATGGCATCGACCCCTTTATAGTTGGGAAAATTGCCCCTGATGGACGTATGCGCGGTGGAGGATTTTTCCCGGGGGTCTGAGAATATTTATAAATAGTGACGTTGAAACTAACACTGCCATGCGAATCAGAAGGGGGCGACACGCTTGTCCAAGCAGCTCAGGAAGATGCCGCTATTGCCGCTACGGGGCATTCTCGTTTTTCCATATATGATCATTCATCTCGACGTCGGCCGCGAGAAGTCGATCGGCGCGCTGGAGGAGGCGATGGTCCACGATCGCCTTATCATGCTGGCCAGCCAGCGCGACGCCCAGAACGACAAGCCGCAGCCCGAGGATATTTTCAGCGTGGGCACGGTGGCCGAGATCAAGCAGCTTTTGAAGCTGCCGGGCGGGACGATCAGGGTGCTGGTGGAGGGCCTCCACCGGGCGGAGATCGTGCGCTATGCCGAGCTGGAGCCTTTTTACATGGCGGAGATCCGCGAACACAACGAGGCGGAGACGAAGACGCCCGAAATCGAGGCGCTGACGCGCACGGCGATCAGCCAGTTCGAGCAGTGGGTGAAGCTGAGCAAGAAGATTCCGCCGGAGACGCTGGTGTCGGTGGTGATGGTGGAGGAGCCCGGCCGCCTGACCGATCTGATCGCCAGCCACCTGGCGCTGAAGATCGAGGATAAGCAGGTGCTGCTGGACGCCGTCGACGTGAAGGAGCGGCTGGAGCGGCTGTGCGATATTCTCGGCCGCGAGATGGAGATCCTCGAGTTGGAGAAGAAGATCAATGTCCGCGTCCGCAAGCAGATGGAGAAGACGCAGAAGGAGTATTACCTGCGCGAGCAGCTCAAGGCCATTCAGAAGGAGCTGGGCGATAAGGACGACCGCCTGGCGGAGGCGGACGAATACCGCCAGAAGCTGAAGGAGCAGGAGCTGCCCAAGGATGTGGCCGAGAAGATAACGAAGGAGATCGAAAGGCTGGAGAAGATGCCGCCGATGGTGGCCGAGAGCGCCGTCATCCGCACGTATCTCGACTGGCTGCTGGCGCTGCCGTGGGCGAAGGAGACGACCGACCGCCTCGATATCGGCATCGCCGAGAAGATCCTCGAGGAGGACCACTACGGGCTGGAAAAGGTTAAGGAGCGCATTCTGGAGTATCTGTCGATCCGCAAGCTGACCGAGAAGATGAAGGGGCCCATCCTTTGCCTGGTGGGGCCGCCGGGCGTGGGCAAGACGTCGCTGGCCCGCTCGATCGCCCGGGCGATGGAGCGCAAGTTCGTGCGCGTGTCGCTGGGGGGCGTGCGGGACGAGGCCGAGGTCCGCGGCCACCGACGCACGTATGTGGGGGCGCTGCCGGGGAGGATTATCCAGGGGATGCGCACCGCGGGCTCGAAGAATCCCGTTTTCCTGCTGGACGAGATCGACAAGATGAGCGCCGATTTCCGCGGCGACCCGTCGGCGGCGCTGCTGGAGGTGCTCGACCCGGAGCAGAACAACAGCTTCAGCGACCATTACATCGAGGTGCCGTTCGATTTGTCGCGGGTGTTGTGGGTGGTGACGGCCAATGTTATGCACAACATCCCCCGCCCGCTGTTCGACCGCATGGAGACGATCACGATCGCCGGCTATACCGAGGAGGAGAAGACGCAGATCGCGATCCGCTACCTGATTCCCAAGCAGGTGCGCGACCACGGCCTGACCGATAAGCAGATCGTATTTTCCGAGGGGACGATCCAGAAGGTTATCCGCGATTATACCCGCGAGGCCGGGGTGCGGAACCTGGAGCGCAATATCGCCAACCTGTGCCGCAAGGCGGCCCGTCAGATCGTGCAGGACAAGCGGACGGTGGTGAAGATCACCGCCCAGAACCTACATACGTTCCTGGGGGCGCCGAAGTACCGCCACAAGCAGGCGGAACGCAACCTGCAGGTGGGGGTGGCGACCGGCCTGGCCTGGACCGAGGTGGGCGGCGATGTGCTGGGGGTCGAGGTGTCGACGATGAAGGGCAAGGGCAAGCTGACGCTCACCGGCCAGCTGGGCGATGTGATGAAGGAGTCGGCCCAGGCGGGGTTCAGCTATATCCGCAGCCGCGCCCAGGAGCTGGGCGTCGATCCCGAGTTTTACGAAAAGACGGATATCCATATCCATTTGCCGGAGGGCGCCATCCCCAAAGACGGGCCGTCGGCGGGCATCACGATGGCGACGGCGGTGGCTTCGGCGCTGTCGGGCCGGCCGGTGAAGAACGATGTGGCGATGACGGGCGAGATCACGCTGCGCGGCCGGGTGCTGCCGGTCGGCGGCGTCAAGGAGAAGGTGCTGGCCGCCCATCGCGTGGGCATTAAGAAGATTATCCTCCCCAAGGAGAACAAGCGGGATATGGATGAGATACCGGTGAATGTGAAGCGCAGCCTGGAGTTCGTCCTGGTGGAGCATATGGACGAGGTGCTCAAGGCCGCGCTGGCCGACCAATGAGCGCGGCGGCGCCGAACGTGGTGGCGGCCCGCTATGTGGCGTCGGCCGTCCGCCCCGACCAGTACCCGCCGGGGGATTTTGCCGAGGTGGCGTTCGTCGGCCGTTCGAATGTGGGCAAGTCGTCGCTGATAAATTCGCTCTGCCGCCACGGCGGCCTGGCCCGCACGAGCGGCACGCCGGGCAAGACGCAGACGCTCAATTTTTACGCGGTGACGGTGAAGCTGGGCGAGGGGGAGCGGCGCGAGTTCCTGCTCGTGGACCTGCCGGGCTACGGCTACGCCCGCACCGGCCGCGCTATGCGCCGCCAGTGGGCGCAGTTCATCGACGAGTACCTGGCGGCTTCGCCGCGCCTCAGGCTGGTGTGCCAACTGATCGACAGCCGCCACCCGCCGATGGACAGCGATCTGGCGGCATATAGGCGGCTGGCGGAGCTGGGGCTGACCGTGCAGGTGGTGGCGACGAAGACGGACAAGCTGTCCCGCCAGGCGGCGAAAAAGAATGTGGCCGTGATCCGGGCCGCCCTCGCCCTGCCGGCGGCGGCGACGGTGATCGCTTATTCGGCGCCGGAGGGGACGGGGCGCGACGAGCTCCTTGACGTCATCGACCACCTTTTGCTAAAATGAAGGTGCGCGGGTGGCAAGGATGACGCCCGCGCGGCCAGAACGACTGTGGTTTTCGTCCGGATGCGACGAAGGCCAGGTCTTTTTATATGTTTGCGGGAGGCGTCATGTTAAGCGATTTCGACAAGCGGCTTTTGAACACCATCCAAAGCGATATTCCCCTGGTTGCCCGGCCGTTCGCGGCCGTGGCCGAGCGCCTGGGCGCCGACGAGGCGACAGTGATCGGGCGGCTCGAGCATCTGCGCGACAACGGTTTCATCCGCCGTATCGGCCCGTTTTTCGATTCGGCCCGCTTAGGCTACGTGAGCACGCTGGTGGCGTTGGCGGTCGAGCCGGAGGCGATGGCGGCGGTGGCGGCGGCGGTGAACGCTTACCCCGGCGTGACCCACAATTATGAGCGCGAGGGCGGGTATAACCTGTGGTTCGCCCTTCTGACGCCCGACATGGCGTCCCAGGAGGGTATCCTGGCGGCCGTCGCCCGCCTGCCGGGGGTGAGCGGGCTGATGAATCTGCCGGCGACGAGCAAGTTCAAGGTCAATGTGCGTTTTACGCTGGAGTAGGTGAGCGATGCTGGACGATCTGGACAAGCGGATAATCGCCGCCATGCAGGACGATCTGCCGCTGGTGCCGGAGCCTTACAAGGCGGTGGCCGAACGGCTGGGCATCGCCGAGGAGGTGCTGCTGGCGAGGCTCGCGGGCTACCGCGCCCGCGGCGAGCTCAGGCGGATGGGGGCGGTGCTGCGCCATCGCGAGGTGGGCTACGCCGCCAACGCGCTGTGCGCCTGGCAGGTGCCGGCGGACAAAATGGCGGCGGCGGCGGCGGCGATGAAGGCGAGCGCGGCGGTGACGCATTGTTACGCCCGCGTGCCCCGGCCCGGCTGGCCGTATAATTTTTATATAATGCTCCATGGCCATACCCGCGAGGAATGCACGCGGACGGCGGCCGCCCTGGCCGAGGGCCTCGGTCTGGGCGATTTCGTCATGCTTTTTTCCACCCGCGAGTGGAAGAAGACGAGTATGCGTTATTTCGGGGAGGATGAGGTATGATAAGGAACTTCGCGGCTTTGCTGGCGGCGGTCCGCAAGCTGCCGCCCCGCCGGGTGGCGGTGGCGGCGGCCCACGACGAGGCCGTGCTGGCGGCGGTGCGGGAGGCGCGGGCCCAGGGCATCGCCGATTTCGTGCTGATCGGCGACCAGGGGAGGCTGCGGCCGCTGGCGGCCGCAGCCGGGGTGAACCTGGACGAGTGCGAGGTCGTCCACGAGCCGGACGCCCGCCAGGCGGCCCGCCGGGCGGCGATGATGGCGGGCGGCGGCCAGGCCGATATGCTGATGAAGGGCCTGATCGGCACGGGCGATTTCCTGCGGGCGTTGCTGGACAAGGAGGCCGGCCTGCGCACGGGGGCGCTGCTGAGCCATGTGTTCGCCCTCGAGGTGGCCGGCTACGACCGGCTGCTCTTCCTGACCGACGCGGCGATGAACGTCAGCCCGACGCTGGTCGAGAAGGCGGCCATCATCGAAAATGCGGCCGCCCTGGCCGGCGCGCTGGGGATCGAGCGGCCGAAGGTGGCGGCGCTGGCGGCGGTGGAAACGGTGGAGTCCGGCATGCTGGCGACGCAGGAGGCGGCCGCGCTGGCGAAGATGGCCGACCGGGGCCAGATCAGGGGCGGGGCAATCGTCGACGGGCCGCTAGCGCTCGACAACGCGGTGAGCGCCGAGGCGGCCCGCCACAAGGGGATTGTCAGCCCGGTGGCCGGCGAGGCCGATATCCTGATGGTGCCCGATATCGAGGCCGGCAATGTGCTCGTCAAGTCGATGGTGTATTTCGCCGGCGCGCGGCTCGCCGGGCTGGTGATGGGGGCCGCGCGGCCGGTCGTCGTCACGTCGCGGGCCGACAGCGCCGAAGCGAAGGTGCTGTCGATCGCGCTGGGGGCGATGACGGCGCCGGGACGGCGATAAATTTTTCACATTTTGCCAGCCTGGCAGGATTTTGGCAGGCCGGCTAGAATACGTGAATTGATAAGTACTGGTCAGGCCACCTGTCCACCACGCCGGCTGTAGGCCGAGGCGGGGTCTGGCTGCATGCTGGCGCATGTATTTAACGCCGGCGGGTGGTAAAAACTAACGCATAGTTATGAAGGCACGGGGTTCCCGCCTTTGTATACGGAGCCGCCCATGCGGGCCGGCCGTTTCCCTCACCCCGCGCGCACCGCAGTTCCGCCCGTCGGCAGCGTGGCGGGGCTGCTCTCTTGCTCCCCCGCCGCCGGCGTGGTCCGGGCGGCGGGCGGCGGGGTTTCCGCGGAACGCGCGGGGTTCCCGCAAAGCGGAACGGGGACGGGTGGCATGGCGGCGGCTTCCGGGGGACACATTATTTTCAGGAGGTGGCTTGTTTTATGGCCGAAGTTTCACTGCAAGGCGAACAGAGAGTATTCATGACAGGCAACGAGGTGGTTGCCTGGGCCGCCGTGGCGGCCAAGGTCGACATCATGTACGGGTACCCGATCACGCCGCAGAACGAGATCATGCATTACTGGACAAGGCTGGCGCCGAAATACGGCAAGCGGTTCCTGCAGACCGAGGACGAGATTTCGGCCGGCTTCACGATGCTTGGCGGCGTTATGACCGGGCGCAAGGCGTTCACGGCGACGGCCGGCCCCGGCAACGTGCTGATGCAGGAGTCGTGCGTGATGGCCGAGATGATGCGCCTGCCGGCGGTGTACGTCATCCAGCAGCGCGGCGGCCCGTCGACGGCGACGGTCATCTACGCCCAGCAGGAGACGCAGCTCACCTGCTTCGGCGGCAACGGCGAAGGCCATCGCATCGTGTTTTCGACGTCGACCCACCAGGAATTGTTCGATTACACGCTTAAGGCGTTCAACGCGGCCTGGACGTATCGTTTCCCGTCGTTCGTGCTCGGCGACGGCTATCAGGCCAAGATGCGCGAACCGCTGACGATCTACGAGGCGGCGGCGCGCGGCGTGGACCTGGTGCCGACGACGCCTTTGGTCGGCGAGGCCAAGCCCGGCCAGTTCAAGCACCTGCGCAACACGTACAATACCGAGGACGAGCTGTACGAGGTGGTGATGGCCAACCAGCGCGACTGGGACGCCATGGCCCCGAAGGTCGTCGAGTGGAAGGATATGCACTGCCAGGACGCCGACGTGGTGTTCATCTGCCACGGCGTCGTCGCCCGCGCGGCCGTCGGCGCTGTCGAGGAGCTGCGGGCCCAGGGCAAGAAGGTCGGCCTGTTCCGCCCCATCACCGTTCGTCCCTTCCCGGACAAGCAGCTGGCCGACGCGGTCAAGAACGCCAAGAAGGTCATCGTGGCCGAATCGGCGTACGGCCAGTTCCTGAAGATGGTGGATCTCGCGCTGTGCGGCTCGAAGGTGGAGCGCGTGCCTGTGCTTCGCCCGGGGATCGGCATCACCACCGAAGAGCTTGTGGAAGAATACAACAAACTGTGATGGCAGGGGGAAGATAGCATGCAAGAAGTGAGAGAGAACAACGTTCTTCAGCCGGCTATGCCCAAGTGCTGGAACGAAGAGACCAAACCGCACAAATTCTGTCCCGGCTGCGGCCACGGGATGATTCTCAAGGCGCTCGGCGAGGCGATCGACGAGCTCGGCATCCAGGAAAAGGTGGTTTTCGGCTGCGATATCGGCTGTTCGCTCTTGTCGTGGGATTTCTTCGCCTGCGACAGCGTCCAGACGCACCACGGCCGCACGACCCCGGTCATCACGGGGATGAAGCGGGCCAACCCCGATATAATCGGCATCGCTTACATGGGCGACGGCGGCGGCTACGCGATCGGCTCGCAGCATCTTTTCAACGCCGCGGTCCGCAATGAGAAGATGACGATTATCCTCTGCAACAACTGCAACTACGGGATGACGGGCGGCCAGATGGCGCCGACCACCCTGCCGGGGATGAAGACGGAGACGTCGCCTTACGGCCGCGATGTCGAACAGACCGGCTACCCGACGAAGGGGCCGGAGATGGTGGCCGCGGTGGCCCCCGAGGGCGCGTACGTGGCCCGCGGCACGGTCGCCAATATCCGCCAGCTCAAGGGCTTCATCAAGAAGGCCCTGGAGAACCAGCTGGCCGGCAACGGCATCTCGTTCGTGGAATGCCTGTCGTCGTGCCCGACGAACTGGCGCACTAACGCCAAGCAGACGTGGGAGTTCGTGGAAAAGGATATGGCCCAGTATTTCAAGGTCGGAGAATTGCGCACCCCGCAGGCAAAGGAGGGCAAATAGCATGGCAAAAGTCATAAAAATCGCCCTGGCCGGCGAAGGCGGGCAAGGCGTGCAGTCGATAGCCGAGATTCTGGCCGAGGCGGCCAACGAGGAAGGGAAGAACGCCCTGTATATCCCGAACTTCGGCGTGGAGCAGCGGGGCGGCGTTTCCATCGCGTATGTGCAGATTTCCGACGGGGCGATCGGCGCTCCCAAGTTCGTGAAGGCCGACATCCTCATCCCCCTCAGCCCGCGGGCCGTCAAGCGGACGAAGATGCACGCCGGCAAGGACACGGTGTATATTTACGATAATTCGCTCGTGCAGGAGGCGGAGGTCAACGACAATGTTGTCGGGATGCAGTATTTCGACGTCACGCCGCCCTGCCCGACGGCCGACGAGGCCAATAGGGACATGCAGCAGGATATGATCGCCGGCGAGCCCAAGACATGCTCGTTCACCAAGCCCGGCCCCGGCGTGGACCCGGCCGATATCCCGGAGAACGTCAAGAAGGTCATCGCCTGCCCTGCCAACGATATCGCCAAGAACGAGCTCCATCCGCGCGTTTTCAACATCATCATCCTCGGGGCGATCATCGCCGCGACCGAGGTGCTGCCGCTGGATACGATCAAGAACGCGCTCGAAATCAAGCTCGGCGATAAGTTCAAGGCCAATCCCCAGCTGCGCGACATGAACTTCAAGGCGCTGGACCGCGGCTACGAACTTATCAAGAGCGCGATGTGAGGAGGGTGTAAACGTGGCAAAAGTTGACTGGGAATCGGCTGCGTACGAGAGCAATAAGGGAATGTGGGCGATTTTCGCCGGCCTGTGCAAGGGCTGCGGCCTGTGCATCGAGAAGTGTCCGGTGAAGTGCATAAGCTGGTCGGAGGGCCTCGGCGTGTACGGGACGCCCCGCGTGGAAGCGGATATGGACAAGTGCATCACTTGCGGAATCTGCCAGATGGTGTGCCCCGACTGCGCCATCCGCGTGGAGAAGAAGAAATAGCCCCCACCTATGGACTGACCAGGAGGGATAGTGTATCATAGAAGCAGACTTTCAGGTTGAGCGGGAGACTTCGAGGGTGAAACAACACGCCTTTTTTGGACTAGTGCAGGCCGAACTTGCCGCCGTGGAACGGGAGCTGGCTTCTGTCATCCTATCTCGGGTAGACCTGGTCACCGATATCGGTGGTCATTTGCTCAGGGCGGGCGGCAAACGCCTGCGGCCCGCCCTGTTTATCCTGTGCGCCAAAGGCGGCCGGCCGGACCCGGCGGGGCTCGTGCCGGTGGCCGCGGCGATCGAACTCATCCATATGGCGACGCTGGTGCACGACGATGTGATCGACAACGCCGCGACCAGGCGGGGCATGGCGACGGCCAACGCCCGCTGGGACAATCATGTGGCGGTGCTGGCCGGCGATTTCCTGTTCGCCAAGGCGTTCGCGCTCATCGCCGCCCACGGCGCCGCCGGCGCCCTGAAGATCCTGACCGCCACCATCTGCGCCATTTGCGAGGGCGAGATCAGCCAGGCCAAGGATATTTTCAACCCCGATCAGACGGAGGGCGATTATCTGGCCCGTATCGACAATAAAACGGCCAATTTTATCGCCGCTAGCTGCGAACTCGGCGCCCTTGCCGCCGGGATGCCGGACGCCGATGTCCGGGCTTTGCGCCAGTACGGCTATGCCATCGGCATGGCCTTTCAGATTACCGACGATGTCCTCGACATCACCGCTTCGTCGGAGCAGGTTGGCAAGCCGGTGGGCAACGATCTGCGCCAGGGGGTCCTGACCTTGCCGGTCCTTTACGCCCTGCGGCACAGCCCCCGGCGGGAGGAGCTCAGGCAGATCGTCGCCGCCCGCAATATGACGGATGAACAGGTGCGCAAGGGCTTGGCCGCCGTGCATGCGACCGACGCCGTGGAATACTGCTACCGCCAGGCGAGCGATTATCTGGCGTCTGCGCGCCGTGTGCTGCCGGCTTCGCTGCCGGCCCCGGTTCACGGAGCGTTGACGGATATAGCCGATTTTGTCGGACTCCGCAAATATTAGCACGACGGAGGAACGGATGTTCAGGCCGGTTAAGACCAAGAAGGTCTACGAGGAGATTATCGGACAGATCAAAAAGCTGATCGTCGACGGCAAGCTGCAGCCTGGCGACAAGCTGCTGTCAGAACGCGAGCTTTCGGAAAAGCTCAACGTGAGCCGGGCCTCGGTCCGGGAGGCGTTCAGCGCCCTGGAGATGATGGGCATCATCGCCATCAGGCCGGGGGAGGGGAGCTTCGTGCGCCAGGTGTCGTTCGAGGGCATGCTGGAACCGCTGTCGTTCATCCTCCGCATGGAGATCGACGATATCATGCAGCTTTTGGAGGTGCGCAAGATCCTCGAGGTGGAGACGGCCGCCCTGGCCGCCCAGCGCAGCTCGGCGGAGGACCTGGAGGATATCCAGGGCTCGCTGGTGAGCATGACGGAGGAGCTTAAGCGGGGCGAGATCGGCGACGCCGCCGACGCCAGCTTCCATTTCGCCGTTGCCAAGGCGGCCAACAATCCCGTCCTGATAAGGGTGATGAATACCATTTCCGATCTGATGAACAGCACTTTTCGCTCGTCGCGGCAGAAGCTGTTTCTGGTCGAGAACATGCCGGCGGTGCTGTATAACGCCCATCTGGGGATCTTCGAGGCGATCGCCGACCACAACGCCGCTCTGGCCCGCCTGCGGATGCGCGACCATCTGACGATGGTGGAGGATGCCATGCGCGAGCTCCGCGACGGCGGCGTCAATTCACTGAAGAATTTCCGCACCATTCCTTCAGAGCACAAGATCAGAAAAGACTTCGGCTTCCCTTCTTAAACCCCGGATGACGGTTTTGAAGCGCGAAGTCTTTTTTTAGGCGGGGAATTTTCAGAATTATGGGAATGTTATAGATATTTGCTTATGCCCATATAACTGATTTCGGGGGTGTGCCGGCGAGGGTGCACGGCTGTCCGCCATGACGGCCTGACCAATAGACCGACGGAAGGGGGGATGCCGGGACAGAAACGGGAGAGGAGTTTTGCCGGGATTGATATGGTTGCCAAGAAGGAGCAAAAAATTAGGGGGTGTAACAGATGAAGTGGACGCAAATCTACGATCCGCTGGGGAGTATCGGGCTATCGGCGCTCATCGCCGCCATTCCGCTCTTTATCCTACTGTACATGCTGGGAGTGAGGAGGTCGAAAGGCCATCACGCGGCATTC
>JARKPR010000052.1 GCA_029975165.1 Selenomonadales bacterium
AGAGGTTCCACTCTTAGTAAAGCAGTCTTTGCCGCAAGGAGGGATAGGAATCCTCACCCCATACGAGCTTATTATATCTCACGGTCAATTGACCGGCGATATACGCCTTATAACCAAAACTAATTATAGTAGGAGGTACAAACATTGAATTTTACCCTTACCCCGGAACAAGAAGATATCCGCAAATTAGTAGCTGATTTCGCCGCGAAAAAAATAGCGCCGACCGCGGCCGAGCGGGACGAAAAGGAGTTATTCCCGCGCGCTCTGTTCGACGAAATGGGCAAACTGGGCTTCCTTGGCCTGCCGTATCCTGAAGAGTACGGCGGCGGCGGCATGGACTTTGTCGCCTATGCCCTCGCCGTCGAAGAGATCTCCAAGGCTTGCGCCTCCACGGGCATCGGACTGTCGGTGCATGTGTCCCTGTGCTCCTGGCCGATCTTCAAATACGGAACCGAAGAACAGAAGCAAAAATATCTCAAGCCGCTGGCGGAAGGCGCGAAACTCGGCGCCTTCGGCCTTACCGAGCCGAATGCCGGCACCGATGTCGGCGGCGCCACCACCACAGCGGTCAAAGACGGCGACAGCTACGTCATCAACGGGACTAAGGTGTTTAACACTAACGGCGGCGAAGCCGAAATCGAGGTAGTCTTCGCCGTTACCAACAAAGAGTCAGGCCCTGTCAAAGGCATGAGCGCGTTCATTGTCGAAAAGGGCACCCCTGGCTTCAGCTACGGCAAGAAGGAAATCAAAATGGGCATCCGCTCCTCGGTGCAGCGTGAGCTTATCTTTGAGAACTGCCGCGTCCCCGCTGTCAATCTTCTCGGCAAGGAGGGCGAGGGCTTCAAAATCGCCATGACCGCGCTCGACGGCGGCCGGATCGGCGTAGCCGCGCAGTCGGTGGGCATTGCCCAGGCGGCCATGGAGGCGGCCATCAAATACCCGAAGGAACGCGTCCAGTTCGGCAAGCCGATCGCCAGCCAGCAGGCCATCAACTTCCTGCTGGCGGAGATGGCCACGAAGATCGACGCTGCCCGCCTGTTGACCCTGCGGGCCGCGTACGACAAGTCCAACCACCTGCCCTACGCCAAGGAAGCAGCGATGGCCAAAATGTTCGCCTCCGACACGGCGATGCAGGTCGCCACGGACGCCGTGCAGGTCTTTGGCGGTTACGGCTTCAGCCGCGAGTACCCGGTCGAGCGGCTTATGCGCGACGCCAAGATCACCCAGATCTACGAAGGCACCAACCAGGCCCAGAAGATGGTCATCGCCGGCAATATCCTACGGTAAGAAAGCTTGATACACGGTTGTGGGCCGGCTGTGAAGCCGG
>JARKPR010000057.1 GCA_029975165.1 Selenomonadales bacterium
ACGTTCTTCAACAAGCAGAACTACACCGGCTGGAACGGCACCGGCACCCGCACCAACGACACCTTCACCATCTGGGAGCGCTTCCGCCTCCGCACCGACTTCATCGCCAACGAAGGCCTGAAGTTCCGCTTCGGCATCCGCGCCAACAACACCCCCTGGGGTAACGGCACCTACACCGTGGACAACCCGGCCGTCGCCATCGACGTCTACCAGGCCTACCTGCAGTTCAAGTGGCCCGGCACCGACGTGGAGTTCACCATCGGCATGCAGGACTGGGGTCTGCCCGTGTCCTCCGACGCCCTGCTGAACGCCAACCCGGTCTTCGGCGGCTCCCGTAGCGCCGCCGCCGTGGTGTCCATCCCCGTGGTGGATCAGTTCAAGATCATCGCGGCCTTCACCCGCCTGCTGGACACCAACCGCGACTTCGACACCACCACCACCCAGCGTGCTGACGAGTTCGACGCTTACGTCCTGGCCCTGCCCATCACCCTGGACGGCTTCAAGGCCACTCCCTGGGCCATGATCGCCGTGGCCGGCGACTTCGCCAACTACAACACCGCCGCTGGCAACGCCGGCGCCACCCTGGCCTCCAACCTGCTCTCCGCCGGCAACTTCCTGGCTCCGGCCAACTGGCGGAACCACCACAACGTTTACTGGTGGGTCGGCAGCTCCTTCGCCGTCACCGCCCTTGATCCCTTCAAGTTCTACGCCGACGTCGTGTACGGCGAGGGCAACGGCGCCGACCGCGGCAAGAACCGCCGCGCCGGCTTCTTCTTCGACGTCGCCGCCGAGTACACCGGCTTCGACATGCTGACCCCCCAGCTGACCTTCTGGTACTCCACCGGTGAAGACGACTCCACCCGCAACGGTTCCGAGCGTCTGCCCTCCGTCATGGGTTACTGGGATCCCTCGACCTCCTTCCTGTTCGACGGTTCGCAGGCCTACACCCGCGGCTTCATGGGCGTGAACCCCATCGGCGCCTGGGGCTTCGTGTTCTCCCTGAACAAGATCTCCTTCGTTCAGGACCTGACCCACCGCCTGACCTTCAGCTACGCTCGCGGCACCAACTCCCCCCGCGCCCTGCGCAACGCCAACGCCCTGGTCGGCGTGGGCAACTACGTGCAGATGGGTCGCGACCTGACCACCAACGAGTACGTGATCGCCATCAACTTCGATCACCAGTACAACATCTACGAGAACCTGGCTGCCATCGTGGAAGCCGGCTGGTCGCACGGCGAGTTCGAGCGCTCCGTGTGGGGCCGCCGCTTCGTGAACGAAGCCAAGAACGGCGACGCCTTCAAGGTCGCCTTCGGCCTGCAGTACAAGTTCTAGTAGC
>JARKPR010000065.1 GCA_029975165.1 Selenomonadales bacterium
GTAGGCTACGAATTCCGCGCCGCCCGATTTGGACAGCAGCAGCGTGATGGCCGCCGTCAGCGACGTCTTCCCGTGGTCGACGTGGCCGATCGTGCCGATATTGACGTGCGGTTTGGTCCTCTCGAATTTCTTCTTTGCCATTTCACTAAACCTCCTAAATGATGCTTTTCAATCAGGCACCCTTAACTTTGGTAATGATCGCCTCGGCTATATTCTTCGGCACTTCCTCGTAATGGTCGAACTCCATCGAGTAAACGCCGCGTCCCTGGGTCCGCGAACGGAGGTCGGTGGCGTAGCCGAACATCTCGGCCATCGGCACGGACGCCCTTATGACCTGCGCGCCGGCCCGGGCCTCCATGCCCTCGATACGGCCGCGGCGCGAGTTCATGTCACCGATCACGTCGCCCATATATTCCTCCGGCACCGTAACCTCGACCTTCATATAAGGCTCGAGGAGGGCGGGGTCGGCCTTGGCGGCGCCGGCCTTGAAACCCATGGAGCCGGCGATCTTGAAGGCCATCTCCGACGAATCCACGTCATGGTACGAACCATCGTAGACCGTCACCTTTACATCCACCACCGGGAAGCCGGCCAGCACGCCGCTTTCCAGCGACTCCTTGACACCGGCCTCGATGGGGTTGATATACTCCTTGGGGATCACGCCGCCGACGATCTTGCTCTCGAACACGAAGCCGCCGCCCGGTTCCTGCGGCGCCAGCTCCAGCCAGCAGTGGCCGTACTGGCCGCGGCCGCCGGACTGGCGGATGAATCGGCCCTCGGCCTTGACCGTCTTCCTGATCGTCTCGCGGTAAGCCACCTGGGGCTTGCCGACAGTGCAGTCCACCTTGAACTCGCGGAGCATGCGGTCGACGATAATCTCCAGATGCAGCTCGCCCATCCCCTGGATGATCGTCTGCCCCGTCTCGGGATCGGTGTACATCCGGAAAGTGGGGTCCTCCTCGGCCAGCCGGGCGAGGGCCACGCCCATCTTATCCTGGTCGGCCTTGGTCTTGGGCTCCACCGCCACTGAAATGACCGGCTCGGGGAAGACCATCGACTCGAGGATGATAGGGTTCTTCTCCTCGCACAGCGTATCGCCGGTCGTCGTATCCTTGAAACCCACGGCGGCGGCGATGTCGCCGGTATAAACCACCTCGATCTCCTCGCGGTGGTTGGCGTGCATCTGCAAAATGCGGCCGACCCGCTCCTTGCGGCCTTTGGTCGAGTTGAAAACATACGAGCCCGAATCCAGCTTGCCGGAATACACGCGGAAGAACGTCAGCTTGCCGACGTAAGGATCGGCCATGATCTTGAAGGCCAGGGCCGAGAACGGCTTGCCGTCGTCGGCCGGGCGCTCGTCCTCCGCGCCGCTGTCGGGGTTGACCCCCCTGATGGCGGGGATGTCCGTCGGCGCCGGCATATAATCGACAACCGCGTCCAGGAGAGGCTGCACGCCCTTGTTCTTGTAGGACGAGCCGCACAGCACGGGCGTAATCTTGCAGGCAATCGTCGCCTTGCGGACCCCTTCCTTGATCTCCTCGATCGTCAGCTCTTCGCCTTCCAGGTACTTCATCATCAGCTCGTCGTCGCTCTCGGCGACGGCATCGAGCAGGTTCAGGCGGTACAATTCCGCCTGTTCCATCAGATCGTCGGGAATCTCGGTCTCTTCGCTCACCTTGCCGAGATCGTCGGTATAAACCATCGCCTTCATCTCGATCAGATCGATGATGCCCTTGTAGGTATCCTCGAGGCCGATCGGCAGCTGTACAGGCACCGCGTTGGCGCCCAGGCGGCTCTTCATCATATCGACGACCCGGAAGAAATCGGCGCCGGTGATATCCATCTTATTTACATAGGCCATGCGGGGCACACCATATTTGTCGGCCTGCCGCCACACCGTCTCGGACTGGGGCTCGACCCCGCCCTTGGCGCAGAATACGGCAACCGCGCCGTCAAGCACTCTGAGCGAACGCTCCACCTCAACGGTAAAGTCCACGTGTCCTGGTGTGTCGATGATGTTTATTCTGTGCCCGTTCCACTGGCACGTCGTAGCTGCGGAGGTAATGGTAATGCCTCTTTCCTGCTCTTGCACCATCCAGTCCATCGTAGCCGCGCCATCGTGCACTTCACCGATCTTGTGGACTCTTCCTGTATAAAATAAGATGCGTTCAGTTGTTGTAGTCTTGCCGGCGTCGATATGGGCCATGATGCCGATGTTCCGCGTCTTATCGAGTGGAAACTTTCTGGCCACCATTATCCCTCCTTACTCGGACCACGAAAAGCCCGGTCCGGAATTACCACCGGTAATGGGCGAACGCTTTGTTGGCTTCCGCCATCTTGTGGGTGTCCTCGCGCTTTTTCACCGATGCGCCGGTGCTGTTGGCCGCGTCCATCAGCTCGGCGGCCAGCCGTTCGTGCATGGTCTTCTCGCCGCGGGCGCGGGAATAGTTGACCAGCCAGCGGATACCCAGCGACATTTTGCGGTCGGCGCGAACCTCCACAGGCACCTGGTAATTGGCGCCGCCCACGCGGCGGGCGCGCACCTCCAGAACCGGCATGACATTCTTCAGCGCCGTCTCGAACACATCGAGCGGATCTTTGCCGGTCTTGGAGCGGATAATATCAAACGCATCGTAAACGATGCCTTCGGCAACACCCTTCTTGCCCTTCATCATGATCTTGTTGATAAACCGGGTGACAAGCTTGGAGTTGTACACCGGGTCAGGCAACACGTCACGCTTGGGCACAGGACCCTTTCTTGGCATCATAACCCTCCTTCTTCGCGAACTTGCTTACGATTAAGCCTTTTTCGGGCGCTTGGCGCCATACTTCGACCGGGCCTGGCCGCGTTTGGCCACGCCGGCGGTGTCCAGCGCGCCGCGGATGATGTGATAGCGGACGCCCGGCAGGTCTTTGACCCTGCCGCCCCGGATCAGCACCACCGAGTGCTCCTGAAGGTTATGGCCGATGCCCGGAATGTAGGCGGTCACTTCGATACTGTTGGTAAGACGCACCCTGGCGACCTTACGCAACGCGGAATTAGGCTTCTTCGGAGTTGTCGTGTACACCCTCGTGCACACACCTCGCTTCTGGGGGCACTCCTTCAAAGCGGGGGCCGTGGACTTCTTGCCCAGCTCTTCCCTGCCCTTGCGTACCAATTGACTGATTGTCGGCATAAGTACACCTCCTTCCTCGAATATGAGTTGTAAAATAATTTGCCCCTCGCGGCTTTGGCAAGGGGCAAAACGGCAAACACCTGTCCCTTACTAAACCCTTATAACAGCTACGGCCGCCGCACCGACCTCGATGCCGCAGGCCTTGCCCAGCTCCGCCATGCTTGGCACCATTTCCACCGCCACGCCGGCGCGGAGACAGGCCTCGCGAAGAGGCGCAACTACCCTGCTGTCGGCGTCCTCGGCCAAAAAGACCAGGCTGGCCTGGCCCTTCCCGACCGCTTTCGCCGCCTGTTTGGCACCGACGGCTTTCCTGGCGTCCTTCAAAGTGCCGATAGGCATTGCGCGCATCCTCCTAATAGGCAAAGAAAGCCAATCACGTGTGGGCACTCTAATATATTAGCATTACCGCCCTGCAGTGTCAAGCGATTTACTGCGGTCTTGGCAACTTTATTATACCCACGCCCCCTCGTGTATCATCCCTATACTTGGGGATTGTCTAGAAAGTCCATCTGCGCGTTGCTCCTGCGAGCGCTCCCTCCGACGTACTTCCAGTACGCCTCCGGTCGCGTTCCCCCGAGCGCATGCCATCCGTGGCGCGCCCGGGACTAGGCCCGTCCTGGGCCGTCGTCGGAGCGCCTTGCATCTGGAGCTTTCTAGACAATCCCGGCATTACAATTAGGGGTACGTGGTTACTCGGTTACTGCACCGGCGCGCTTACCGCTTCCCCTTGGGAAGCGGGGTACTTGCGCAGCTTGATGTTGCGGTACCGGCTCATGCCCGTGCCGGCCGGCACCAGCTTGCCGATAATGACGTTCTCCTTCAGGCCGAGCAGCGGGTCGACCTTGCCCTTGATGGCCGCCTCGGTCAGCACGCGGGTCGTCTCCTGGAAGGATGCCGCCGACAGGAAGGAATCGGTGGCCAGCGACGCCTTGGTGATGCCCAGCAGAATCGGCCGGGCCACGGACGGCTCGCCGCCCTGCTCGATCACCCGGGCGTTCTCCTCCTCGAAAGTGTTGATATCGATATACTCGCCAGGCAGCAGCTCGGTGTCGCCCGGCTCCTCGATCTTCACCTTGTGGAGCATCTGGCGGACCATGACCTCGATATGCTTGTCGTTGATCTCGACGCCCTGGGACTTATAGACCTTCTGCACCTCGTGCACCAGATAGCGCTGCGTGTCCCTGAGGCCGCTCACCCGCAGGATGTCGTGCGGGTTGACCGAGCCCTCGGTGACGCGGTCGCCGGCCTTGACCGGCATGCCGTCCTTGACGATCATCCTCGCGCCGTAGGGAATCTGGTACACGCGCTCCTCGCCGACGCCCGGGACGACAGACACGCGGCGGATGCCCTTGACCTCCCTGATCTCGGCCGTGCCGTCCACCTCGGTGATAATCGCCGGGCGCTTCGGCTTGCGGGCCTCGAACAACTCCTCGACCCGCGGCAGGCCCTGGGTGATATCCTCGCCGGCCACGCCGCCGGTATGGAAGGTCCGCATCGTCAGCTGTGTGCCGGGCTCGCCGATCGACTGGGCGGCAATGATGCCCACCGCCTCGCCGACGTCGACCATGCGGCCGGTGGCCAGATTGCGGCCGTAGCACTTGATGCACACGCCGTATTGCGACTTGCAGGTCAATACCGAGCGGATCATCACCTGATCGCGGACCTTCGTCACCTTGTCGGCCAGCTCCTCGGTGATCTCCTCGTTCAGGCCGACGATGACCTCGCCGGTGGCGGGGTCGACGATATCCTCAGCAACCACCCGGCCGATTATGCGGTCCTTCAAAGGCTCGATGACGCCGGTCCCCTCGGTGATGGCCTCGACCTCGATGCCCTTGATATTATTGTTGCGCACCTTGACTTCGCGCACATCGCCGGACAGAATCGCGTCGATCAGCGCCTCGGTCAGCGGCGCGTCTATGGCCACGATCTCCTCGCCGGCGGCGTTCTTCACCGCCTCGGCGGTATTCTTGCCCAGCATCTCGCGCAGCATCGACTCGCGCAGAACCTCGCGCAGGCGCTCTTCCGGCTCGCCCAGCTGGATGGTCTCCACCGCGGCGAACTGGCTGACATCCTCCTCGGTCTCCGTCGGCAAGCCGTACAGCATGAGATACGGCACGCCGTGCTCGCCGAAAGTCTGCAAATACTCGTCGTCCAGGGGCGTATCGCGGATCGCGATGATCTGGCCGGTGTGGGGGCTGATGACATCTTCGGCCAACACCCGCCCCAGGAGAGTATCGCGCAGGAAAGCGATCGCCGAGGCGCTCGACTGCGCCAGCCGCGCCTTCTCGCGCACGATGTTGATGCCGACGATGTCGCAGTCCTCCTCGCGGACGATGACATCCTGGGCCACGTCCACCAGGCGGCGGGTCAGATAGCCGGAGTCGGCCGTCCTGAGCGCCGTATCGGCCAGACCCTTGCGGGCGCCGTGGGTGGAGATGAAATATTCGAGCACCGTCAGGCCCTCGCGGAAATTGGCCTTGATCGGCACGTCGAGAATCCGGCCGGAGGGGTCGGCCATCAGGCCGCGCATCCCCGCCAGCTGGCGGATCTGCTGGATATTGCCGCGCGCGCCGGACGTCGCCATCATATAGACCGGATTGAACCGGTCCAACGACTCCATCAGCGCCGTCGTCACGTCGTCGGTGGCCTTGCTCCACAGGTCGATGATCTTCTTGTAGCGCTCGTCCTCGGTGATGAGGCCGCGGCGGTACTGTTTGTCGATCATATCGACCTGGGTCTCCGTCTTGTCGAGGATCGGCTTCTTCTCCTCGGGAATCTTTATATCGGAAATAGCGATCGTGATGCCGGCCCGGCAGGCGAAGGAAAAGCCGAGCTTCTTCACGCCGTCGAGCACCGCCGCCGTCTTGCCTGTGCCGTACAGGCGGTAGCATTCGGCGACAAGCTTGCCGAGCGACTTCTTATCCATCAGGATGCCCAGATGCCACTCGCCGTCCTTCTGGTAGTACGAGCGCAGCTCGGGCGGCAGCACCTCGTTGAAAACGATGCGGCCCGCGGTAGTGTTGACCAGCCCGTACCCGGGCAGCCGCACCTTGACCTTGGCCTGCAGGTCGAGCTCCTTGTGATAGTAGGCCAACTGCGCCTCGTTGGCGTTGGCGAATATGCGGCCCTCGCCCTTGCCGCCTTCCTTCTCGATCGTCAGATAATACGAACCAAGCACCATATCCTGCGTGGGAGTGGCGACCGGCTTGCCGTCCTTGGTCGACAGGATGTTGTGGGCGCTCAGCATCAGCAGGCGCGCCTCGGCCTGGGCCTCGGCCGACAGCGGCACATGGACCGCCATCTGGTCGCCGTCGAAGTCGGCGTTGTACGCCGTGCACACCAGAGGATGGATTTTGATCGCCCGGCCCTCGGACAGTACCGGCTCGAAAGCCTGGATACCGAGGCGGTGCAGCGTCGGGGCGCGGTTTAAAAGCACAGGGTGTTCCTTGATGACCTCCTCGAGAACGTCCCACACCTCGGGACGCACCCGCTCGACCATCCGCTTGGCGCTCTTGATATTGTGGGCGTGGCCGGCGTTGACCAGCTTCTTCATCACGAACGGCTTGAAAAGCTCGAGCGCCATCTCCTTGGGCAGGCCGCACTGGTGCAGCTTCAGCTCCGGGCCGACCACGATGACCGACCGGCCGGAATAGTCGACGCGCTTGCCCAAAAGATTCTGGCGGAAACGGCCCTGCTTGCCCTTGAGCATGTCGGACAGCGACTTCAGCGGCCTGTTGCCCGGCCCGGTCACGGGCCGGCCGCGGCGGCCGTTGTCGATCAGGGCGTCGACCGCCTCCTGCAACATGCGCTTCTCGTTGCGGACAATAATATCGGGGGCGCCCAAATCCAAAAGCCTTTTCAGGCGGTTGTTGCGATTGATCACCCGGCGGTAGAGGTCGTTGAGATCGGACGTCGCGAAGCGGCCGCCGTCGAGCTGGACCATCGGCCTAAGCTCCGGCGGAATGACCGGCACCACGTCGAGAATCATCCACGACGGATCGTTGCCCGACTTGCGGAACGCCTCGACCACCTCCAGGCGGCGGATGGCGCGGACCTTGCGCTGGCCGCTCACCTCGCGCAGCTCCTGCCGCAGCTCGCGGCTGAGCTTCTCCAGGTCGAGCTCCTCCAGCAGCTTCTTGATCGCTTCCGCGCCCATGCCCACCTTAAAGGCAGTGGCATACTTCTCGCGGTAATCGCGGTACTCGTTCTCGGTCAAGAGCTGCTTCTTCATCAGCGGCGTATCCCCGGGATCAAGCACGATATACGAAGCAAAATACAGCACCTTCTCCAGGGCGCGGGGCGAGATATCGAGAATCAGGCCCATGCGGCTGGGGATGCCCTTGAAATACCAGATATGCGACACCGGCGCGGCCAGCTCGATGTGGCCCATGCGGTCGCGGCGCACCTTAGAGCGCGTCACCTCCACGCCGCAACGATCGCAGACGATGCCTTTATAACGGATGCGCTTATATTTGCCGCAGTGGCACTCCCAGTCCCGGGTCGGCCCGAAAATCTTCTCGCAGAAAAGACCTTCGCGCTCGGGCTTAAGGGTGCGGTAATTGATCGTCTCCGGCTTCTTGACCTCGCCATGGGACCACGCCCGAATCTGCTCAGGCGAAGCCAAACCTATGCGCATGGAATCGAAGTTATTTACATCCAACAAGGGCTTATCGCTCCCTTCACCTTCCAGCCTTACCGGTCAACCGTTACTCGGCGTCTTCCTCCTCGTCGTCGAGCTCCTCCAGGTACTCCCGGGGGTTGACCTTCTTCTCCTTCTTGACGGCCGTCGATTTCTTGGCCGCCGCCGCCTTGCGGAGCGGCGACTCGAAATCCTCCTCGCCGTCGCGCGCGGCTCCGGGCGCCTGCATCTCGCCGAGCTCGGCGATGATATCGAGCTCCTCCTCGATCGGCTCGATATCGTCGGACGCCTCGAGCTCGTCGATCATATCGGGCTCGAAATCGGCCATCTTGCGCTCGTGCGGCAGCGGGCGCGGCCCATCGTCGCCGATGGACAGCTCCAGCTCCTTGGCCGTCTCGTGGATATCCTCGTCCGACTCGCGGATCAGGATCTCCTGGGCGTCCTCGGACAGCACCTTGACATCGAGACCGATGCTCTGCAGCTCCTTGATGAGAACCTTGAACGACTCGGGGACGCCCGGCTCGGGGACATTCTCGCCCTTGACGATCGCCTCGTACGTCTTGACGCGGCCGACAACGTCGTCGGACTTGACGGTCAGCAGCTCCTGGAGAGTATAAGCCGCGCCGTACGCCTCCAGCGCCCACACCTCCATCTCGCCGAAGCGCTGGCCGCCGAACTGCGCCTTGCCGCCCAGCGGCTGCTGGGTGACGAGCGAGTACGGGCCGGTCGAACGGGCGTGGATCTTATCGTCGACGAGGTGGGCCAGCTTCAGCATATACACGTAGCCGACCGTTACCGGATTGTCGAACGGCTCGCCGGTGCGGCCGTCGTAGAGGTTGGTCTTGCCGTCCTCCGGCAGGCCGGCGATGTGCAGCGTCCGGAAAACCTCCTCCTCGGTCGCGCCGTCGAAAACAGGCGTGGCCATGTGGACCCCGGCCGCGTCGGACCTGAGGCTGCCGTGCTTGTCGTAATTATAGCCGACGGAGCGCAACCGCTCCTCCAGGCCCCTGTCCAGGCCCGCCACCTGCATGCCGAGCGTCGCCGCCGCCCAGCCGAGATGCGTCTCCAGCACCTGGCCGATATTCATGCGGGACGGGACCCCGAGCGGGTTGAGGACGATCTGGATCGGCGTGCCGTCGGGCAGGAAAGGCATATCCTCCTCAGGCAGGATGCGGGAAACGACGCCCTTGTTGCCGTGGCGGCCCGCCATCTTGTCGCCTTCGGAAATCTTGCGCTTCTGGGCGATATACACCCGTACCAGCTGGTTGACGCCGGGCGGCAGCTCGTCGCCGTTCTCGCGGCTGAACACCTTCACATCCACGATCTTGCCCGCCTCGCCGTGCGGCACCCGCAGCGAAGTATCCCGCACCTCGCGGGCCTTCTCGCCGAAGATCGCCCGCAGCAGGCGCTCCTCGGCCGTCAGCTCCGTCTCGCCCTTGGGCGTCACCTTGCCGACGAGAATGTCGCCGGGGCGCACCTCGGCGCCGACGCGGATGATGCCGCGGTCGTCCAAATCGCGCAGCACCTCCTCGGCCACGTTGGGGATATCGCGGGTGATCTCCTCCGGCCCCAGCTTGGTGTCGCGGGCGTCGCACTCGTACTCTTCTATATGAATGGAAGTGAAAACATCGTCCTTGACAAGCTTCTCGCTCAGCAGAATGGCGTCCTCGTAATTGTAGCCCTCCCACGGCATGAACGCCACCAGCACGTTGTAGCCCAAAGCCAGCTCGCCGTAATCGGTCGACGGGCCGTCGGCCAGCACCTGGCCCTTCTCGACCCGCTCGCCGTGGAAGACGACCGGCTTCTGGTTCATGCACGTGCCCTGGTTGGAACGGATGTACTTGAGCAGCTTATAAGACTCGGCCGCGCCGTTGTCGGTGCGGATGCGGATATCGTTGGCCGTCACCTTCTCGACCATGCCGGCGTTCCTGGCCAGCACGACCACCCCGGAATCGCGGGCCGCCTTATACTCCATGCCGGTGCCGACCAGCGGCGCCTGCGTCTTGAGGAGCGGCACCGCCTGGCGCTGCATATTGGCGCCCATCAGGGCGCGGTTGGCGTCGTCGTTCTCCAGGAAGGGAATCATCGCCGTCGCGATCGACACGACCTGCTTCGGCGACACGTCCATATAGTCCACGTTCTCGGCCGGCACCACCAGGATATCGTGCTTATAGCGCACCGTAACGCGCGGCTCCACGAACCAGCCGTCCTCGCCCAGCACCTCGTTGGCCTGGGCGATGATCATCTCGTCTTCCTCATCGGCCGTCAGATACAGCACCTCTTCGGTAACCTTGCGGGCCTCGCGGTCGACCTTGCGGTACGGCGTCTCGATGAAACCGAACTCGTTGATGCGGGCGAACGTCGACAGCGAGCCGATCAGGCCGATGTTCGGGCCTTCCGGCGTCTCGATCGGGCACATCCGGCCGTAGTGGGAATGGTGGACGTCGCGGACCTCGAACCCGGCCCGCTCGCGGCTCAAGCCGCCGGGGCCGAGGGCCGACAGGCGGCGCTTATGGGTCAGCTCGGCCAGCGGATTGGTCTGGTCCATGAACTGCGACAGCTGGCTCGACCCGAAGAACTCCTTGATGGCCGCCACCACCGGGCGGATATTGATCAGCGCCTGCGGGGTGATGACGTCGATATCCTGGATGGTCATTCTCTCCTTGACCACCCGCTCCATGCGGGACAGGCCGATGCGGAACTGGTTCTGCAGCAGCTCGCCCACCGACCGCAGGCGGCGGTTGCCCAGATGGTCGATGTCGTCCACGTTGCCTTGGCCGTCGATCAAATTGAGCAGATAGCTGACCGCGGCGATGATATCCTCCCGCGTGATCGTGCGGTGGGTATAAGGCAACGCCGGATTGGCCAGCACCTTGATGACCGAGCCGTCCTTCTGGCGGACCTTGGCCTCGACGAGCTGCCCGCCCGCCCATACGCCGCTCTTCTCGATGCGGGCCAAAGCCTTATCGTCGATGACCGTGCCGGCCTCGACGATAATCTCGCCACTCTCCTTGTCGACCAGCGGCGCGTCCAGCGCCTTGCCCATCAGGCGGCGGCGCCAGCCCAGCTTCTTCGTCAGCTTGTAGCGGCCGACAGCAGCCAAGTCATAGCGTTTAGCGTCGAAAAACAGCGTCTCCAAAAGCTGCGTGGCGTTCTCCACCGTCGGCGGCTCGCCGGGACGCAGCCGTTTATAAATCTCCACCAGCGCCTCTTCGCGCGAATCGGTGTTATCGCGCTCCAGCGTAGCGCGGATGCGCACATCGTCGCCGAACAGCTCGAGCACCTGCGCGCTCGACGCCCAGCCCAGGGCGCGGACCAGGACCGTCGCCGGCAGCTTGCGCGTCCGGTCCACCCGCACCGACACCACGTCGTTGGCGTCCGTTTCCAGCTCCAGCCACGCGCCGCGGTTGGGGATGACGGTAGCGTTATACAGCCGCTTGCCGCTCGTATCGATCGACTCGCCGTAATACACGCCCGGCGAGCGGACGAGCTGGCTGACGATGACGCGCTCCGCCCCGTTGATAATGAAGGTGCCGTTATCGGTCATGAGCGGGAAGTCGCCCATGAAGACTTCCTGTTCCTTGATCTCGCCCGTCTCGCGGTTGATCAGGCGCACGCTGACGCGCAGCGGCGCCGAATAAGTCACGTCGCGCTCCTTGCACTCCTCGACCGCGTACTTCGGTTCCCCGAGCACAAAGTTCTCGAACGACAGCACCAAGTTCCCGGTGAAATCCTGGATCGGGGAGATGTCGTGGAATATCTCCTGTAACCCCTCCTTCAGGAACCAGTTATAGGAGTTCTTCTGAATTTCGATGAGATTGGGCATATCCAGAACTTCGTTGATCTTGGCATAGCTGTACCTCATCCTATTGCCCACGGGAACAGGATTGAACATTAAAGCCTTCACCCCTTAGCCCATTTTGACACGGCAACGAAAAACAAGCGGCGCGTTGACGGCAGAAAAGATTAAATGCGAAAAAGAAGCAAGGTCTACAGCAACTTGCATAACCTTGCTCTTTTAACCTGATGTAAAGCGCTATCCTCCACTATATTACTATTTCCTGCCAAACGGCAGAATATACCGTTAACCGCTAAAAAATTTTACCGCAGGAAATAATGTACCGCATTTTAAGATGATATCATACAGTCCATACCCTGTCAAGTAACAATATCCAAAAATGAGAAAACCATCCTGAAAAAAATTGCGGAGGGCACCCTGGGTGCCCTCCGCAATCCTGATAGGATTATTACTTGATGTCGACAGAAGCGCCGGCGTCGGTCAGCTTGGTCTTGAGGGCTTCGGCGTCGGCCTTGGAAATCTTTTCTTTCACAGGCTTGGGGGCGCCGTCGACCAGATCCTTGGCTTCCTTGAGGCCGAGACCGGTAATTTCGCGCACGACCTTGATGACGTTGATCTTGGCAGCGCCGGCGCTGGTCAGGATAACGTCGAACTCGGTCTGCTCCTCGGCGGCCGGAGCGGCGGCGGCGGCGGCGGCCGGGGCGGCGGCCACGGCCACGGGGGCGGCGGCGCTCACGCCGAACTTCTCCTCCAGGGCCTTGATAAGCTCGGCCAGTTCGAGAACAGTCATCTTCTCGATAGCTTCCATGATTTGCTCTTTGCTCATTTTAATATACCTCCAATATCTTTCTTAAAGTAATTTCCGAATTATTTACGCACTAGCTTCTTCCTTCTGTTTGCGGATGGCCTCCAGCGCGTACACCAGATTGCTCGGCACGCCGTTAAGCGCCCGGACGAAGCCGGCGATCGGCGCCTGCATCGTGCCCAGCAGCGTGGCGATGAGCACCTCGCGCGACGGCAGCGTGGCCAGCGCCTTCACGCCGCCGGCGTCCACGACCTTGCCTTCCACCAGGCCGGCCTTGATCTCCAGGGCCTGCAGCCTGTTCTCGCGGATGAAGTCCGACAGCACCTTGGCCGGGGCGACCGGGTCGACCGCCGACATGGCGATGGCCGTCGGGCCCTCCAAGTACTGTTCCAGCCCGTCGATGCCGGCGTCCTTGGCGGCGATGCGGGTCATGGTATTCTTCACGACCCGGTACTCGATACCCGCTTCGCGCAGCTTGCGGCGCATCTTGGTATCCATGGCCACGGTCAAGCCGCGGTAATTGGTCAGCACCGCCCCCTTGGTGGCGAGCAGCTTCTCCTTCAGTTCGCTGACAACAGCTTCCTTCTCTTGCCTGATTGCTTTATTTTCCGTCACTAACTATACACCTCCTTCGCGATAAGCCTTGCATAAAACGAAAAGCGACCTGCCGGCGGTAAACACCGGAGGTCGCCATGGCAACGCCATAAAGCGCGGGTCTCCGGCCTCGGCAGGCGGATCGGGCGATCCATTACACATACCTGCTGTCTACAGCCTCTTTAATATATACTATATTCCGTCGCTCTTGTCTACTCTTTTTTCGCGCCCTGCGCCTTGAGCGGATTGACCTTCACGCCGGGGCCCATCGTCGTCGCGAGCGTGATGCCCCGCAGATACTGGCCCTTGGCCGCCGCCGGCTTGACCTTGATGAGCGTGTCCAGCAACGTATAGAAATTGCCGGCCAATTTCTCCGCATCGAACGAAGCCTTGCCGATCGGGGCGTGGATGTTGCCCGCCTTATCGGTGCGGTACTCGATCTTGCCCGCCTTGATCTCGCCCAGGGCGCGGGTGATATCCATCGTCACCGTGCCCACCTTGGGATTCGGCATCAGGCCGCGGGGCCCGAGGATCTTGCCCAGCTTGCCCACCATGCCCATCATATCGGGAGTGGCCACCGCCACATCAAAATCGGCCCAGCCGCCCTGGATCTTTTCCACCAGATCCTCGGCGCCGACGAAATCGGCGCCCGCCGCTTCCGCCTCCTTGGCCTTCTCGCCCTTGGCGAACACCAGCACCTTCACCGTCTTGCCCGTGCCGTGGGGCAGCACCACCGCGCCGCGGACCTGCTGGTCGGCGTGCTTGGGATCGACGCCCAGCCTCACCGCCACCTCGACCGTCTCGTCGAACTTGGCGCTGGCCGTCTTCTTGACGATCTCCACCGCCTCTTCCGGGTCGTAAAGTTTGTTCTTCTCAATCAGCTTGAAAGCTTCCTCGTATTTCTTACCGTGCTTCGACATTGGTAAATCCTCCTAGCAAATAAATGTGGTAATAGCGGACGGAATTCCTCCCACATAGCCGCGAGCGCTTAAGGTAAACGCTCTAAGCTGGGTGACATCGGTTACTCGACGATGTCGATCCCCATCGAACGCGCCGTGCCTTCGATCATCCGCATAGCGGCTTCGACGCTGGCGGCGTTTAGATCCTGCATCTTGCTCTCGGCGATCTCGCGCACCTTGGCGCGCGAAACCTTAGCGACCTTCTTCTTGTTCGGCTCGCCCGAAGCCGTCTCGATACCGGCGGCCTTCTTCAGCAGCACCGCGGCCGGCGGCGTCTTGGTCACGAACGTGAACGAACGGTCCTCGAAAACGGTAATCTCAACCGGGATGATAAGCCCGGCCTGAGCCGCCGTCCTCTCGTTGAACTCCTTCACAAAAGCCATGATATTGACACCGGCCTGACCGAGGGCAGGGCCTACGGGGGGCGCCGGGGTGGCTTTGCCGGCGGGAACCTGCAGCTTGACGAGCTTGACAACCTTTTTCGCCATGGTTACACCTCCTTACCCTAAAATGTGGTGATGGCGGGCATGCAGCCCTCCCACTATTGCACCGCCGCGAGGCGGCGGCCAACCTACGACAATTTGTCTATCTGCGTATAATCCAATTCGACCGGCGTCTCCCGGCCGAACATATTCACCAGCACCTTGAGCTTGCCGCGGTCGGGGTACACGTCGGTCACCGTCGCCGTCCAGTTCTCGAAAGCGCCGGAAGTGATCCTGACGACCTCCTGCGGCCTGATGTCGATCTTCTTCGGCTTGGCCTCCTCGATACCCATCGACTTGAGGATATTCTTCGCCTCGGCCTGCGTCAGGGGAATGGGCTTCGAGCCCGAACCGACAAAGCCGGTGACGCCGGGGGTATTGCGCACGACATACCACGACCTGTCGTTCACGGTCATCTCGACCAGCACATACCCGGGGAAGACCTTCTTCTTCGAGATCTTCTTCTTGCCGTCCTTGTACTCCACCTCGTCCTCCATCGGTACGAGCACACGGAAAATCTCGTTTTCCATGCCCATGGAGTGGACCTTCTTCTCGAGGTTGGCCTTCACCTTGTTCTCGTAACCCGAGTAAGTGTGAATCACATACCACTTCTTATCCGATTCCATTGCCCAAGGGCCGCGCGGAGCGGGCCCCCACCCCCTTAGCCGCTCTCAACTATTTGAGGAAAAACTTCAGCGTCTCCGTGAAGCCCGTGTCCATCACCCAGATGACAAAAGCGGCGACGATAACAGAAATAAAAACAACCCCCGTGTAGGCGGAGAGTTCCTTCTTATCCGGCCACGACACTTTTTTGAGTTCTGCTCTTACCTCGCGGACAAAGCGCTTGGCACTAGAGGTCCTGGATTTCATGGCTGTTTCCTGAGCGGTCACTCTCTCACATCCCTCTCAATACTGCCGGCCGCATAAATCGGAAGACCCGGCCCGCCGCCGCAAGGCGCGGACCCGAGCCGCAAAAGCAAATGGCAGGGGCAGTAGGACTTGAACCCACAACCAACGGTTTTGGAGACCGCTACTCTACCAATTGAGCTATACCCCTACTTATGTTAAGACAGCTTAATTATAAATTACTTGGTTTCTTTGTGTAAAGTATGCTTTTTGCAAAACTTGCAGTACTTGTTAAACTCCAGGCGGTCGGGATCATTCTTCTTGTTCTTGTTGGTCTGATAATTGCGCTGCTTGCATTCCGTGCAGGCAACGGTGATTGCCAAACGCATCGTCTACACCTCACTTGCTAGTCAAAATGTCGCTAATATAGAGTATCACAACAGGAACGGGCATGTCAATAGCAAAGCACACGCCCCCCGGTATGTCGCTTGCCCGAATAACGCTCCCGCCAAGGCCGCCCGGAAGAGAAGCCCGGCGGCGGCCGAAAATCATAGGGGCAGGGTCTCCCCTGCCCCTTAGTTATGCCTAATACAGCGGGTTCTTATTCCCTGGGCCCAGATACTTACTCGCTGATCGCGGTAACGACGCCGGCGCCGACCGTGCGGCCGCCCTCGCGGATCGCGAACCGCAGCCCTTCCTCGATCGCTATCGGCGTGATCAGGGCGATGTTCATCTGGATGTTGTCGCCCGGCATTACCATC
>JARKPR010000070.1 GCA_029975165.1 Selenomonadales bacterium
TCCCCAACACTATTCCTCTGTAAGGCAAATTAATTATATTTTCAGACGATTTCCCGCCAACAAAGAGTGTCGAAAAAATCGACACTCTTTGTTTTTATTCCCCGCTTCGCCAGGCGTTTCGCGGCCTGGCACGGTCCTTGCGTAAAATTACAGCGGCGGGCGGTTAACAGCGCCCGTGCGGCGTCAACCCCGCATATGGCGGACTGTGCTCCGCGACGGGTTCGTCTGGGGCCGGCAAGCCGCGGAGCGAAGATCAACGAGGAGGTGGTCATCGGGTAAACGATCGATTTTCCCAAGCGCCATCGGTAGGGACAAACCGGACTGGACTTAGAGAAAAGTGGGAGGTGCTATTGTTTTGGCTGAAGAGAAAGAGCAACTCGTATATTCAGACACACCGGCACCGGAGGGTATCAAAGGCAAGTTAGGCATGGTCGGCCCCGGCATTATTTTTGCTGCCGCCGCCCTGGGAAGCGGCGAGACGATCATCAACCCGCACAACGGCGCGAAATTCGGCCTGCTGGTCCTATGGATACCCTTCTTCGTAACGCTGCTGACGAAGATGTGGGTCAGCGAGCGCGTCGGCCGCTACACGCTGGCGACCGGGAAAACGTTCGTGGAAGGCCTGTTCGACCTCGGCGTAATCGGCAAGCTGGTCATCTGGGTCATGATCATGCCGCTCGTGGTCATCCAGTTCTTTACCGGCCAGGGCTGGCCGCTCGGGGTCGGCGCTTCGGTGATGGGGATGTTCTTCCCGGTGGGCGCCATACCGACGGTGGGCATCCGCATCGTGGCGACGATAACGATTCTCGTCATCTGGTGGATGCTCACCCAGAAGGAGTACCCGATCATCGAAAAAATCGTCATCGGCCTCGTGCTGCTCGTACTGCTACCGTCAGTGGCGATCGCGGTCATCGCCCTCGGCCCCGACATGAAGACCATCCTCGCCCTGTTCGACATCAGCCCCCTGTGGACCCACTTCACCCAGGCGCCCAAGGACCTGGCCTACATCGCCAACTCGCTGGCCTGGTGCGGCAGCGGCATGGTGGGCATGGCCGCCTATTCGTACTGGGTAATCGAGAAGGGCTACCACAAAGGCGGCAAGGAAGGCCGCGTCCTGCTCTCCGACAAGGTGTACGACGGCTGGTCGAAGACCTACCTGACCGACATCTACGGCGGATATGTGGTCGTTTTCCTGATCGCCGCCCTGATCATGCTGAACAGCGTCCTGGTGCTCTTCCCGTACAAGCTGGTCCCGACCGGCACGGACGTCATGATCATCTCCGCGTCCCAGCTGACCATTCCGCTGGGCGAATGGGCCAAATACCTGTGGCTGATTGGCACCGCGTCCACGCTGTTCGTCACCCCGGTGGCGTACTATGACGGCGTGGCCCGCCTGGTAAGCGACGCCCTGCTCAAGCTGTTCCCCAACACCATGGAAAAATACGGCGAGCCCAAGATCCGCAAGACCCTCATCAGCGTGTTCTGCGTCGGCGCCATCCTGATGACCTGGGGCCTGAGCCCGCTCGGCCCGTACCCGCTGAAGGTCGTGTCGGCGTTCTCGTACATCGACGGCCTGCCGTACATGGTCCTGCTGGCGATATTCAGCGCCGTGCTCGTCCAGAAATTCGTCCCTGCCAACCGGCGCGGCGGCGTTATCAACCTGATCGGCGCCATTTTCACGACAATAGTATTCATCTACTTCACCTGGGTGTTCAACGAGTACGGCGTAGGCTTCCTGAGCTTCCTCAAGCCGTAAGCCTCAAGGCCGGCGGAAATCGGTTCTGTCGTGCCAGCGTTCTTAAAAGTAGCGGCGGGGGCCTGGCGGAAAACTGGGCCCCCCTGTTACGGAATCCATCTTGTGAGCAGGAGGAAAGATATGAATTCCTTCGATTTCCTATCAACGAAGATGTACGAGTTCAGAGTCCCGCCCACCCTCCATTTCGGCCCCGGCTGCCTGGGCAAGGTCAGCGGCGAAGCGGCCAAGTTCGGCAAACGGGCTCTGCTGGTCACCGACCTGTCGATGCAGAAGGCCGGGCTGGTGGCGAGTGCGGTGAACTACCTGCAGGCCGGCGGCATCGAGGTTGCCGTCTATGACGGAGTCAATTCCGAGCCCACCGACAAATTGATCGAGGAAGGGCTGCGCATATTCCGGGAAAACGGCTGCGAGATGGTGATCTCGCTGGGCGGCGGCAGCCCCATCGACGCCGGCAAGGCGATTGCCGCCGTGGCCACGAATAGCGGCCGTATCCACGATTTCATGGGCGCGAACAAGATCCCTCTTCCCCCGGCGCCGATCATCGCCATCCCGACGACTGCCGGGACGGGCAGCGAAGTCACGCGGGTGACGATCATCACCGACACGGCCAACGATGTGAAGATGCTGATCATGAGCAGCCTGATCATGCCCCAGGTGGCGATCGTCGATCCGCTGCTCACCCTTTCCATGCCGCCGTGGGTTACCGCTTCCACCGGTGTCGACGCGCTGACCCACGCCATCGAGGCGTATATCTCGAAACGGGCCCAGCCTTTCACCGACGTCCTGGCCCTGGAGGCGATCCGGCTGATGGGCAAGTACCTCCGCCGCGCCTGGGCCAACCCCGAGGATATCGAAGCCAAGACCTACGCGATGATGGCCTCCACCCTGGCCGGAATCTCCTTCTCGAATTCGTCGGTGGCCCTTGTCCACGGCATGTCCAGGCCGATAGGCGCTTGTTTCCACGTCCCCCACGGACTATCCAACGCCGTGCTGCTGCCGGTGGTTATGGAATATAACAAAATGGCGTGCCCGGAGAAATTCGCCCTCATCGCTGAGGCCATGGGCGAGAATGTCGCCGGGCTGCCGACGGCGGTCGCGGCCCAGAAAGCCGTCGACACCGTGCGCCAGTTCTGCGCCGACCTCAGGATCCCCCATATCACGAAGCTGAAGGTGACGCCGGAGGAATTGATCAGACTGGCCCCGAAGATGGCGGAGGACGCGATCATCAGCGGCAGCCCGGCCAACAATCCGCGCCAGGCCGGCAAGGAAGAGATCATCGAGCTGTATAAGCAGCTTCTCCTCGGCGCATAGTCCCCGGCAACCACGGACGATCCGCGGCAGGGCGCGCGGCCCGGACAAGCGACGACACCCGGCAGGCAGCGCGTAAATTGGAAAATAACAGTCAAGGAGTGAGTTTTATGAGTGCGGAAACTAATGTGAAAGAGTACATCGCCGGTCTCGTGACAAGGGCGCGGGCGGCTCAGGCGGTCGCCGAAAACTTCACCCAGGAACAGGTCGACGAGCTGATGACCGCCGTCGTGTGGGATATCGTCAGGGACGGCCCCGCGCAGGAGATCTCCAAGCTGGCCGTCGACGAGTCCAATATGGGCAACTATGAATCGAAGTACGCCAAGCTGATGGTCAAATTGAAAGGCGCCCTCCGCGATATGCGCGGCGAAAAATCGATGGGTGTCATCGAGGTCGACGATAAGAAGGGCATCATGAAGGTCGCCAAGCCGGTGGGCGTGGTCGGCGGCATCCTGCCGTGCACCAACCCGGAAGCCACCCCGGTGCTGAAAGCGATCATGTCCATCAAGACGCGGAACGCGATCATCCTTGCCCCCCATCCCCGCACGAAGAAGACCAACACGCTGATCGTGAACATCATGCGGGCGACGCTCAAGCAGTACGGCGTCCCCGAAGACCTCGTCATCGGCATCGAGGACCCCACGCTGGACAGCACCACCGAGCTGATGAAACAGGTCGACCTGGTGATCGCGACCGGCGGCGGGGCGCTGGTGAAGGCGGCCTACTCGTCCGGCAAACCGGCGTACGGGGTCGGCCAGGGCAACGCCTGCGTCGTCGTCGACGAAACCGCCGACCTGAAGGACGCAGCCAACAAGATTATGCGCAGCAAGACGTTCGACCATGCCACCAGCTGCTCGACGGAAAACTCGCTGGTCGTGCACGAAAGCGTTTACGACGAGCTGATCAAGAACCTAAAGGCCGAGGGCGGCTACCTGGTCAACGCGGAAGAGAAAGCGAAGCTCCAGCAGGGCATGTGGGTCGACGGCCACCTGAACGGCGCGACCATCGCCCAGCCAGTGCAGACGATCGCCACGGTGTCCGGGCTGACGATTCCGGAAGACCGCAAGTTCATCATGGTCGAGGAGACCGGCATCGGCCCGGATTATCCCTTCTCCGGCGAAAAACTCTCGATGGTCGTCACCATCTTCAAGTACGGCAAGGACTTCCAGGAAGCGATCGACAAAGTGAACGCCATCACCAACTATCACGGCCGCGGCCACTCCTGCGGCATCCACTCCTTCAACGAGGACCACATCCTGGCCCTGTCCCTGCAAACCAAGACCAGCCGCATCATGGTGCGCCAGCCGCAGTGCCTCGCCAACAGCGGCGCGTGGACGAACGGCATGCCGATGACGCTGAGCCTGGGCTGCGGCACGTGGGGCGGCAACATCTCCTCCGATAACATCACCTGGCGGAAGCTCATCAACGTGACCTGGGTATCGAAGCCCATCGACCCGGTAATGCCCAGCGACGAAGAACTCTTCGGCAAATTGATGAAGAAGTAACGACAAACTACCCGGACAGGGCAGCGGGGGCCGGCGGCCTCCCCTCCCCTGTCCGGGCGGTTCCCCGGCGACGACCGGCCGGGCGGCGGGCGGCGGCATCCGCGCGGCCGGCCGTCCCGGCCGATAAACGTTAACTGTGCGTCTTGGGCTGCCGGCATGGGTTTGGCCTCCGGCGGCCTTTTGTTATAATGGGCTGGCTCTGTCACGGCAATTCAACAGGAGGTGCTTTATGGCAACAATCCAAGAAAAGATCGAAGACCGCAAAGCGCGGCAGGACAAAGTCAAACAAGGCGGCGGGGCCAAGCGGGTTGAAAAACAGCACGCCGGGGGAAAACTGACGGCGCGCGAACGAGT
>JARKPR010000071.1 GCA_029975165.1 Selenomonadales bacterium
GTAGGCTACGAATTCCGCGCCGCCCGATTTGGACAGCAGCAGCGTGATGGCCGCCGTCAGCGACGTCTTCCCGTGGTCGACGTGGCCGATCGTGCCGATATTGACGTGCGGTTTGGTCCTCTCGAATTTCTTCTTTGCCATATTTCTTTCCCTCCTTAACCCCTAGTGGCTGCACAAGGTAACTACACTAGTATTTTACAAAACAAGGGTATTCTATTAACGACTGGCAAATTCCTGCTCACTCCGGGCGGAGATGCGGACACAAAAAAGCCCCGCCGTTTCCGGCGAGGCTCCAGGCTACCGGCAACACCGCAGATGGGGCCTTATCGGCGACCGTCAGCGCGGCACGATAGTATACGTCACAAGCACCGTCCCGTACTGGTCCGTGAACGCGATGCGGACCGGGGAGGCAAAATTCAGCATCGTGCGGTCCAGCGTCAAATAATCGTCCGCCTTCGTCGCCGTCGTATCGCCGCTCTGCGGGCTCTTGGTCCGCACCGTCACCGTCAGGTCGTTGCCGTTCCTCACCACCTTGGCGATGCCCACCCCGTACCCCTGCGGCGCCACCGAGCCCACCCGGGCAAACAGCAGCATCTGCCGGGAAAAATTCGTCCCATCGAGGACGGCGGCGGGGATGGCGCTGTCCGTCCCGGTCGTCCGCGGGTCCTGCAACGCGACGCCGAACGTCATATCCGCCGGATAATTAGCTTGGCGCCAGCTCCAGGAATCGAAGGCGTTCGTCTGGAAGACCGTATTCTGGTTGGCCGGGGCGATCGGGCCGACCAGCGCCGCGCCCGGGAAGAAGCTGGCCGGCGTATAAGTCGCCGGGCGGTTCCTGTCGCCGATGCCGCGGATGGTCGTTATCCGCCACGAGCCGCCGGCGCGCTCCAGATCGACCTTGAAGGTCTGGCCGTTGTGCACAACCCGCACCGTCGCCCGGTTGCCCGTTTTCGCCAGCAGCGAAAACGAATCCCTGGTGGCGTTGAAACCATACTTGGCGGCGTTCGCCATCACCACCTGCACAGGGCTCTCCATTTCCCAGCGGTCGCGGTCCCGTCCCCGGTCGCGGTCGCGATCCCGGTCGCGGTCCTTCTCCTTCGCCTGGTCGCCCTGGTTCTTATCTTTGGCCGTCGCCGCGTCCGCCGCGCTTTCCGCCACCGACTGCGGCGCGGCGAACACCTTGGCCACCGGGAACCCGTTCAGCAGCGCCGTCGACATCACCCCCGCCACTGCCACCGCCGCCGCCATCTTCTTATACCGGCGCCGCAGCCGCCTTCTCTTCGTTGTTGTTGTCGTCTGCATTTATCCCGCCCCTCCCATCGATGTTTTCTATTTTAGTCTTCGCCGGAGACGAGGGAGAGTTGCAAAGTATTTATTGGCAGTTACGGCCCCCCATGCGCACAAAAAAAGCCCCCGCTACTCCTAGCGGGGGCTTGTCTGCCTTATGGTGGCGGCGCACGGATTTGAACCGCGGACCCAGCGGGTATGAACCGCTTGCTCTAGCCAACTGAGCTACGCCGCCATAAAAATGGAGCTGATGACCGGGATTGAACCGGTGACCTTATCCTTACCAAGGATACGCTCTACCGACTGAGCTACATCAGCACTTTCAGCGGCCGGCGGCATGAACCGCCGGCCGTTTATTGATTTGGTTGCGGGGGCAGGATTTGAACCTGCGACCTTCGGGTTATGAGCCCGACGAGCTGCCAGCTGCTCCACCCCGCGATGTTAAAATGTGGGTCACCGTAAGTTGTGGTAAGTGGTGGAGGGGGGTGGATTCGAACCACCGAAGGCGATAGCCGGCAGATTTACAGTCTGCTCCCTTTAGCCACTCGGGAACCCCTCCATATTATGCTGTGGAGCTGGCGAAGGGAATCGAACCCCCAACCGCGGGTTTACAAAACCCGTGCTCTGCCGATTGAGCTACGCCAGCGAAGACTTGCGTCGTTTAGTGACAAAAGTTATTATATAATAACCCCATCTTTATGTCAATAGCCCAACGCGATTTCCTGGCGAAGTTCATCAGGCTTGTTCCGCCTGACGAGATATAAGTTTATCACACCTCCGGCCGATCCGCAAGTGGTAACTGATGGATATTGCGGCGGCATTTATCGCCGGCCGCGCTCAGGCCCGCAGCGTGAACACGCTTATCTCCGGCGGGCACCCCAGCCGGAAGGGCAGCCAGTGGCCCGCCCCGCTCGAAACATAACCGTAGACGCCGTTCTCGCGGAACATGCCGCGGATATAATGCTGAAACCGCAGCAGCGGCACCCCGCCGATCACCACCTGGCCGCCGTGGGTATGGCCGGTCAGCGTCAGCGGCACCTTGGCCGCGAAACCGTCAAAAAGAAAATCCGAATGATGGGCGATCAGCACGCGCACCGCCTCGGGCGGCACGTTGCGGCTGGCAGCCTGGAAGCACTGCTCCCGCCGGTCAGCGCTCACGCCCAGGCTGCGGCGGCCGACGACAGCCGCCGACGGGTAATCGACCCCCAGCAGGTAAAGCGGCCGGCTGCCCGGCACGATCAGGGCGTTCTCATCGGTGAGGATCTTGATCCCCTGCCGCTCCAGCTCGGCGCGGATCAGCCCCGGATTGCGGAAATACTCGTGATTGCCCATACAGAAATACACGCCGTGCGGGACGGTCGCCTGCAAGGCCGCCAGGCGGGCGACCGCCGGCTTGAGCAGGGCCAGGTCGTCGATCAAATCGCCGGTCATGACCACCAGGTCCGGTTTCTCGGCCGCCAGACGGGTGAGCACGGCATCGAGCCGCGCCACGTCGACATACGGCCCCACATGCGTATCACTCACCTGGCCGATCCTGAAGCCCTCGAGACCGGCCGGCAGCCCGGGCACGGCGACTGCATGGCGCACCACCGCCAGCTCGGTCTGCGCCCCCAGCACCCCCTGCGCGCCCGTCCCGAACGCCACCAGCGGCACCGCCGCCAGCGTCCGGTGCAAGAAGACGCGGCGCGTCATCCCCGGCCCCGCCGGCCCGTCGTTCCCGGCCGGCCCCTTCTTCACCAGCAGCCGGTCGGCCACGAACAGCAGCGGCTGGAGGACGAGGAGGCAGAGCTGCCCCACCAGCCACGCCAGCGCGAAATACACCAAATATACATACGCCCCGTCTTCGAAAACCGGCATCGGCGGGCGCTGGCGCCAGCCGAGCAGCGGCACCAGCACGGCCGTCGCCGTCAGCGCCGCATACGCCAGCTTCACCTGCCAGGTCCGGTAAAAAAGAAACAGCCGCGCCAACAGCCGATAATTCAGCCAACTGATGATGACAAACGCGAAAAGCACGAAATACATCGAAGTAAAAAAGCGCATATTGCCTCCGGGAATCAAATCTATATATTATATTTTAGACGCCTGGCCGGCGAATACCTCTTGGAACATCCCGCCTATTATTGCGCCGCCGTCATAGCCGCGCAAGCATAACCATTATCCCCAGGCCCGCTTCATACTATGAAGCGGGGCCCTAGCTTGTAGACAGCCCGAGCCCCTCATATTCCCAGCCCCTTCGCCGTTACCTCCGCCCGCCGGCGGCGTTCAATAGGGTGCGGCGGAAACCGCAGACCGCGCTAAAACAACCTACAGGAGGTCCTGATGAAAACCATCCGCGCCAGCAAAGCCTCCGGCCTTCTCGCCGCCGTGCTGCTGTCGGCAGCCTTGCTTCTCGGCGGCTGCGTGAGCACCACCCCCACCGGCTCCCCCGCCTCGCCCTCCGTGCCGTCCGGCCCGGCGACCGGCGCCGGGGAGACCAAGGTCGTGTACAACTACGGCGACACCGGCAAAGTCCGGCTGTCCGCCAACAACCTCGTCCTCAAAGTCGGCGACAAGCTCATCCTCCAGCCGGCCGCCGGCCTGACGAAAAACACCCGCTTCAAGTCCGCCGGCAAATACTTTATCGGCGACATCATGAAACAGGAAGCCGACAAGCCGAACAGCGGCCAGGTGGTCTTCACCGCCGTCAAAGCCGGCAAGGGCCAACTCCAGGTGATCCCGGACACGGACAAGGTCGACCGGGCCGTCGACCTCTGGGTGACAGTCGAGTAATCTTTGCCCGCTACCAGGGGAATTGCCTACGAAGTCCATCTGCGGCTTTATCCCTGCGGCCGCTTGCTGGCGTACGTCCCATGTACGCGGCCGGGCGCTGGCGCCATCCTGGGCCGTCGTCGCGGCGCGTCCTCGCGACGCCTCGCACCTGGAGCTTCGCAGACAATTCCGGCAACCCAAGAAGCGAAAGAGACCATATTGGTTACGGTCTCTCCAAGAGTGCAGACAAAACCCGCTTTCAGGCCGCAAGGCTAGGAAGCGGGTTTTGTTTGCACTCTGACGGGAACATACCCTTTCAGGTATGTTCCCGTACAAGGGGAATCAGGCAAGGCGTACCACAGCGAAGCTGGCACCGCGGCTCCGGCGGCGGCGTTTATAGCTACAAACGGCAATATAGGCCCAGTACTATTAATATTGACAATTCTTTAATTACTTAATTGAACAACAGTTAAAGAGCGATTCATATAACCTAGAACAGGGAAATCCGTACTAATACTTACTCCCACTGCATCGCCTGCCGATAAAGCGGCTTGAACGACAAACGTTGAACTACTTCTGTTAGCTATCTTGAAAAAAGTAGTAGTATCGCCAAAAATCGGTGCACCATTGACAGTAATAATAGCATTTAGATATGGTTGATCCGGGTCTGGATCAGTAGTGGCTTCAGCGTTAATAGATATCGTTATTTGATAGATTCCGCTTTCTCCTACCACTAATTCATTGCCCGATAGACTGACTGTGATAGTATCTGATAAAGGTCCAACCACACTAAATGGTACAGGTGTGAATGTTGCCCCAGGTGTTTCTACACTAGCTCCTCTTAAAGATCCAAAAGCCAAAACGGCTTCTCCAGTGGCACCTGTTGGCCCTGTAGATCCTACATCGCCTGTAGCACCGGTAGCTCCTGTAGCTCCTGTAGCTCCTGTAGCTCCTGTATCACCAGTAGGTCCTGTAGCCCCGGTTGCCCCAGCGTCGCCGGTAGCTCCGGTATCCCCGGTAGCTCCTGTAGCTCCTGTATCACCAGTAGGTCCTGTAGCCCCAGTAGCCCCAGTAGCCCCGGTTGCACCTGTGGCACCTGCGACTCCAGCGTCGCCGGTAGCTCCGGTAGCACCCGTAGCCCCAGTTGCGCCTGTGGCACCCGTGGCTCCGGTAGCTCCTGTATCACCAGTTGCCCCCGTGGCTCCGGTTGCTCCTGTATCACCAGTAGGTCCTGTAGCCCCAGCGTCGCCGGTAGCACCCGTAGCGCCTGTGGCCCCAGTTGCGCCTGTGGCACCAGTTGCCCCGGTTGCACCCGTAGCGCCTGCGACTCCAGCGTCACCTGTATCACCCGTGGCGCCTGTGGCTCCGGTAGCACCCGTGGCACCAGTGTCCCCTGTGGCGCCAGGGTCCCCCGTTGCCCCAGCGTCACCCGTGGCTCCGGTAGCACCCGTGGCACCCGTGGCTCCAGCGTCGCCCGTGGCTCCGGTAGCACCCATGGCCCCGGTTGCGCCGGTGGCCCCTGTGGCACCAGCTCCGGTAGCCCCGGTGGCCCCTGTGGCACCCGTAGCCCCTGTGGCACCTGTTGCGCCGGTTGGACATGGAGGACACGGTGGACTGGGTGGACTGGGTGTGACGATAATAATTTTAGGGTCGCAGTGGGCAACGTGATGATGATTAGATACCGATGGACAAGCATGAGGTACGACAACAACATTAGGGTTATATTGAGCAGGGTAATGACGATGATCATTACACTCGTCACGGCTGTATCCCACTTTCATTCTCCTTTCATTCACATTCATACTCATAATATTTTATTCATTATGTCGACATATTGCTTCTAGAATAATTATGTTATCTAGCTGGAACAGCTGCCGACGACGACCATATGCTGAAGAACCTATTATAGCAGCTTGGTAAAGAAATACCGCAAGGAACAGTGGTCACGGCAGAACTTCTTGGCCATCTGACAACAGAAAATGCCGCAGTATTGTCTCATGAATTCCATGCGCAATCATGCCACTCTATTCTCTCCGTGGCGCGGTCCTGAAGCCTTGGAAGTATATGGTTATAGGTATCCCGGTGTCATGGCTATCGTACTATGCCCCAGGCGCTCCCGAACGGCTTGAGGTCGATCGTTCTTTGCTGTCGGCACCATGACGGGAACACAAAAAACAAGCCCCGTCGGCCGTTTTGCGGCGGCGGACGGGGGCTTGCCATGCGTTTATTGTCATTTCGGGTGGGATTACCGTCTTTCTTTCGTTATCTATTTACTTTTCGCAAAAGCCCCGCGGAGCTTGTCCACCATCAGGCGCCCCGCCTCCTCCGCCGCGGCCGGCGCCCCGAAGTGGGTAAACGCGTGATAGCAGCCGGCGAACACCCTGTACGCCGTATCCACCCCCGCCGCCTCCAGGCGCGCGGCGTACCGGCCCTGCTCCGGGCGGAGCGGGTCGTACTCGGCCGAAATGACCAGCGCCGCCGGCAGCCCGCCGAGGTCGCCGGCCAGCAGCGGCGAAACGAGCGGCTTGTAAATGTCCGCCGGCGTATTGTAATAGCAGGCGGTGAAAAAATCCCGCGTCTTCGGCGTCAACAGCTTATCGGCCGTCGGCGGGTCCTTGTACGGGTCGATGGTCAGATCGAGGGGCGGGTAGTTCAGCACCTGAAAAACAAGGGAAAACTCGCCCCGTTCCTTCGCCAGCAGGCAAAGGGCCGCCGCCAGGTTGCCCCCGGCGCTGAAGCCGCCGACGGCGATCCGCGCCGGGTCGGCGCCCAGCGCGGCGGCGTCGCCGCGCACCCAGCGGACGACATCGTAGCACTCCTCCAGGGCCACCGGGAACTTGTGCTCCGGCGACAGCCGGTAATCCACGTTGACCACCAGGCAGCCCGCCCCGTCGGCGATCCGCCGGCACCACTTATCGTCGTCCTCGGCGCTGCCCATCACGAATCCGCCGCCGTGCATGCTGACGAAAATGGGCAACGCCTCCGCCGGCCCGCCGGCCGGACGGTACAGCAGCACGCGCGTATCGCCCGCCCCCGTCGGCACCGTCCGCTCCTCCGCCCCGCCCTCCGGGACGCGGCCCTGGCGTGCGGCGAAATTCTTCCGCGCGTTTATCGCCATCTTGGCCATCTTGACCATATCGAAGCCGCTCACACTCTGACCCCCTATCGGCGCGGAACGCTCACCGCATGAAGAAATACCAGTACGACACCGCGGCCAGCACGAAGCGATAATAGGCGAACGACGCCAGCGTCGAGCGGTTGAGGAACCGCAGGAACCACACGATGGAAAGATAGGCGACGACGAACGACACCGCGAAGCCGATGGCGATCATCACCAAGTCGTCACGGCTGAACTTACTCAACGCCTTCAGCAGGTCGTACAAACACGCCATAAACATCAGCGGCACGGCGACGATGAACGAGAACTCGGCCGCCGCCGTGCGGTTCATGCCGAACAGCAGCCCGCCGGCGATCGTCGAACCGGAACGCGAAAAGCCCGGCCACAGCGCCAGGATCTGGAACAGGCCGACGAAGAACGCCTGGGCGATGGTCATATCCTCCACCTCGCGGGTCACCGGCCGCTTGGCCGCCCACTCGGCGGCCAGCATCAGCACCGCCCCCGCCACCAGGCCGATAATGACCGTGAACGGCGAAAAGAGATACGCCTTTATCGGCCCGTGGAGCAGGAACCCGACGCCGGCCACCGGCACGATGCCCGCGGCCACGTGCCAGGCCGACAGGCCGGCGGTGCTCGTGATCCTCCGCACGTCCATCATCCGGTAAAACTTGTCGCGATAGAGGATGAACACCGACAGGATGGCCCCCAGCTGGATGAACACCTCGAAGACGCTGGCCTTCTCACCCTCGAAGCCCAGCAGCGACCCGACCAGGATCATATGGCCGGTCGACGAAATGGGCAAGAACTCGGTCAGCCCTTCCACGATGCCGATTATCACCGCTATTACATATTCGTTCAAACGAAAATCCCCCCAACATTGGACACACTATTATACATTATATACCATCATTACCCAAATTCAAGCGTCCCGGCATATTTATCGCCAGGCCGCCCGCACATCCCCATCATATTCCGCGCAACCGCACGGTATGCGCCACAGCCCCGCGCAGGACGAGCCCGCCGCACTGCGGTTCGCCAACGTCCGTCATATCTGCCCCCTTCCTTCGCCGCCCGCCGGCGAACTCCTCCGTCAATGCAGGAACGAGCCGTTCTCGGCCACATCCTCCCTGACCACGTGCAGCTGCCCCTCCCGGTCCATAAAGGCTACGAAAACCTCCTCCAGCCGCTCGCCGTACCGCCCGCGGAACTCCTCGATCTGCCCGGCGGAAAAACCGAGCTTCGATAAAGCCGCCTCCTGCAGCTCCCCCTCAAGCACCACCGGCACCAGCACGCGGTTGGGCGCCACTTCCCGCCCCAGGCGTCTGGCGGTGAGCGGCAGATACTCCGCCTTCTTCAGCACGCTCAGCCGGCCGGTCGGCTCGAGGATCGCCAGCTCCACCTCGGTAATGTCGAAAACATCCTTCTCCCGCAGCATCTGCAGCAGCATCTCGGCCGTCATCCGCGCCCCCCGCAGATTGGCCTTGATGAGCTGGCCGTCCTCCACCACCACCGTCGGCGCGTAATTGATACGGGTGTACACCCCCCGGTACTTCATACTGATCCAGCTGACCGCGACCTGGGTCGCCCCGAGCACCACCAAAGCGGCCAACGCATGCCCCAGCTCGATGCGCGGATCGGCGATGCTCGCCCCGGCCACCGTCCCGGCGGTGATCGACATGGCGAAATCGAGCGGCGTCAGGTCGGCCATCTGGCGCTTGCCGGCCACCAGCCAGATTGTGACCAGCACCGCCATCGTCGCGACAACGGTAAAAACGATCGAACCCAGCTCTCCCATGTCCGCACCTCCCGTCGAAAGTAGTGTAGACCGCTCTACCGCTCTTTATAAACGCAAAAAAAGGACGACATTGTCGTCCCTTTTCCCGTCATGCCGCGGCCGTTCAGAATGCCCCAGGTGCAAGGCGCACCGGAAGATGCGCGGTACCGTTTCCTCCGCGACCAAGTATGCATACATGGTTTGCAGAGAAAAGGTGTAACAGCATCGCAAGCGTACTCGGCACGTACGCTAGCAAGCATCTGAGGAGCAACGCAGCAGATGGGGCATTATCAACGGCCGTAACGTTTCGGCTACAAGGTCCTCTCGCCCGGATGCCAGTCGATCGGGCACAAGCCCCCGCTCTGCAGCGCCTGCAGCACCCGGAGCGTCTCGTCGACGCTGCGGCCGACGTTGAGGTCGCTGACCACCGCATAGCGCAGGATGCCCTCGGGATCAATGATGAACAGGCCGCGCAGGGCGATGCCCTGCTCATCGATCAGCACCCCGTAGCTGCGGGCCACCTCCTTGGTAATGTCGGACGCCAGCGGATACTCCAGGCCGCCGAGCCCGCCCTCGGCTGGCTGCGTCCTGACCCACGCCCGGTGGCTGTACACGCTGTCCACGCTCGCCCCGAGAATCTCGGCCCCGGCGGCGCGGAAATCGGCGAGGCGCGCGTTGAAACCGCGGATCTCGGTCGGGCACACGAAGGTGAAATCGAGCGGATAGAAGAAGAGGACGAGCCACTTCCCCTTGTAATCGGCCAGCTTGGCGACATGATCGAGGATATCGATGTTCTTCGTCGTCGGCATGGCAAAATCGGGCGCTTTTTGACCAACTTTGGCGGTCATATGTATTCCTCCCTATTTAATAATAATTATTATCTAATATTTATTATACGACACGCCCAAGAAAAATCCTCCTGCGCGCAAAAAATAATTTTCCTTTTCCGGCAAAAAAAATACACGCCGGGGTTCGTACATAACCCGGCGTACTTGTCAGATGTCCTGTCAGACCATTTGTCAGGCCATTTGCCAGACTTTTCGTCCGTATTTGTCAGCGGCAAAGGTCAGATATTCCAGCGCTCAGCCGATCTCGATAACCTTCAGGTCGCCGGCCGGAAAACGCTTGGCCGGCAGCCCGGGCTCGGTGAAGGCCAGCTTGCCGTCCGCGTACTCGCCCGGCCAGGCGGCGACGATGGCGTGCTTCCTGCCCAGCTGGCGCAGCAGCACCAACGGGTCGAGGTTGAGCATCGGCGTGAACATCACCTGGACGTTGTCGAGCAGGATGACCTCGGCCCGCTCGGCCTCCAGCAGCTTGTCCATCAGCCGCGGCGCCTCCTGCGGCCGCGCCTTCGGCACCAGCTCCAGCAACTCGTCGGTCACCAGCTCCCGGCAGTCGACGTAGCGCCAGCCGCGGTTGAGGCCGAGCTCGCGCATGATCTTGCTCTTGCCGCTCCCCGGCTTGCCCACGAGCAGCACCAGTTTTTCCTGCGAGCCCTTCAGCTCCTGGACATAATCCACGACCATCTGGATGGCTATCGGCATGGCCTAGGCCCCTCCCCCGCACCGCAAAATGTGCTGTAAAATATTCGGCAAGGTATGATAAAATCCTCCCCCAAAAGACAAAAAACTACGTCGCCGCCGAAACGATCGCCCGCGCGTTGACGGCGCCGACCGGCGGCCGGTGGTCGACGAGCAGTTGCCGGCAGGGCAGGATGAATTTCGCCGCGTACTCGTCGCGCCGATAGCAGAAGAACTCGTCGGGCACGATATAGACGATGAGGTCGATGTCGTCGACCGAGAACGACCCGCCCGCGAACTCGACCGTCAGGTCGTGGGGGGTGGCGAACGTCAGCCGCGCCCCGACGCGCTGGTTGGCGATCACCTCCGGCGAGACGGCGGCCACCGCCTCAGGGTCGCCCTGCGGCGACTTGATGACGAAATCCATCGCATTTCCCCTCCGTCAGCATAACTCCGGGCAGCGGCGGCAATAACATACTTTTATGGGCACCCCGGCCGGACAAGTGTGTTATAATCATCTTGACCCGACACGAAGGGAGCGAACATCATGGAGAAATTCACCTGCGGCTGCGGCCGGGCCGTGCGCGACGTGTACTACAAAAACGGCGAGTACATGTGCGGCAAGTGCTTCTGGCAGGGCAGCGACAACCCGTACGACTATCTCATCAACCTGCTGGCTTCGAAAGGGCTCATCATCACGTTCCGCAACGAGCCGGTGCTGGTGATGAAGCAATTCAGCGCCGACGACGACCGCGAAGCCGCCATCCGCCCCGACGAAAACTGGGTCATCGTGGAGGGCGACGATTTCTGGCTGAACTATTCGGCCTCGCCCGAGAACCTGCGCGCCTACATCACCGACTACGGCAAGAGCGACGAGGGCTGCGAAAGCAAAGAGGACTGAAACCGCAAAAAACGACACCCGCGGGTGTCGTTTTTAACTATCAATCGTCGGCCGCGTCGTAATCGTCCAGCAATTCGTCCTGCAGTTCCTTGTTGAGGTTGGCCAGCCCCTTATACATGCTGCCGACCTCGCTGTCGTCGGCGCGGTTGTCGAGGTAGCGCTCCAGTTTGCGCTTGACCCGCTGCAGGGCGTTGTCGATCGACTTGACATGGCGGTCGAGCTCCACGGCGATCTCCTGGTAGGACTTGCCGTCGAGGTAGGACATCAGCACTTTCCATTCGAGGTCGCTGAGGATCTCCCCCATCTTCTCCTCGATGTCGACGAACTCCTCGCGGCTGATGACCAGCTCCTCGGGGTCGGAGATCTTCGAACCCGACAGCACGTCGAGCAGGGTGCGGTCGGAATCTTCGTCGTAGATGGGTTTGTTGAGGGAAACGTACGAGTTCAGGGGGATATGTTTCTGGCGGGTGGCGGTCTTGATGGCGGTGATGATCTGGCGGGTCACGCACAGCTCGGCGAAGGCGCGGAAGGATGAGAGCTTGTCGTTGCGGAAATCGCGGATCGCCTTATAAAGCCCGATCATGCCCTCCTGGATGATGTCCTCGCGGTCGGCGCCGATGAGGAAGTAGGACCTGGCCTTGGCGCGGACGAAATTGCGGTACTTGTTGATCAAATACTCCAGTGCGACCGTGTTGTCGTTGTCCTTGGCGTCGATTACGATGTCTTCGTCGGTCATGTTTTCGAAGCAGCTATAAAGATCGCGTTGGGTATTAGCCCGCATCATATCGCCCCCACTCTTCAACTTGCCGGCCGTAAAAAGAAAACGCACTAAATCGCTTAGTGCCACAATATATTGTACATGCCACTTTCATCCCAAATTATAACCCACCCCCGCCACTTAGTCAAGCTATTCTTGGGGGCCGCAAACCGTCCCGGACCGCGGCGCAGCGCCGCCAGGAGCTTCCTCCCGCCCTGCCGGACAGCGGCGGCGGCGACGATGACAACCCCATTAATCTTTATGCGCCATGGCCCGCAAGAATGTCCGTTAATTTTGCCGGCTCTTCTCCGGGGCCGGCGCCGCGCTTCTTTGGGAGAACGGCGGCAGCTTCGTCCCCACCTTGACGATCGTGTTCTCCGGCAAATACCGGTCCCTGGCCAGCGTCTCCCGCCTGATCTCCCGGCCGCCGGCGCTCACCACCCGCAGCGTGGTCACCTCGTACCCCGGCTTGCCCTGCTTGTCCACCCTGGTCTCGCCGAGAAAGAGCTCCGGGTCCTGTTTTTTGACGACCGCCGGCGGGATGACCTGGCGGTCGGCCGCCACGACCTCGACGGCGACCGGCAGCGGCTCGCGGCCGACGATGCCCACCTTCAGCTTGTCCTTGACCGTTTCGGCCAGGATGATGACCGGCGCGCCGGTGTCGTTGGCGAACTTGAAATCGAGCACCCCGTACGCGACGGTGGCGTCGCGGCCGAGGCTGACGTAGCCCAGCGGCTTGGAGTGGTTGGTCCGTTCGACGATCGTCAGGTTGGCGAGCAGGACGGCGTTATAGAGGGTCGAGGACACCTGGCACACGCCGCCGCCGATGCCGGGCACGAACTCGCCGCCGACGATCTCCAGCGCCTCCTTGAAGCCGTGCTCGCGGTCGCGGGGCCCCACCACCTGATTGAAGGAAAACACCTGGCCGGGGTAGAGGATATAGCCGTTGATCCGGCGGGCCGACAGGCGGATGTTGGCGGAGCGGTTGGCGTCGGCGGCATCGAAGGCGGTGGTGAACGACGACCAGATCTCCTTGATGCCTGTCTGGCGGAGGTCGGCGACGGTCACGGCCGGATAGATGGGCGTCACCGGCAGCGGCAGTTCGCTGACGTCGCCGGCGCGCAGCGCCTGGAGGACGAGCGGCTTGGCCGCCGCCACGTTCAGCTTGCGCCCCTGCTCCTGGGGCACGATGCCGCCTTCCTCCAGGCTGATGGCGGCGTTGCGCGGCGGCCGGTCGATGGTCTCCTGCCAGGCTGCCAGCAGGGCGGCCAGCTTGGCGTCGTCGTACCTGACCCGGGCCGGAATCACGTAGCCCTCGCGGCGGGCGGCGACGATGCTTTGCAGCCGTTCCCACGGCGAACCGCGGCGGCCGTAGGCGAACGCCTCGTCCGCGGTGGCCTCGGCGTCGAGGTCGTAGTCGATGCTGGCCGCGTCGAGGGGAAAGGAGGTGTCGCCGTAATAAACGACGACATGGCGGCGCCCGTAATCCTGCCGCCAGGCCGTCAGCAGCTGGACGAGTTCGTCCCGGCCGAGGCCGCCCACGGCCACGCCTTCCACGGCCACGCCCGCGCAGACCGCGCCGCCGATGAGCGGGCGCGCGGCCACGGCGACGGCCATAACGAGCGCGACGATGACGAAAGCTGCGACCAGCCGGGTTTTACGCGTCACAAGGTCATGTCTCCCTTTGCCTGTATACTTCGTACAACAGCAGCGAACACGCTACTGAGGCGTTCAGCGAACTTATTTTGCCCCGCATCGGGATGCGCACGACGAAATCGCACGCCTCTCTCGCCAGCCGGCCGAGGCCGCGGCCCTCGCCGCCCACCACCACCAGCACCGGGCCTTTGAGGTCGGCCTGATAGTACGGCTTGTCGCCCTCCATGTCCGCTCCCACCACCCACAGGCCCTCCTTTTTGAGGGCCTCGATGGCCTGGACGACATTGCCGACTCGCGCCACCGGCACGTACTCGACCGCCCCGGCCGAGGTCTTGGCGACGGTGGCCGACAGCGGGGCGCTGCGCCGCTTGGGGATGAGGACGCCGTGCACGCCGGCGGCGTCGGCGGTGCGGAGGATGGCGCCGAGGTTGTGCGGGTCCTCCAGCTCGTCGAGCAGCACGAGGAAGGGCGGCTCGCCCAAGGCCCGCGCCTTGGCGAGGATGTCCTCCACCTCGGCGTAGGCCACCGGCGGCACCATGGCGACGACGCCCTGGTGGCGCACGCCGCCGGCGATCTCCGCCAGCTTGGCGGCTTCCACCTCCTGGACGACGAGGCCCCTGGCCCGCGCCTGGCCGACGATCTCCCGCAGCGAACCCTGCCGATCGCCTTTGGCCACCAGCACCTTGTTGACCGGCCGGCCGCTCTTCAGCGCCTCAAGGACGCTGTTGCGTCCGGCGACGAACTCCTCGCTCACGTTCCTGCCCCCTCGGCCACAAGCGGTGGCCTTATATTTTTGCCCGAACGGCGGGCGATTATGAGTACAAAGAAACCGGGGCTACCCCCGGTTATTGCTTATTCTGCAGCGCCGCCAAGCGGCCGCATGACAGGTCGCCTTCTTCGCAAACGCCGCGCGTCACGCACGTCGGCCCGGCCTTGGAAAAAAGGTGCGGCGCGGCCTTGCGGACCTCGGCCAGCATGGCCTCGGCCAGGCGGCGGATCTCCCACTGGGCCCGCGAACAGCAGCGCAGCTCGAAGAAGTGCAGCAGCGAGCGGGCGTTCATGGTGACGACGATCTTGGTTTCGGTGGCGTTGGCCAGCACGTAGCGGGCGTCCTCCTGGTGGACGCCGAGGGCGGTCAGTTCGTCGTACGCGGCCCTGATGTCGCCCATGAGGGCGGCGAACCTGGCCGCCGCCTGGGGGTTGGCCGCCACGGTCGGCGGCACTATGTACTCGAAGTCGTGTTCCTTGACGTAGCGCTGCGACTGCTGCGAATAGGAGGCGATGCGGTGGCGGACCAGCTGGTGGGTGAGCACCCGCGACACGCCCTCGACCGCGAAGGTGAAGCTGGCGTGCTCGAAGGTCGACAGGTGCCCCATTGCGACGATCTTGTCGACCAGCTTGGCAACCTGCGCGGGCGACAGCTTCTCGGCCAGCTGCTCGGCGCCGGCCGCCGAGTAGCACAGGCGGGCCGACATGGCCACCGTGCGCTCGGGGTCGGGGGTATGGCAGATCAGTTTTACTTTCATTGCTCTTCGCCGCCTTCATCCGGATTCGCTAATTTCCGGGAAATAACGACAAACGCCTCGCCGGCGAGCGACGCCAAACGGGCTTCTTCGCCGCTGAGGTACAGGTAGCCGAGCAGGGCCTCGAACCCGGTGCTGGCGCGGTAGTCGCCCACCGAGGCGCTCTTCGGCACCGTCGACTTGGCGTTGCGGCCCCGCCGCACCACGGCCAGCTCGTCCTCGCTCAACGCGCCTTCCAGCGCCCGCAGCGCCCGGGCCTGCAGGGTGGCCGAGACCATCCTCGCCCCGTAGCCGTGCAGCACCCGCACCCGGTTCTGCTCGAAGGCCAGCAGCCGCGTCCGCACATAGAGGTTGAAGAAGGCGTCGCCGACGTAGGCCAGCACCAGCGGGGGCAGCGCCCGGGCGTCGGCGGCGGCGAAGCGGGGCCGCGGCGCGCCGTCGGCGCCCACGTCGCCGAACGTCCGGGCGGCCAGCAGCTCGTATTGGTCAAACTTCACGTTTCTTCCACCTTGCTCCCTGGGGCGAATCCTCGATGCCGTAGCCCAGCTCGCCCAGCCGGTCGCGGATGCGGTCGGCGGTGGCCCAGTCCTTCTTCTGGCGGGCCTCCTGGCGGATCTCGACGATGAAGTCGAGGAGGGCGGCAACGGCGGCGCCGCTGTCCGGCGCGGCGGCGACCACGTCGGGGGCGCCGGTCCGCTCGGCCACCAGCAGGCCGAGGATGTCGGCCTGCTCGTAGTAGATGGTCTGCACTGCGGCTAATGCTTCGCCGTCCGCCGGCGCTTTCCCTGCCATGACGGCGCTGTAGTAGATGTTGATCTCCTTGGCCAACCCGTGCATGACGCTGATGGCCAAGGCGGTGTTGAAATCGTCGTCCATGGCGGCGTCGAAGTCGGCGCGCGCCCGGGAGGCGGCCGCCAGCAGCGCCTGGGAGGCGTCGCTCGCCCCCCGCGCCACGGTGGTATTGGCGAGGTACTTCATATTGTCGATCGCCGTCCGCAGCCGCTCCAGGCCTCGGCCGGCCTCGGCCAGCTGCTCGTCGCTGAAGTTCAGCGGGCTGCGGTAGTGGGTGGCAAGGATGAAGAAGCGCAGCACCTCCGCCGGGTAGTGGGCGAGGATATCCTTGACGAGGAAGAAGTTGCCGAGCGACTTGGACATCTTCTCCTCGTTGACGGTGATGAAGCCGTTGTGCAGCCAGTAGCGCACGAAGGGGCCGCAGCCGGCGCAGGCCTCGGACTGGGCGATCTCGTTCTCGTGGTGGGGGAAGATGAGGTCGCTGCCGCCGCCGTGGAAGTCGAAGCCGTGGCCGAGGTACTTGGCCGCCATCGCCGAGCACTCGATGTGCCAGCCCGGCCGGCCCGGCCCCCAGGGGCTCGGCCACGACGGCTCGCCCGGCTTGGCGCTCTTCCAGAGGGCGAAGTCCATGGGGTGGCGCTTGCGCTCGTCCACCTCCACGCGCGCCCCGGCCTTCATGTCGTCGAGGCTGCGGCCCGACAGCTTGCCGTAGCCGGCGAACTTCTCCACGCTGAAGTAGACGTCGCCGTCCACCACGTAGGCGAAGCCCTTGGCGACCAGCTTTTCGACCATGGCGATGATGTCGCCCATGTGGTCCGACACCGTCGGGTAGAGGTGGGCGCGGCGGATGTTGAGCTTATCCATCACCTCGAAGTACGCCTTGATGTAGCGGCCCGCAATCGCGTCCCAGGTCACGCCCGCGGCGTTGGCGGCGGCGATGATCTTGTCGTCGACGTCGGTGAAGTTCTGCACATGGTAGACGGCAAGGTCCTTATGCTCCAGATAGCGGCGGATGACGTCCCAGGTGACGAACGGGCGGGCGTTGCCGATGTGGGGGTGGTTGTAAGGGGTCACCCCGCAGACGTACATATTCACCTTGCCCGGTTCGACCGGCCGGAACTCTTCCTTGCGCTTGGTCAGGCTGTTATAAACTTTCAGGCCCACGGTTCTTCAGCTCCTCTTCTAACTGGACCACCCGCTGCTCCAGCCGCGCCAGGTGGCGGTGGAGGCAGAGCAGCATCTCGCCCTCGGGGTCGGGAAGGTTGTCGTGATTGAGGTCTATATTCGCCGCCTCGTCGCTCAACACCTTGTTGCCGTCCTTGACGACCACCTTGCCGGGGATGCCGACGACGGTGGAATTGGGCGGCACGGCGTGCAGCACGACCGAGCCGGCGCCGATCTTCGAATTGTCGCCGACGGTGAACGAGCCGAGCACTTTGGCGCCGGTGGCGACGACGACGTTGTTGCCGATGGTCGGGTGGCGCTTGCCCCTCTCCTTGCCGGTGCCGCCGAGCGTCACCCCCTGGTAGAGGGTCACGTTGCTGCCGAGCTCGGCCGTCTCGCCGATGACCACGCCCATACCGTGGTCGATGAACAACCCTTCGCCTATTTTTGCGCCGGGGTGGATCTCGATGCCGGTAAGGAAGCGGGCCAGGTTGGATATCATCCGCGGCAGCAGCACCCAGCCCTTGAGGTGCAGCCAGTGGGCCAGGCGGTAAAACCAGATGGCGTGGAGACCGGGGTAGCAGAGGATTACCTCCAGCACGCTCTTCGCGGCCGGGTCGCGGTCGAAGACCGACTGGACATCTTTTTTCAGGCGCGCGAACATATTGTTCCCCTCTCTTGCATCAGGATTGCGGTTCCATGCAAAAAAGCCGCCGCCTCATCAGAGACGGTGGCCCGTGGTTCCACTCTGCTTCGGGCGCGCTCGCGCCCCTCAGGCGGCCGGATAACGGCGGCCGGCCGGGAACGGCATACTCGCTTTCCGCCGCCCTGCTCGCGGGTGCATTTCGGCCGCGCCGTACCCGGTACCGCTCTCAGCCTGCGGCGGTACCTCTCTGCCGGGCGGTGTGCGCCTACTTCTCCCGTTCAACGCATATCCCAGTATTTTGATAGGTTTTATAATATATGGCCATCATCCTCATTATACAGGGGGACAAGAAGCGCTGTCAAATGGCTTTTAGCGTCTTTTCCAGCCGCGCCAGCACCCGGTCTTTGCCCAGCAGCACGATCAGGCGGATGAGGTCGGGGCCGTGGGCCTGGCCGGTCAGGGCGATGCGGACAGGCATGTAGACCTTGTTGCCGCCCAGCTTGAGGTCCTTGACGATGCCCTTGAGCACGCCCTTGACGGCCGCGTCGTCGAGGGCCGGGAGGGCGGCCAGGCGCTCGCGGAAGGCGGCCATGACCGGCGGGATGTCGGCGTCGCGGAGGATAGCCGCCGCCTCGTCGCTCTCAAAGGCGACGTCGTCCTTGAAGAAGACGGCGAGATGCTCGGCGGCCTGGGCGGCGTAGCTGATATGCTCCTGCACGACGGCCACCGCCTGCTCCAGCCAGGCCCGCTCGTTGCCGGAGAGCGGCAGGGTGACGTAGCCGGCCGCCGCCAGGTGGGGCAGGGCGAGCTCGGTGATGACGGCCGGGCCGGCGGCGCGGAGGTAGTGGGCGTTGAGCCAGTTGAGCTTGTCGACGTCGAACACGGCCGGATTCTTGGCCACCCGGTCGAGGGAAAAGCGGCTGATCAGCTCCTCGCGGCTGAAGATCTCCTCTTCCCCTTCCGGGGCCCAGCCGAGGAGGGCGAGGAAGTTGACGATCGCCGCCGGCAGGTAGCCGAGGCACTTGTACTGCTCGACGGAGGTGGCGCCGTGGCGCTTGCTCATCTTGGTGCGGTCCTTGCCGAGGATGAGGGAGATGTGCCCGAACGCGGGCAGGGGGAAGCCGAGCGCCTCGTAGATGACGATCTGCCGCGGCGTGTTCGAGAGGTGCTCCTCGGCGCGGATGACGTGGGTGACGCGCATGAGGGCGTCGTCGAGCACGACGGCGTAGTTGTAGACCGGGATGCCGTCCGACTTGACGATGACGAAGTCGCCGACGCCGGAGGATTCGAAGCTGACGGTGCCGCGGACGAGGTCGTTGAAGATGATCGCCTTGCCCTCCGGCACCCGGAAGCGCACGGTCGGCTTGCGGCCTTCGGCGGCCAGCCGCCGGCGGTCCTCGTCGCCCAGGCAGCGGCAGCGGCCGCCGTAGCGGGGCGTCTCGCCCTTGGCGAGCTGCGCCTGGCGCTCGGCCTCCAGCTCGTCCTCGCTGCAGTAGCAGTGGTAGGCGTGGCCGGCAGCCAGCAGCTTGGCGGTGTATTCGCGGTACAGGCCGAGCCGTTCGGTCTGGCGGTACGGGCCGTAGGGGCCGCCGACGTCCACGCCCTCGTCCCAGTCGATGCCGAGCCAGCGCAGCGCTTCTTTGATATTTTCCTCCGACTCGCGGCTCGACCGCTCCAGGTCGGTGTCCTCGATGCGGAGGATGAACTTGCCGCCCTCCCGGCGGGCCAGCAGCCAGTTGAACAGGGCCGAGCGGGCGCCGCCGATGTGGAAGGGGCCGGTCGGGCTGGGGGCGAATCTCACGCGCAGTTCATTCATATGTAAACCTCCTCAAAGGCTGTCCTTTTCTTTTAGTATTTTAATCCATAATACGATATTACGCAAACCAAAAACAAAAATGCACCTGCGAGCGCAGGTGCCCCGTCGAATTGTGCCAGGCCGTTCAGAGGCCCCAGATGCAAGGCGCACCGGAGGCTGACACCGGAAGCGTACACGAACGTACGCTGAGGATGGCAGCCGAGGAGCAACGCCGCAGATGGGGCCTATCAACGGCCTGCAAAGTTATTGATTATAAACCTTGAGCAGGAACATGCCGCTCGCCATATCCGGCACGACCACCGTCGTATTCGTCCCGGCGGGGCCGGACACCGGCTGGGCGCCGTCGCTGATGATCCGCAGCCGCCAGACGACGCGGTCGTTGTACCACAGCTCGCCGGTGGCGGTGCCGTCCTCGTGGCGGCTGACGGCGACGTTCACGCTGAACCCGGCCGCGCTCGCCGGCAGCGGCGCCGATAAGCTCAACAATATCAGCAGGCTACAGAGCAATCTGGCCATAACGTTCACACACCTCCGCTACCCATATATGCTCGCGAGCCGAGGCATGTGCATAGTATGCGCCAACTTTTCGCTTTTATGCGCCCGTCATCGGGCCGGCACAATCGTGGCCGCGGCCTGGGCGGCGATGCCTTCGCCGCGGCCGGCGAACCCTAAGCCCTCGGTGGTCGTCGCCTTGACGTTGACCTGCCCGGCGGCGATGCCGAGCGTGGCGGCGATGTTGGCGTTCATGGCCGGGATGTGGGGCGCGAGCTTGGGCTTTTCGGCGATTATCACGGCGTCGATGTTGTGCACGCGCCAGCCGGCGGCGGCCAGCTTTTCGCCGACGATGGCCAGCAGCTTGAGGCTGGAAATCCCTTTGTAGGCCGGGTCGCTGTCCGGGAAGTGGCGGCCGATGTCGCCCAGGGCCGCCGCCCCCAGGAGGGCGTCCTTGACGGCGTGGAGGAGGACGTCGGCGTCGGAGTGGCCTGCAAGGCCGCGTTCGCAGGGGATGTCCACGCCGCCCAGGATGAGCGGGCGGCCCGCCACCAGGCGGTGGACGTCGTAGCCGGTACCGATTCTCTGCATGCTCTGCCCCTCGCTCCCCAGCAGCGCCCGGGCCGTCGCCAGGTCCTCCGGGGTGGTTATCTTCAGGTTGCCGTAGCTGCCGGGGACGATCTTGACCTTGTGGCCCAGCCGCTCGACCAGGGCGGCGTCGTCCGTCGCCAGCACGCCGTCCCGCGCCGCGGCCGCGTATGCCGCGCGCAGCAGGCCGGCGGCGAACGCCTGGGGCGTCTGCATGGCCCACAGCGTGCTGCGCTCCAAGGTGGCGACGATACAGCCGCCGGCGTCGACCGTCTTGATCGTGTCCTTGACCGGCACGGCCACCACGGCCGCCCCGTGGTCGCGGGCGGCGGCGACGGCGGCGCCGACCGTGGCCGGCGCGACGAGCGGCCGCGCTCCGTCGTGGACGAGGATGATTTCGCTCGCCGCCGGGACGGCGGCCAGGGCGTTGGCCACAGAGTGCTGGCGCTCGCGGCCGCCGGCCACCACCCGCCAGCCCCTGTCCAGCCTCAAGCCGGCCAGCAGGCTTTCCATTGCGGCCTCTTCTCCCGGCGCCACCACGACAACAAAAAACGCCACTTTGGGGCAAGCCGCCAGGGCTTTGATACTGTACGCCACCACCGGACCATCAAGAAGGGGAATAAACATCTTGTTTATTCCCCTGTCCATTCTTTTGCCTTGTCCGGCGGCGGCAATAATTGCCGTCACCATGCCAGATTCTCCTTTACAGCGGATTCACAGCGCTTTCGGTTTGGCGAAAATCATGCGGCCGGCCGCCGTTTGCAGCACCGACGTCACCAGCACGCCGATGGTCTCGCCGATATGGCGCTTGCCGCCGTCGACGACGATCATCGTGCCGTCGTCCAGGTAGGCCACTCCCTGGCCGAATTCCTTGCCGTCCTTGACGACGTGCACGACCATCTCTTCGCCGGGCAGCACGACCGGTTTGACCGCGTTGGCCAGCTCGTTGATGTTGAGCACCGGCACGCCCTGCAGTTCGGCGACTTTATTGAGGTTGTAGTCGTTGGTCACGATCTTGCCCTTGACCAGTTGGCCCAGCTTGACCAGCTTGGAGTCCACCTCGGCGATGTCGTCGAAGTCGCGGCTGTCGATCTGGACGTACATCCCCAGTTCCTTCTGGACGCGGTTGAGGATGTCCAGGCCGCGGCGCCCGCGGTTGCGTTTCAGCAGGTCGGAGGAGTCGGCGATATGCTGCAGCTCTTCGAGGACGAACCCCGGGATGAGCAGCGTGCCCTCGATAAAACCGCTTTTGCAGATGTCGGCGATCCGTCCGTCGATGATGACGCTCGTGTCGAGGATCTTGTACTGGGCGATGTTGGAAGCCTTATCCTTGCCTTTGTCCCTGCTGAGCCACGGGACCATGGCGAAGAGGCTGAACAGCTCTTCCCGCTTGCGGATGGCTACGTTGATGCCGATATAGCCGAGGACGATGCTGATTATGCCGGGAATATATTTGCCAACTATGGGGATCGGCAGGAATGCGGAACCCAATAAATTAGAAATTATAAGTCCGACGGCTAAACCCAGGGAACCGGCGATTACGTCGTACACAGGCATCTTGTTCAGCCTGGCTTCCACCCAGTAGGTGAACTGCCATAACCGTTTGATGATGAAGGGTGCCAGCAGGTAGCCGATGAATCCGCCCACCGCCGCGCCGAGGGCGAAGGATACGATGGTCGCGACGGTTATGCCGAAGATGCCGTAGCGAAGCAGCTCGGGATTGACGAAGGTCGCCAGGATCGGGATGATGCGGTCGGCTAAAACCAGTCCGGCCACTGCTGCAAGGACCGTGATCACGAATCTTAGGGCCTTATCAAGCAATATTTCACCTCCTTATCGGTCACTATTAAATTATAATAGACTTGGGGGCTCTCCGGCAAGCGTTAAAATACATTTAATGGAAATTTTACCTTAGTTTATCCCGCGCCGACAAAAAAAATACGTCAGTTGCCTGGCGTACTTTCGTGAAACAGACCGTCTATCCAGGCCTCGACGCTGCACAGATCCTTATTGCAGGCCAGCACCAGCTCGCTGACGAGAATCTGCCTGGCCGTATCGAGCAGCCGCCTTTCGCCGGTGGACAATTTCTTGATCCGGTCCTGCAGCATTAGGTTGCGGACAACCTCCGCCACCTCGTAGATATTGCCGCTCTTGATTTTCGTCAGGTTGGCGTTGAATCGTCGGTTCCAGTTGGCGTTCGTCGGGCAGGGCGCGGTGCGGAGGACGTCGATGACCTTGGGAACCTCCGGCTCGCCGATCACGCCGCGCAGGCCCACGCTGTCGGCGTTTTTCAGCGGGATCATCACCCGCATGCCGCCGTAGGGCATGGTGAGAATATAGTAGAGCTGCCGCTGACCGAGAATCTCGTGTTCTTCGACTGCTTCGATTACCCCGGCACCGTGCATGGGGTAAACAACCTTGTCCCCGATCATCAACATTGCGGCACCTCCAATAGCGTATGCGTATAGTATAGCATATTTTTTATACCCCTGTCAAAATTAAATATTTTAACACAGCCTTCCGTTTCTTGTCAATGAATGATTTACGAAAATGCCGGCATTGACAATGACGGAACGGTGTTTATATAATAAGCCTAAAGCGAGGTGTTGGCCGAGTGGATGACAAGTGTTGCGAGGAATTCCAGACGACGGTGGACGAGTGCCTCATCCGCCATCGCAGCGTTCTCGATGTTCTCACCAAATACCAGGAAGCGTCGGCCCGGGTCAACCGCGCCTTCGCCAAAGCCGTCACCGAATGCGGCTGCGTGGAAATCAAGGCCGGCCGCCAGCAGGCGCCAGCCGAAACCCAATACAGCGACCTGAAGAACTTCGTCTCCTCCCACCTCTCCGGCGAGCCCTGCGATCACTGCAAGGAGGTCATCGTCAACGAGTTGGGGCGCAGCCTGTTCTACATGGCGGCACTGTGCAACCTCGCCGGACTCGACCTCGGCGAAGTGCTGCGCCAGGAGCATCGCAACATCACCACTTTGGGCATCTTCCACCTGTCATAACGGTTGGCCAGAACCGCCGCGGAAGCGCGGCGGTTTTTATTTTGCCTGCGGCCCTTGCTAACATAAACTTTGCCGGTTAAGGACACGCTAGACATATAATTCCTCTTCTGGCGAGGTTACGTCATGACCCGCATTGCCGTCATCCTGGCGCTTCTCCTCTGCATCGCCGCTCCGGCTGCTGCGGCGGAGCCGTTCACCGGCCCCGAGCTCAGCGACGGCTATATGACCGTAGTCGACGAAAACGGCCGCGTCATCCTGGAAACCGGCCTGGCCGTCCACCCCGGCGACGGGTTCGTCGCCGCGGACAACCGTTTCTACGAGGTGCGGGCGGTCGAAGGGACGCTCGCCAGGGCCCGCTTCGTCCGCGACGAGCCGCCGCCCCTGGCCGCCATGTCCAGGCCTGTCCAGGCGCCGGTGCCGCCCGACATCCTGCCGGGGCCGCCGGCCGGCAGCCCCGCCGAGCCGGCTAGGATAGAGCCGCCCAGTCCGGCCCCGCCCAAGCAGCTTGTCGCCGTCTACTACACCCATAACGACGAATCGTACATCCCCACCGACGGCGCGGCGACCATCCCCGGGAACGGCGGCATATACCGCGTCGGCGACGCGTTCGCCCAGCGCCTCGTCGCCCTCGGCTACGCGGTCGAAAACGACCAGACCCGCCACGACCCCCACGACGCCAACGCCTACCAGCGTTCGCGCCGCACCTTCAAACGCCTGCTCGAGCAAAGCCCGGCCACCCTGTTCGACATCCACCGCGACAGCGCGCCGCGCAGCGCCTATCAGCATGCAATCGACGACCAGCCGGTCGTCAAGCTGCTCCTCGTGGTCGGCCGCCAGAACCAGAACCGCGAGGCCACCATGAACTACGCCAAACAGATCAAGGCCGCCGCCGACGGCAAATATGAGGGCCTTATCCGCGGCATCTTCATCGCCCACGGCAACTACAACCAGGACATGAACCCGCAGGCGATGCTCGTCGAGTTCGGCACCCAGTACAACACCCGCGAGGAGGCCGAACGGAGCGCCGCCCTGTTCGCCGACCTCGTGCCCCTCTTCCTCGCCCCGGCCGCAGCCGGCCCCGCCGCCGGTACCGCAGACCCGCCGCCGGCGCCGCCCGGCGGGTACTGGCGCGACATCCTCACCATCGCCGGCTTCCTGGCCGCCGGCATTGCCGGCTTCCTGTTCGTCAGCACCGGCAGTTGGCGGGAAGCCAAACGGAAGCTGGCCCGCTTCCGCCGTTTCGAATTCGTCAACTTCCTCGGCAGAAAGCGCAAAGACTGACAGGGAGGGACCGGCCGTGGTCGCCAAACGGCAGCTGTTCATCGTCATCGCCGTCGCCGCCTTGCTCGTCGGCGGCCTCGTGGCTTTCGGGCTGCTCCACCTGCTGCCTTTGGGCCTCCTGCCCATCCAGCAGAAACCCGAACAGGCGCCGCAGAAGGCGCACGACTACTATATCATCATCGACGAGGAAAACGGGCGTACGCTCATGACCGTCCCCATCGTCGCCAGCGTCGGCGACGAACTCATCACCGACGAGAACAAACGCTACCGCGTCGTCAGGGTGGAAGAAAACCGGGCTTACGCCCGGTTCGTCGAAAACGTCGATCTGCAAAAATACCGTCAGGAAGAAAAAAAGAAGGAATAGTCCGTGGCCCTCACGCGTGACGGTCGAGGAGAGCCTGCTCCCGCAGGCGCTTCAGGCCGTCTTTTATCGTTTTCGCGCGGACCTCGCCGATGCCTTCGACCTCGTCGAGTTCGTCGATGGTGGCGGCATACACCCGCTTGAGGGTCTTGAAATGGCTGACAAGGTTTTCGATCACCGGCATCGGCAGCCGGGGAACGCGGCTCAAAAGCCTGTAGCCCCGCGGCACGACCGGTACGTCGATGGCGTTGGGGGTGACGCCGTAGCCGAGGATGCGGCAGACGTTATAGGGGTCGAGGTTCTCCTCGGGGATGGCCCCCAGCTGCTCGCGCACCGCCTCGTGGGTCTTGATGTCGGCGCTCACGCAGTAGTCGCTGATCAGCAGCAGGACTTCGTTGTCTTCGGGGGTCAGTTCTTCGAGCTGCATGCTGATCAGCCGGCCCTCGCTGCCGAGCTCGATGATGTTGCGCTGGATCTCGGCGGCGATGCGGCTGGCATGCTCGGCCCGGATGATGACCGCCGCCACGTCGCTGAGCGTGGCCAGATCCTCGAATTCCAGGGCGCTCAGCGTCGTCAGCCCTTCCGTAAGCACCGACTTGTACTTCTCCAGCGTCTGCAGGGCCTGGTTGGCCCGGCTGAGGATGACGGTGATGTCCCGGAGGGTGTAGCGGACATTGCCGAGGTAAACGGTGATGACGTTGCGGCGCTGCGAGATGGCGATGACCAGCGCGCCCGTCTGGCGCGCGACCCGCTCGGCCGTGCGGTGGCGGGTGCCGGTCTCCGACGTCGGCACCGCCGCGTCGGGGACGAGCTGGGCGTTGGCGTACAGTATCCGCTTGGCATCCGTGGACAGCACCAGCGCGCCGTCCATCTTCGCCAGCTCGTAGAAACCGGCCGGCGAAAACTCACAGTTGAGGGCGAAGCCGCCGTCGACCACCGCCATGACGTTGGCGTTGTCGCCGATCACCACCAGGACCCCCATTTTGGCGCGCAGGACGTTCTCCAGCCCTTCGCGGAGCGCGGTGCCGGGAGTCAAGTACTTGAGCGTCTTGATGAATCGCGTGTCCCACAATTCCCGCATCTTCGTCATGTCATGACCGCCTCCATCGCCTCCACTACGTTGCTTGCGCCGATTATGGCCAGCCCGGCCGGGCGGGCCTTGAGGCCGGCCATGTTGCCGGCCGGGACGACCACCCGTTTGAAGCCGAGGGCGGCCGCCTCCCGCACCCTGAGGTCGACGCGGGAAATCATCCGCACCTCGCCGGTCAGGCCGACCTCGCCCATCACCGCCGTCGCCGGGTCGATCGCCAGATTGCGGAAGCTGGCCGCCAGCGCCAGGCAGACCGCCAGGTCGGCGGCCGGCTCGTCGATGCGGATGCCGCCGACGGCGTTGACGTAGGCGTCCTGGTTGCCGAGGGCCAGGCCGACCCTCTTTTCCAGCACCGCCATCAGCAGGACCAGCCGGTTGTAGTCGAGCCCGGCCGCCATGCGCCGCGGCATGCCGAAGCACGTCGTGCTCACCAGGGCCTGGATCTCGATCAATAGCGGCCTCATCCCCTCCAGGCAGGCCAGCACGACCGAGCCGGGCACGCCCTGAGGCCTCTCGGCCAGCAGCAAGGCCGAGGGGTTTTCCACCTGGGCCAGGCCGGTCTCTTCCATGCTGAACAGGCCGCTTTCCGTCGTCGCCCCGAAGCGGTTCTTCATCGCCCTGAGCACTCGGAAAGCGTAGCTTCTTTCCCCCTCGAAATACAGCACTACATCCACCATATGCTCGAGGAGGCGCGGCCCGGCGATGTTGCCGTCCTTGGTGACGTGGCCGATGATGACGACCGGGACGGCGCTCTCCTTGGCAAAGCGGAGCAGGCGCCCGGTCGACTCGCGCACCTGGCCGACGCTCCCCGGCGCGGACGGCAGGTCGGGGCTGAACATCGTCTGGATGGAGTCGACCACCACCAGGGCGGGAACGATCGCCTCGGCCTGGCCGACGATTTCGTCGAGATTAGTTTCTGTCATAACCAGCAGATTATCATTCATTTTGCCGAGGCGTTCGGCCCTGAGCCGCGTCTGCGCCGCCGACTCCTCGCCGGAAACGTACAGCACCTTGCTGCCGGCCGCGCTCAGGCCGCCGGCCACCTGCAGCAACAGCGTCGACTTGCCGATGCCCGGGTCGCCGCCCAGCAGCACGAGCGAACCGGGGACGATGCCGCCCCCGAGCACGCGGTCGAATTCTTCTATCCCCGTCGTCAGGCGGGGCAGGCCGGCGGTGTCCACCGCCGTTATCGGCCGCGGCTTGGCCGGCGGCAGGCAGCGCCCAGCCGCCGGCGCCGTCTTGGCGACGGGCTCCTCGACCATGCTGTTCCAGGCGCCGCAGCCGGGACAGCGGCCCAGCCACTTCGGGGAATCGTGGCCGCACTCCTGGCACACGAAGTTGATCTTCGCCTTGGGCACTTACTAGTGGCCCCTTTCTATTTTTCCATTATGGGAGGAAAAAAGGTACTTAGCTTGCCGCTAAGTACCTTTTTCGCGATATTCCGCGCATTTCCTGCCGATTTAGCTTTTTTTGCTGAAAGTCAGCTGACCGTTTTCGTCGGCGTCGACCACCACCGTAGCGCCGGCCGCCGCCTCGCGGCGGAGCACCATCTCGGCGATGTTGTCCTCGACCATCTTCTGGATGGCCCGGCGCAGCGGCCGCGCCCCGTAGGCGTAGTCCTTGCCCTCGGTCAGCAGGCGGGTCTTGGCCTTGTCTCCCACCTCGAGCCCGAGGCCGTTGGCCTGGAGCCGCTTGGCCACGTCCCGCAGCATGATGTCCACGACCTCTTTCAGCTCTTCGTCGCTCAGGCTGCTGAAGACGATGATCTCATCGACCCGGTTGAGGAACTCCGGCCGGAAGGTGCGGCGCACCTCGTCCATGACGCGGCGCTTGGCCGCCTCCCTGTCCTCGGCCTCCGTGCCGGCCATGAAGCCGACCGTGCCGCTGTCCTTGAGATGCTTGGCCCCGGCGTTCGAGGTCATGATGACGACGGTGTTCTTGAAGTCGACCACGCGGCCGTGGCTGTCGGTCAGCCGCCCGTCCTCGAGGATCTGCAGGAGAATGTTGAACACGTCGTAGTGGGCCTTCTCGATCTCGTCGAAGAGGATGACCGAGAACGGCTTGCGGCGCACGGCGTCGGTCAGCTGGCCGCCCTCGTCGTAGCCGACGTAGCCGGGGGGCGAGCCTACCAGGCGGGAGACGGTGTGCTTCTCCATGTACTCCGACATATCGAGGCGGATCATGGCGTTCTCGTCGCCGAACAGCGCCTCGGCCAGGGCCCTGGCCAGCTCGGTCTTGCCGACGCCGGTGGGGCCGAGGAAGATGAAGGAGCCGATGGGGCGCTTGGGGTCCTTGAGCCCCGAGCGGGCGCGCCTTACGGCGCGGGCCACGGCCTCCACGGCCTCGTGCTGGCCGACGACGCGCTTGTGGAGCACCTCTTCGAGCTTGAGCAGCCGCTCACTTTCCTCCTCCGCCAGCTTCCGGACCGGGATGCCGGTCCAGCTGGCCACCACCTGGGCGATATCCTCGCCGCCGACGGTGATGCGGTCGTTGCCGGTCTGCTTCCATTCCTTCTGCTTGTTGTCCAGCTCTTCCTGGATCTTCTTCTCGTCGTCGCGGAGGCCGGCGGCCCGCTCGTACTCCTGGGCGGCTATGGCCGCCTCCTTCTCGGTGCGCGTCTTCGTGAGCCGTTCCTCGATCTCCTTGACGTCGGGCGGGGTCACGTAAGCCTTCAGCCTTACCCGTGAAGCCGCTTCGTCCATGAGGTCGATGGCCTTGTCGGGCAGGAAGCGGTCGGAGATGTAGCGGTGGGAAAGCTTCACGGCCGCCTCGATCGCCTCGTCGGTGATCTGGGCGCGGTGGAAAGCCTCGTATCTGTCGCGCAGGCCCTTGAGGATGGCGACGGCCTCATCCTCGGTCGGCTCGCCGACCAGGATGGGCTGGAAACGGCGCTCGAGGGCGGCGTCCTTCTCGATATGCTTCTTGTACTCGTTGAGGGTCGTGGCGCCGATGGCCTGCAGCTCGCCGCGGGCCAGGGCGGGCTTGAGGATGTTGGCGGCGTCGATGGCGCCCTCGGCGGCGCCGGCGCCGATCAGAGTGTGCAGCTCGTCAATGAACAGGACGATGTTGCCGGCGCGGCGGATCTCATCCATGACCTTTTTCAGCCGTTCCTCGAACTCGCCGCGGTACTTGGTGCCAGCCACCATTGAGGCCATGTTCAGCGACACGACGCGCTTGTCGCGCAGCGTCTCCGGTACCCTGCCGTCGATGATCTTCTGGGCGAGGCCCTCGGCGATGGCCGTCTTGCCGACGCCGGGCTCGCCGATCAGCACCGGATTGTTCTTGGTGCGGCGGCTGAGGATCTGGATGACGCGCTCGATCTCGTTCTCGCGGCCGATGACCGGGTCGATCTTGCTCTCGCGGGCCAGCTTGTTGATATCGCGGCCGAATTCCTCCAGGGTGGGGGTGTTGGTGGCCTGGCCCTTGCCGGCAGCCTTGGGGGCCGCGCCCGGCTGATGGGGCTGCGGGGTCGGGCCCTGCATGGCGAACCCGCCGAGCAGCTCGATCACCCGCTGGCGCACCTGATTGATGTCGGCGCCCGTGCTCACTAGCACCTGGGCCGCCACCCCCTCGCCCTCGCGGATGAGGCCGAGGAGAAGGTGCTCGGTGCCCACGTAGTTGTGGCCGAGGCTCTGCGCCTCTTCCACCGACAGCTCGATGACCTTCTTGGCCCGCGGCGTGTAAGCGAATTCCTCCGTCTTCCCTTCGCCGCGGCCGATGGCGCTTTCCACCTGCGCGCGGACGGAATCGAGATTTATATTCATGGTCGCGAGCGCCTTGGCGGCGACCCCCTCGCCTTCGGCGAGCAGGCCCAGCAGCAGGTGCTCGGTGCCGATATATCCGTGGCCGAGGCGGCCGGCTTCCTGCTGGGCCAGGACCAGCACCTTGCGGGCCCGTTCGGTGAATCTGTTAAGCATTTGCTTTTCCCTCCTTCAATTTTTCCCTTATGAGCTGTGCGCGCAGCCGGTCGCGTTCCCCGGGTTCGATGGCGCTCCGGCCGGCGATTTTCTGCAGGAAGTTGGGCCGGGTGGTGACGAGCAGCTCGTTGAACACGGCCGCGTCCGGGCCGGCGATCAGTTTCAGGTCGATGCCCAGCCTCACCTCGCTGAGCAGGTTCAGCGCCTCCTGGCCGGATATCGTCCGGGCGTAGCGCAAAATGCCGTAGGCGCGCCACACGCGGTCGGCGAGCGCGTCCGGCGACGAGGCCGCCAGGGCGTGCCTGGCCGAGCGCTCCTGCTCGACCACCTGCAGGGCAATCGCCTGCAAATTGTCGATGATCTCCTGCTCGCTGTGGCCGAGGGTGAGCTGGTTGGAAAGCTGGAAGATGTTGCCCGTCGCCTCGCTGCCTTCGCCGTATAGGCCCCGCACCGCCAGGCCGAGCTGGGTGGCGGCCGTGACGATCCGGTTCATCTGGCGGCTGAGGACGAGCGCCGGCAGGTGCATCATCACCGACGCCCTGAGGCCGGTGCCGGCGTTGGTGGGGCAGGCGGTCAGGTAGCCCGCCCGCTCGCCGAAGGCGAAGGTATTCTTCGCCTCCAGCACGTCGTCGACGCGGTTGGCGAGGGCGAGCGCGGCCGGCAGGCCGAGCCCCGGCACCATGCACTGGATGCGCAGGTGGTCCTCCTCGTTCACCATGATGCTGACGGCGGCGTCGTCGCGGACGACGAGGGCGCGGTGGCCCGCCTCCTCGACATGGTGAGGGCTGATGATATGCTTCTCCACCAGGACGTTGCGGTCCGGCGGCGGCAGTTTGTCCATTTCCACGAACATGTATACGTGCTTGTCGGCGGCGCTCAGGTCGCCGACCGATTTGCGGACCGCGTCGGCCACGGCGGCCAGGTCGTCGCCGGCGGCGCGGCCGGGGAAGGGTATCCCCTCCAGGTTGCGGGCCAGACGGACGCGGCTGGTGAGGACGATGTCCCCGTCCGGCCCGCCGCCCGCCATCCACGGCGTCAGCGGCTTGTCCAAAAGGTCTTCTATCGACATGGTCTCACCCCTTTTCAGTGTTCAGTTGCCCTTCGAGGGCCTTGATCTCGTCGCGCACCTTGGCGGCCTGCTCGTACTCCTCGCAGCCCACGTGGCGCTCGAGGTCGGCCTTGAGCTGGCGGAGCCGCTGACGGAGGGCCAGCTTGCCGCCGCCCCGCTTCGGCACTTTGCCGGTATGGCTGCCGGAGCCGTGGATGCGGCGCAGCAGCGGCTCAAGACGGTCGCCGAACGCGGTGTAGCACTCCCCGCAGCCGATCTTGCCGCTGCGGCTGAAATCGCCGAACGTCATCCCGCAGCCCGGGCAGGCCGTTTCGGCCCTCTGCTGGGGCAGGCCGGCGGCGCCGCCGCCCATCATGCCTTTAAGAAAATCCTGAATCGCGAACTGGCTGTCGGCGGTGAAGGACAGCTCGCCTGCCTTCTCGGCGCAGACCTCGCACAGGTGCCTCTCCGTCTTCTGGCCGTTGTTTATCTTCGTGATATGCACGCTGGCCTGCCTCTCCTTGCAGTCGTCGCACAGCATAACTATTCCCTCCCTGTTCTCCTACTCCACGAAATCCGTCAGCCGCCTGAGCAGCGACCGCAGGATCGCGGCCCGCTCGGCCGCGGTCATCCGCCGTCCGGCCGTCTGGAAAAAGTGCTGCATGATGCCGGCCTCGCGCTCGCTCAACATCCCGTGCAGCCGCAGCCGCTCGATCGTCTGCTTGGCTTCGTCGGGCCGGATGCTGTCGCCGACCTGGCGGGCGGCGTCCTCGTAGACGATCTGCCGCACCGGCACGCGGACGATGCGGATATACCCGCCCGACCCTCGCCGCGACTCGACGATGAAGCCCCGCTCGACCGTGAAGCGGGTCGTCAGCACGTAGCTGATCTGCGACGGGGCGCAGTTGAGCTCGTCGGCCATCTCGTTGCGCTTGAGCACGGCCACCTGACGGTCCTCGTCCGCCAGCCGGCTGAGGATGAAGCTCTCGATTATATCGGCCAGATTTCCCATACTACCAACTCCCGATTTGACTATACAACTCTTTGATATTTTGACCTTTGGCCTTAGTATATCTGACTTTTTGACTTTTATCAAGAGGAACTGCCAAAAATTTTCCTTGGGTTGCCAGGGGATAGGATACTAGGGGCAGTACGTGCCCGACAGACTTGGCGGAGAGAGACCCTTGCGGAGGCGCCGGAGTAAGGGTCTCTCTCCGCCGCCAGCTACAGTACTTCAAGTACGAGGAACTTCAGGTAGTTGGTCTCCGGCGCGGCCGGCAGGATTGGGTGGTCCTTCGCCTGCGTCCGGTACTCCACCTGGCGCACCGTCCGCCGGGCGTCGCGGGCAGCGTCGAGGACGATGGCGGCGAAGAAGTCGCGGTCGATGTGGTACGAGCACGAGCAGGTGACGAGGAAGCCGCCGGGGCGCACCAGCTTCAGGCCGCGGAGGTTTATCTCCTTGTAGCCGCGGGCCGCGCCCTCGATGCCGCCGCGGTTTTTGGTGAACGCCGGCGGGTCAAGGATGACGACGTCGTATTGCCGGCGCGCGTCCGACAAGGCGCGGAGAATGTCGAAGGCGTTGGCCGTCTGGAACTCGCACTTATCCTCCACGCCGTTTAGGGCGGCGTTGCGGACGGCCAGCTCCACCGCCGGCGCCGAGATGTCCACGGCGCTGACTTGGGCCGCGCCGTAGCGGGCGGCGTGCACGGCGAACGAGCCGGTGTGGCAGAAGCAGTCCAGTACCTCGGCGCCGGCGACGAAATCCTTCAGCATAGTGCGGTTCTCGCGCTGGTCGTAAAAAAAGCCCGTCTTCTGGCCGTTCTCGATGTCGGCGTAAAAGGGCAGGCCGTTCTCCCGCACCTCGATGAGGGTGGGGAATTCGCCCCGCAGGTAGCCCTTGCGCTGGTCGAGCCCCTCGAGCTCGCGCACCGGCACGTCGTTGCGCTCGTAGATGCCGGCGGGGGCGAACATCTCCGCCAGCAGCTCCACGATCATATCCTTATATATATCGATGCCGAGGGCCAGCGTCTGCATGACGAGGTACGGCCCGAACTTGTCGACGATCAGGGCGGGCAGGAAATCGGCCTCGCCGAAGACCAGCCGGCAGTACTCCGGCTCGGGGCAGAAGCGCTGCCGCCATTGCCAGGCGGCGGCGAGGCGCCGCTTGAAGAACTCGCGGTCGATCGGCTCCTGCTCGCGGCTCAGCAGGCGGACGATGATCTGGGAGCGGGGGTTGATGTAGCCGCGGCCGATGAAACGGCGGCGGAAGTTATACACGTCGACGATGTCGCCGGGGTCGAAGCCGCCCTCGATGGCGTCGAGCTCGCTCTGGTACACCCAGGGATGGCCGCCCTCCACGCGGTGCTGGGCTCCCTTGCGCAGGATAATTTTCGCTTTCGCTTCCATATAGTCAATTCCTCTCTTTGTGCTTTTGCCACCAGTGATAGACAAGGTAGGCCGCCGTCAGGGCCATGAGCGTGCCGTTGACAAGCTTGAACTCGCGGGCGAAATACGCCGGCTCCCAGTAGGACACCGGGCTGTGCACCGCCAGCAGCGACAGCGGATACAGATAGAAGTTCGCGTGGGCGGCGTGGGTGATGCCGTCCAGCAGCAGGTGCGTGCCCCAGCCGACGACGAACGCCTGCGCGTGCCTGAGGACGGGCAGGAGCGTCAGCCCGAACGCCGCCCCCCAGAAGACCACCGAATGCCCGGTCAGGTCGATGTACATCGCCCAGGGATACTGCGGCAGGTAGGTCATGAACGTCGTCGGCGACAGGCCCATAAGCTCGCGCCAGCCGAGTTCGCCCTTGGCGGCCAGAAGAACCAGCAGCACGCCGTATATGTAGTCGGGCAGCATCGACCCGGCGACGAACTGCCAGACCCGGGGATGCCGCCGGGAGAAGAAATACAGCCAGAAGCCGTGGTGAAGAGTGAACATCGGCCACCTCGCGCCTGTTTACCCTTATTGTGCGCGGCGGCCGCCAAGGTATGCCGGCAACTGCCCCCGTCGCCGACAAAAAAGGTTCTTTGCCTGTCACACTCTCTGGCAAGATTTTACTACGCCGCCCGGCCTCCGCGCAAGATAATACGGGCTCCGCGCCGGAGCGGACCGGCTCGGCGGAAATTTTTTCGGCGGATTTGAAAAATACCCTTTACATTCATGTCCAAGAGACTTATAATGAAAAACTGTATAAAGCATATAATAATGGGAGGAAGACAGCTAATCCATTTAGATTATGCCGCTTTTCATCAAAATCAACCGGATTTTCGGCCGATTTTGCGGAAAAGAGGATGTTTAAAGGGGTGCTCTACCACCAGGCAAAGGGGCGATGCTTGATGAAAGTTATTGGCAAACATATCACGGTCGACATGTATGGCTGCAGCTTCGAACGCCTCGACGACCTCGAATTCATCAAAACGGCCATGCATACCGCGGTACGCGAAGCCAACATGACTCTTCTCGACTTCTCCTACTATAAATTCGAGCCGCAAGGCCTGACCGCCCTGGCCCTACTGGCCGAAAGCCACATGAGCATCCATACATACCCCGAGCTCGGGTATGCGGCGGTGGATGTCTTCACCTGCGGCGACCACAGCCGCCCCGACAAGGCGGTCGCCATCCTCAAGAACTTCCTCAAGCCGGAAAAGACGAAGATCACCAACATCAAACGCGGCGATTTCGGCTCGGAAAACGATATGAAACCGAAAGTCAAGGTCAGCATGACCCCCCTGCGGCGCGTCCGCACCACCGGCGCCAGGGTCCTCAGCTTCCTCTCCCGCGCGAAATAAGCGACGCAGCAACAGTCCGGCACCTGCCGGGCTGTTTTTATTGGTCCTCAATCTTGCCTCATGCTGCATAAAAGCGGGCGCGGCGGAAAAAATACCTTTGCGATATGGAAAAATATACTTGACAAGGCGCACGAAATCAATAATAATATCTATTAGAAAATAATTATTGATTGGAGGACTTTTAATGAGCACCGACCAAAACCTTGCCGCCGCCTTTGCCGGCGAATCCCAGGCCAACCGCAAGTACCTCGCCTTCGCCAAGCAGGCCGACCTGGAAGGGTTCCCGCAGATCGCCAAGCTGTTCCGCGCCACCGCCGAGGCCGAGACCATCCATGCCCACGCCCACCTCAAAGCTATGGGCGGCATCAAGTCGACGGCCGAAAACCTCCAAGCCGCCGTTTCCGGCGAAACCTACGAATTCAGCGAAATGTACCCGCCGTTCATCAAAGAAGCGGAAGCCGAAAACAATGCCGCCGCCGTCCGCACCTTCAAGCTGGCCAACGAGGCCGAGAAGATCCATGCCGGTCTGTACAAGAAGGCGTTCGCCAACCTCAACAATAAAGAAGTCTACGACGTCTACCTCTGTCCCGTCTGTGGTCACGTCGCCGAAGGCGCGCTGCCCGACGCCTGCCCCATCTGCGGCGCCAAAGCGGCCGCCTACAAGAAAATCGACTGACCAATACCCCCTCTTCGCCGCGGCTCGCCGCGGTTTTTTTCTTTGTAATAATCTTCCACTGTGTATTATAATATTGTTTAGTAACATAAACACTTAGGAGGTAGCTTGATGAAGGGCGTTATCGCAAGACCCGCAGCATGGCTGCTGGGCGGCGCGTTCCTGCTGGCGGCCCTGTGCCTGCCCCAGACCGCGCTTGCGGCCGAAGCCGCCCCCGGCGGCTTACGCTACACCGTCACCGTGTCAAAATTTGAAAATCGGTCTAACTGGGCCGGTCAATGGGCACTCGGCGACGCCTGGGGGATGGTGATGACCGATATCCTCAACCAGAGCGGCCGCTTCATCGTCCTCGGCGAAAAAGATATGCGCATTGAAGCCATGCAGGAGCAGGACTTCGCCGCTTCCGGCCGTACCGCCCAGGGCGCCAAGGCTCCGGTTACAGGCCAAATGACCCCGGCCCAGCTTTTGGTCAAAGGCGCCATCACCCACGCGCAGGAGACCGGCCGCAGCGGCGGCGGCATCTCCCTCCACGGCATATCCGTCGGCGGCGGCGGCGGCAAGGCCGAAATCAACGTCACCATGTACATCGTCGACTCCACCACCGGCATGGTGATGGCGTCCACCAGCGTCGTCGGCAAATCCACCAGCAGCGACCTCGGCCTCCACTACTCCGGCCACGGCTGGTCGGGCGGCTACGCCAACTTCCAGAAGAGCAACATGGGCAAAGCCGTCGAGGACGCCGTCTCCCAGGGCGTGCAGTGGATGATCGGCCAACTGCCCAAGGTCCCCTGGCGGGGCGAAGTCGTCATGGTCCAGAACGGCAGCGTTTACGTCAACCGCGGCGCGCGCGAGGGCGTCACCCCCGGTATGACCTTCGTCGTCGGCAAAGCCAACATCATCCGTGACCCGAGCACCGGCGAGGTCCTCGACGAAAGCGTCGAAGAAGTTGCCCGCCTCCAAGTGTCGACCGTCAAGGAAAAGCTTTCCATCTGCGACGTCGTGAGCGGCGACCCCGAGGCGGTATCCAAAGGCATGATGATCCAGAAGTTCTAGCTTCTGATTGCGTAAGAAAGGGCGGCTGCCACGCAGCCGCCCTTTTTATTCCTTCTTCTCGTCCGTTATCTCGGCCTTCTTGTCCTTCTTCAGTCCCTCCAGCACCTCCGGCACCAGCTCGATCAGCCGGTCCAGCGGCGCGGCGTTCTTCAGCTTCATCACCTGCACCTGGCCGGCGCGGACGACGATAACCGCCGCCGCCGAAATCCTCGCCCCGGCGCCGCCGCCGGCCCCCTCGCCGCGCTCGCCCTTGTCCGGGCAAGTGCCTCCGCCCGTACCGGCGCCGAACGTGATGTCCACCACCGGTATCAGCGTCACGTCGCCGGCCGTGATCGGGTCGCCGAACACTGTCTTGGCCTGCAGCATCTTCTCCAGGTGATCGAACAGCACCTTCATCGAATCGGTTATGTTTGCACCAGACACTTTTTCCTGCCTCCCATCCGTTTGTTTATTACCCTGCGTACGAAATAGCCTATGAAAAACCGCAGCACCGGCACCGCCGCCCGCACCGGGCGAACGGTCGCCGCCATTGCCGCGTGCCCATACCAGCCCGCATGCAGGAAGTCGGGCTCGGCCCTGAGCCCCGCCAGAGCCCCGGCGCCGCGGGCGGCACAGTACAGGGCATGCAGCCAGGCGGTCGTCGCCGGGTCCTCGCAGCCGTAGCGGAGGTCGCCGCGGACATTCAGCCTCATGGCCGCCCACAGGCCGCTTAGAAGCTTCAGCACGGCCTGCCGTTCGCCAGCGGCCAGCCTGCCCCAGTGCCTCAGCGCCGCGTCCCGCCGCCCGGCCGCCCGGTCGCCCGCGGCCTTCGCCGCCGCCGGCGCCAGCATGCGGCGAAACCGCCCGCAGGCCCAGTAGCGGCCGCCGTCGTCGCGGCCCAGGCGTACCAGGCCGCCCAAGGCCGACGCCTCGGCGCGCCAGTGCGGCCGCCCTTCGCCCGCCAGGCCGGCCTCCAGCCGCACCGGCAGGATGAAAGCAGCGGCAACTGCCGCCACAAGCACGGCCATCACGGCCAGCACCCACTCCACGGCATCGCCTCCCGATGTTGATGCTTATCCATTCGTCATCTCCTGCCGGCTTACCTGCATAACGTCGAAGCCCACCTGTCCGGGTGGGCTATAGGTAGCGGCAAAAGCGCCTTGGAATAAGAACTGTCTTCCTGCTACTCTTCACGATCCGCAGTCGGCAGTAAGTGTCCTTGCCTTGGCGAAACGCCTTCTCCGTCCGGCAGGAAACCCGTCATTAAATGTAAAATATAGATAAAAAACATACTAAGAAGGCGGAACGGCATGACTACCACGACACAGGCAGCGCGGCCCACGGCCGGATTCGGACTGCTCTTTCTCTTCATCGCCCTGCTTTGGTTCGCCTGCGTCACCCCGGCAGCCGCCCAAACTCCCCAAACCGCCCAATACTACTTCGAACGCGGCAACACTTATTTCGAAAGCCGCCAATACGATACCGCCATCGCCGACTACACCCAAGCCATTGCCCTCGACCCGACACTGGTCAAGGCCTACAACAACCGTGGCAACACCTACAGGATCAAGGGTGAAATAATTAAAGCCCTCGAAGACTATGCCAAGGCCATCTCAATCGACCCCACCTTTGCCCCCGCCTACTACAACCGCGGCCTGACATACGACATCAGCCGCACCTTCGGCTATGGCCCGGCAATTCAGGATTACACCGATGCCATAGCCGCAGACCCGAAGCTTGCAGCGGCATATCTCAACCGCGGCATCATCTATGCCAAGCAAAAACAACATGACCTAGCGATTGCCGACTTCGTGCAGGTTATTTACCTTGTCCCACAAGACAGCAGAGCCTACCGGAATCGTGCCATCGTTTACCGTGAAACCAGCCGGTACGACCTTGCCATCGCCGACTTCACCCAGGCCATCGCCCTCGACCCTAAGGATATCGAGCTCTACTGCCGCCGAGCGGACGTTTACGCCGACATGGAGCAATTTGCCGAGGCTTTAGACGGCTTTGTCCAGGCAATGGCCATCGACCCGAAATACACGCCGGCATATTACAATCGTGGTCTTGTATATGTCAAAATGAAGCAGCACGAAAAAGCTATCGCCGACTTTTCCCACGCCATCGCCCTCGACCCTAAACATTATGGCGCCTGGTACAACAAAGCCCTCTCCTGCGAAGTTATCGACCTCACACACGAAGCGGTCGATGCCTATCGCCAGTTTATCGCCATCGCGCCGCCACGGTATTATGGTCGCATCGAAGAGGCCAAACGGCGCCTCGTGGCCTTGGGTCAACAACCATAACTAGACAAACAGCAAGAACCCCCGTTCGTTGCCCGAACGGGGGTTCTTGGTATATAACCGGCGACTACCTATCCTCCCAGGCCGTTACCAGCCAAGTACTTTCGGCGTATGTGGGCTTAACTGCCGTGTTCGGTATGGGAACGGGTGGATCCCCACA
>JARKPR010000086.1 GCA_029975165.1 Selenomonadales bacterium
GCAGAAGACGGCGGCCGAGCAGATCGGCGTGGACCCGTCGCTGACGGTGGCGGCGAACTCGTCGGGGGGCGTGTGCGGCAAGATGATCTCGCCGCAGTCGATCTCGGTGGCGACGGCGGCGACCGGCCTGGTGGGCGAGGAAGGCACGATCTTCCGCTTCACGCTGCTGCACAGTATTGCCATGGTCATCCTTATGGGCATACTTACTTATCTTCAGGCTTACGCGCTGCATTTCATGCTGCCGTAGCCTGAATCCCGGGCGGCGAGCGGCGGGAGCTTTCCCGCCCCTCGCTTCCTCCCGGCGGACTGCCGTTGGACGATTGCGCGGAGGAGAGAGGTTTTATGAACGCAAGCATCATCCGGGAGCTGAAAGCTATTGTCGGCCCGCAGTGGGTGGCGACGGACAAGGAGGATCTCATCTGTTACGGCTATGACGCCACCCCCGGTTTTTTCGACCTGCCGGAGGCGGTGGTGCAGCCGGCGAACAAGGAAGAGGTGGCCGCTGTCCTGAAGCTGGCCAACCGCGAGAAGTTTCCCGTGTATACGCGCGGGTCGGGCACGAACCTGAGCGCCGGCGCGGTGCCTACCCAGGGCGGCGTGGTGCTGTCTACCGGCCGGATGAACAGGATTCTCGAAATCGATCCGGAAAACTGGACGGCGGTGGTGGAGCCGGGGGTGATCGTGGCCGAGCTGAACGCCGCCGTAGAAAAATACGGTCTCATTTATCCTCCCGATCCCGGCACGGTGACGACCGCCAGCATGGGCGGCACGGTGGCCGAGAACTCGGGGGGCCTGCGGGGCCTGAAGTACGGGGTGACCAAGCATTACGTGACCGGCGTGGAGGCGGTTTTAGCCGACGGCTCGATCGTCGCCTACGGCGGCCGGAACGTGAAGGCGCCCGGCTACGATATGGTGATGCTGTTCACCGGTTCGGAGGGCACGCTGGGGGTTATCACGACGATTACGGTGCGGCTGGTGCTGGCGCCGGCCACGCGCCGGAGCATGATCGCGACGTTCGCCGCCCTCCCCGGCGCCGGCCGGTCGATCGCCGAGATCATCAGCAATAAGATCATCCCGGCGACGCTGGAGATCATGGACAATTACACCATCCGCACGGTGGAGAGCTTCGCGAAGCTGGGGCTGCCGGTGGAGGCCGAGGCCATCATCCTGGCCGAGGTGGACGGCGACGCGGCGACGGTGGAGCAGGACGCCGCGAAGATGGAGGGCATCTTGCGGGCCAACGGCGGCGAGGTCCGGGTGGCGACGAGCGCCCAGGAGCGCGACCAGATCTGGGCCGCCCGCCGCGCGGCGCTGCCGTCGCTCGCCAAGCTCCGCCCGTCGACATTCTGCGAGGACGCGACCGTGCCCCGCGACAAGGTGCCCGATATGGTGCGGATCGTGACCGAAATCGCCGCCCGCAACGACGTGGCGATCGGCACGTTCGGCCACGCCGGCGACGGCAACCTCCACCCGACGATCGTGACCGACCTGCGCGACGCGGCCGAGATGGAGCGGGTGTACAAGGCGATGGACGAGATTTTCGACACCGCCTTGAAGCTCGGCGGTACGCTGTCCGGCGAGCACGGCATCGGGCTGGGGAAGCTGAAGTACATGCCGGCCCAGTTCGGCGAAGAGGGGATGGCGGTGATGCGGAGCATCAAGCAGGCTCTCGATCCGAACAACATCCTCAACCCCGGGAAACTGGTGGGCTGATGCTCAGGCGGTGCGTCCGGCGGGTGCCGGGCGCACCGCCTGCCGTTTGCGGCAGTGTGCAGGGCGGCCTGTACTTTTGTCCGGCGGGACAGTATAATTATAGGTAAAGCGTCAGGGGAGGATGTGGTCAAGTGTTCAACTTAGGCATGCCGGAGCTTGTTTTGATCCTGGTGATCGCGCTTGTCGTTTTCGGACCGGGCAAGCTGCCGGAGGTGGGCCGGGCGATCGGCAAGGGTCTCGGCGAGTTCCGCAAGGCGATGTCGACTGAGGGCGTCGCGAAAGAGGAGCCGATCACGATCGAGGCCAAGCCGGTGGAGAAGAAGGCGGAGGCGAAGGCCGGCGAGGGCTGCAGGCCCGAGGACAAGGCCGCCGACGACAAGAAACCGGCAGAGACGAAGTGAGGCGGACCGATGGCTGACAAGCCCCAGGAGTACGAAAACGAACAGGAGGAGCAGACCTCCGGCGGCGAGATGTCGCTTGTCGACCATCTGCAGGAGCTGCGGAAGCGGCTGATCGTATGCATCGCCGTCGTGCTGGCGACCAGCGGCGCCTGTTATTTTTACGCCGTCGAGCTGGTGCATATCATCACCGCCCCGGCCGGCAAACTGTATTATATGAACCCGGCGGAGGCCTTTTTCACGTACCTGAAGGTGTCGGTTTTCGCCGGTTTCCTGCTCGCCCTGCCGGTCGTGTTCTACCAGCTGTGGGCTTTCGTGGTGCCGGCCTTGACCAGGCAGGAACGGAAGGCGTCGCTGTTTCTCGTCCCGGCGTCGCTGGCGCTGTTTTTCATCGGCCTGGCCTTTTCTTATTTTCTCGTCCTGCCGGCGGCCATCAATTTTTTCATCGGTTTTTCCACCCCCGACCTGCAGCCGATGTTTTCCATCGGCCAGTACCTGTCGTTCGTGATTTCCTTCATGCTGCCGTTCGGGTTCGTGTTCGAGCTGCCGCTGTTCATCCTGGTGGCGGCCAAGCTGGGCGTCATCGGCTCGGGGTTCCTGGCGGCCAAGCGCAAGATGGTCATCGTGCTGTCGTTCGTGGTCGGCGCGGTCATCTCGCCGACGCCGGACGTATTCTCGCAGACGATGATCGCCGTGCCGCTGCTGGTGTTGTATGAGGTAAGCATTTTTTTGGTGAAACATGTGCTAAGGAAGTAGCGGCCGCTCGCTGAAGCGACGATCGGGAAGGAGCGCCGGGTGTGGCTTTTAACGATTTGCGGGAGTTCATCGCTGCCTTGGAGGCGCGGGGCTGGCTGAGGCGGATCGCCCAGCCGGTGGACTGCGAGCTGGAGATAACCGAGATCACCGACCGGGTGTCGAAGCTGGCCGGGGCAAGGAATGTGGCCCTGCTGTTCGAGAATGTGAAGGGCTACGATATGCCGGTGCTGATGAACGCGTTCGGCAGCATGGAGCGGATGGCGCTGGCCCTCGGCGTGGACAGGGTGGACGACATCGGCGCCGAGATCCGCGAGCTGCTGCGGCTGCCGTACATATCGCCGCAAAGCAAGCTCGACCTGGTGCGCCTCATCCCCGCCGCCCGGCGGGCGGTAAATTTCCCGAAGTACGTAAAGACGGGGCCGTGCAAAGAGGTGATTATCAAGGACAAGCCGTCGCTGGCCGCCTTCCCCGTCCTGAAGTGCTGGCCGGGGGACGGCGGCCGCTTCATCACCCTGCCGCTGGTGTTCACGAAGAACCCCCGCACCGGCAAGCGCAATGTGGGCATGTACCGCATGCAGGTGTACGACGAGACGACGACCGGCATGCACTGGCACGTGCACAAGGGCGGGGCGGAGAACTGGCGCGCCCACCGCGAGCAGGGCCTGGAGCGCGTGGCGGCGGCAGTGGCCATCGGCGGCGACCCGGCGGTGACGTACGCGGCGACGGCGCCGCTGCCGCATGATATCGACGAGATGGTTTTCGCCGGTTTCCTGCGCAAGCGGCCGGTGGAGCTGGTGAAGTGCGAGACGGTGGATATCGAGGTGCCGGCGGCGGCAGAGATCGTGCTGGAAGGGTACGTGGACACGGGCGAGCTGCGGCGGGAAGGCCCGTTCGGCGACCATACCGGCTATTATTCGCTGGCCGACGATTACCCGGTCTTCCATCTCACCTGCGTCACCCGCCGCAAGGACCCGATCTACCAGGCGACGGTCGTCGGCCGGCCGCCGATGGAGGATTGCTACCTGGCCAAGGCCACGGAGCGGATTTTCCTGCCGCTGCTGCAGCAGATGCTGCCGGAGGTGGTGGACATCAATTTGCCGCTGGAGGGCGTTTTTCATAACTGCGCGGTGATCGCGATCAGGAAGAGTTATCCGCAGCACGCTAAGAAGGTGATGCACGCCGTGTGGGGCATGGGCCAGATGATGTTCACGAAGATGGTCATCGTCGTGGATGCCCATGTGGATGTGCAGGATATGAATGCGGTGTGGTGGCGGGTGTTCAACAATATCGACGCCCGCCGCGACCTGGTGCTGGCCGACGGGCCGCTGGACGCGCTCGACCATGCTTCGCCCCTGCCCCATTGGGGGACGAAGGTGGGCATCGACGCGACCAAGGCGTGGCCGGAGGAGGGCCACAGCCGCGAGTGGCCGGACGAGATCGCCATGGAGCCGGCGGTGAAGCGGCGGATCGACGAGGTGTGGAAGGATCTTGGCCTTGGGTAAGCTTAAGGCGCATTTCGACAATATCGCTTTTTCCCATTCGGTGTTCGCGCTGCCGTTCGCGTATATGGGCGCGTTCCTCGCCGCCGGCGGCCTGCCGTCCGGCGAGGCGCTCCTGTGGATAACGGTGGCGATGGTGGGGGCCCGCGGCGCGGCCCTGGCGCTCAATAACCTGGTCGACCTGAAATACGACCGGCTGCAGCCGCGCCACGCCGCGCGGCCGCTGGTGACGGGGGCGGTGAAGCCGTGGGAGGCGGCCGCGTTCGTCGCCGTCAGCCTGGGCGTTTTTGTTTTCGCCGTCTACCGGCTCCATCCCCTGTGCCGCGTGCTGTGGCCGCTGGCCATCGTGCCGTTCGCGATCTACCCTTATATGAAGCGGTTTTCCTGGGCCTGCCACCTGGTGCTGGGGGTGGCCCTGGCCGGGGCGCCGGTGGGGGCGTGGATCGCCGTCCGCGGCGACCTGACGGCGACGGTGTCGGTGCTGGCAGCGGCGGTGGGGGTGTGGATCGCGGCTTTCGACGTCATCTACGGCTGCCAGGATGTGGCGTTCGACAAGACGCACGGCCTGCACTCCCTGCCGGTGCTGCTCGGGGTGGCCGGCGCGCTGCGGCTGGCGCGGGCGATGCACGCCGCGAGCGTGGCCGCGTTCGCCGCCGCGGGGTGGCTGGCCGGCCTCGGGCCCTGGTACTACGGCGGTGTAGCGCTGGCGGCGGCGGTGCTCGTCTACCAGCACGGCATCGTGGCGGCCGGCGACCTCAGCCGGGTGACGCAGGCGTACTTCCTGCGCAACGGCCTGGTGGGGATGGCGATTTTCCTGTTCACGGCGGTAAGTATGTTCAGTTAGCCGTCGCCGTCGCCGGCGACGGATGGAGGGCTTGTCCGACCTTGGGGGCCGGTCTCGCCCGGAAAGGGGGCAGCATGCGGCGCAAGGTCGTCCTCGGAGCTGCCATCTGGTTTTACTGGTTTTCCCTCTGCGCATACGTGCCGATCCTGCCTACCTACGCCAAGGACCTCGGCGCCAGCTACCAACTGATAGGGATAATCATCGGCGCTTTCGGCTTCACGCAAATGGCCCTCCGCCTGCCGCTCGGCATCGTGGCCGACCGGATCGCCAAACGGCGGGTTCTTCTCCTCGCCGGCACGACCATAAGCATCGTCGCCGGGCTCGGCATGTGGCTGGTCCGCGATCCCCTCGCCCTGCTCTTTTTCCGCATGCTGGCAGGGGTGGCGGCCACCGCCTGGGTTGTCCAGACGGTGATGTTCGCCGGCTATTATCCGCCGGCTGAGTCGGCCAAGGCCATGGGCCTTGTGACGGCGGTGGTCAACAGCGGGGAAATGACGGCGATGCTGGCCGGCGGGCTGGTGGCCGAGGCATGGGGACAGGAGCAGGCGTTCCTGCTGGCGGCGGTGATGGGGCTGGCCGCCTTCGCCTGCAACGCGGCGATCCGCGAATCCGTCGCCGCAAAGCCGGGGGAACCGGTCCGGCTGGCGGAAGCGGCGGCCATCGCCCGCGACCGCAGCCTCGTCCTGGCGGCCGTGCTCGGCTTTATCCTCCAGGTTATTACTTACGCGACGGCGTTCGGTTTCGTACCGCTGGTGGCCCAGAACCTGGGCGCGAGCTTCACGGAGATCGGCCTGCTGCCGACGGTCTACATGCTGCCGGGCATCGCGGCGTCGATGCTGAGCGGCACGGTGCTGCTCGGGATGTTCGGCGAACGGCGGCTGTTGGCCGGCAGCCTCCTGGCTATGGCCGTTGCCTGCGCAGCGATACCTTATGCCGCCAGCCTTACGGCCCTGTTCCTTTTCCAGGCTGTCGGCGGTTTTGCGCGCGGCCTGGCTTTCCCCCTGCTGATGGCGCTGTGCATCAGGAGTATTGCCGGCGACCGGCGGGCGACGGCGATGGGCTTTTTCCAGGCCGCATACGGCATGGGGATGTTCCTCGGGCCGCTGATCGCCGGCAAGCTGGGCCAGGCGGCGGGGTTGGAATGGGGGTTCTGGGCCGTCGGCCTGATCGGCGCGGCTGGGACGGCGGTGGCGCTGGCCGTTTCGCCGTCCTGCCCGGCGGCGGGGCAGGCCAATAAAGGAGCATAGCGATGAAGCGCGGCCGGCACGAATGTGCCGGCCGCGAGGTTTTTTACAATATTCTCCGTGCACCCAGGAGCCGCGGCTTCCAGTACGCATCCGCCAGCGCCGAGATCATGACGCCGCGGCTGGACGAGGCGTGGATGAACTGGCCGCTGCCGGCGAAGATGCCGACGTGGGAGGGGCCTTTTTCGGTGGTGGTGAAGAAGACGAGGTCGCCGGGGCGCAGGTCCTTGGGCTTGACGGCCTTGCCTGCCGTATACTGCTTGTCGGCGGCGCGGGGCAGCTTTTTGCCGTGCCGGTCGTAGACGAACATGACGAAGCCCGAGCAGTCGAAGCCTTGGGGGCTGGCGCCGCCGTACCTGTAGGGCACGCCTTGGTACTTTTTGGCGGTGGCCACGATGTCCTCGCCTTTGACCGCCTTGGGCGGCGGGGGTTGTTTGGCCGCGAGGGCGGCCGGGGGCGGGGCGGGGGCCGGAAGCGCCGCCGCATGGGCGACGGGCGGGTGGGCGGCCAGCAGGGCGGCCGCGAGCAGGCCGACGAGCGCTTTGTGCATAAGATCATCACTCCGGGCGACGACAGTAATCGCCGTTTTATGATCAAATTCGCGCTTTTGCCGTAATTTTCCTGCTTCGCCGGGATGAGAAAAGCCCGCGCCGTTTGGCGCGGGCTTGGTTGTCAGAGCAGCTTCTCCAGGAACATCGCCCCGGGGACGGGGTTTTCGCAGTACGGTGGGATGGGCGTGAAGCCGAGGGCGGCGTAGAGGGTGATGGCGGCGTCCATGCCGGGGACGGTGTCGAGGCGGAGGCTGCGGTAGCCGCGGCGGCGGGCTTCGTCGACGACGGCCTCGGCGAGCAGGCGGCCGTACCCTTGGCCGCGGCGGCCGGGGCGGACGTAGAGGCGTTTCATCTCGCCCACGCCTTCGCCGAGGGGGCGCAGGGCCACGCAGCCGGCCGGGCCGGCAGCATCGACGAGGAGGAGCAGGGCGCCGGCCGGCGGGGCGTATTTGCCGGGCAGGCCGGCGAGCTCGACGGCGAAGCCCTGGAAGTCGAGGGCGAAGGGCAGGGAGGCGGCGTATTCGCCGAACAGGCTGCGGACGGCGGCCAGGTGCCCGGGGGTCGTGACGGGGACGATGCGGGGCGTCATGGGGCAGCCTCGATTTTTACGGCGCAAACCTTATACTCATAGGTTTTCGTTACTTTGTCGTATGCGCCGCTGGTGATTTCGTTGGTGGGGGTGGCGGGGAAGTGGAAGGACATCCACACGACCCCCGGCGGCACGGCGTCGGTGACCTGGGCTTTGGCGCGCACGCGGCCGCGACGGGAGGCGACGGCCGCCGCGGCGCCGTCGGCCAGGCCGAGGCGGGCGGCATCGGCGGGGTGGACCATGATCTTTTCCTCCGGCCGGTGGGCGGTGAGGCGCGCGGCGCGGCGGTGGGTGGAGACGTTATAGTGGTAGAGGATGCGGCCGGTGGTGAGCAGGAAGGGGTAGTCGGCGTCGGGCACTTCGGCCGGGGGTTCATATTCGATGGGCTGGAAGTAGCCGAGGCCGCAGGCGAATTTGCCGTTCTCGTGCAGGTACGGCGTGCCGGGGTGGCCGGCGGACGGCACCGGCCACTGCAGGCCGGCCGCCGCGAGGCGCGGGTAGCTGACGCCGGCGTATACGGGGGTGAGGGCGGCGATCTCGGCCATGATCTCTTCCGGGCTGCCGTACGTCAGGGGGTAGCCGAGGCGGGCGGCGAGGTCGCAGATTATCCGCCAGTCGGGGCGGCTGCCGCCGATGGGGGCGATGGCTTGACGGACGCGCTGGATGCGGCGCTCGGTGGTGGTGAAGGTGCCGTCCTTCTCGGCGAAGCTGGCCGCCGGCAGGACGACGTCGGCGAGCTTGGCGGTCTCGGTGAGGAAGAGGTTCTGGCAGACGAGGAAGTCGAGGCTTTCCAGGCCCTTGCGGACGTGGTGAGCGTCGGCGTCGGAGAGGACGGGGTCCTCGCCCATGATGAACATCGCCTTGAGGTCGCCGCGGACGGCGGCGTCGAACATGTCGGGCAGGGTGTAGCCGGGCTTATCGGGCACGGCCGCTTCCCAGGCGGTGGCGAACTTTTGGCGGACGTCGGGCCACTTGAGCTGCTGGTAGCCGGGGAGGAAGTTGGGCAGCGCGCCCATGTCGCAGGCGCCCTGGACATTGTTCTGGCCGCGGAGGGGGTTGACGCCGGCGGCCGGCTTGCCGACGTTGCCGGTGAGCATGGCGAGGTTGGCGAGGCTCATGACGTTGTCGGTGCCGCAGGTGTGCTCGGTGATGCCGAGGGTGTAGAAGATGGCGGCCCGCTCGGCGGTGGCGTACATTTCGGCGGCTTGGCGGAGGAGAGGCGCCGGGACGCCGGTGATGCGCTCGACGCGGTCGGGAGGGTATTGGGCGGCGACGGCGGCCACGGCGGCGAAGCCGGTGGTGCATTCGGCGATGAAGGCGTCGTCGTGCCAGCTATTCTCGATGATGATGTTCAGGAGGCCGTTGATGAGGGCGACGTCGGTGCCGGGCCTGAGCCGCAGCCAGACATGGGCGGCGGCGGCCAGCTCGGTCTTGCGCGGGTCGGCGACGATGAGCCTGGCGCCGCGCTTCAGGGCCTGGCGCATTTTGGCGCCGATGACGGGGTGGGCTTCCGGGGGATTGGCGCCGATGACGAACATGACCTTGTTGTCGGGAATTTCGCCGATGGAGTTGGTCATGGCGCCGGAGCCGAACGAGGTGGCCAGACCGGCCACGGTGGGGCTGTGTCAGGTGCGGGCGCAGTGGTCGATGTTGTTGGTGCCGACGACTGCGCGCATGAATTTTTGCAGCAGGTAGTTTTCCTCGTTGGTGCAGCGGGCCGAGCTGAGGGCGGCGATGGCGTCCGGGCCGTGGGCCGCCTTTATTCCCGCAAGCCTCGCGGCGACGAGGCCGAGGGCTTCGTCCCACGAGGTCTCGACGAAGGCGCCGTCCTTTTTGACGAGGGGGGCGGTCAGGCGGTCGGGGCTGTGGACGTAGTCAATGCCGAAACGGCCTTTGACGCACAGCAGGCGACCGTTGACGGCGCTGGTTTCGTCGGAGGTGACGCCAACGACCTGGCCGTCCTTGACGTTGAGGTCGAAGTTGCAGCCGACGCCGCAGAAGGGGCAGGTGGTCCTGACTTTTTTGTCGGGCCGCCCGGCCTCGTACAGCGGCTTGGCGGCCAACGCCCCGGTGGGGCAAGCGGACACGCAGGTGCCGCAGAAGACGCACGCCGACCCGTCCAGGGCGGTGTCGAAGGCCGGGGTGACTTTGCTGGCGAAGCCGCGCTCCGTCCAGTCGAGGACGTTGCAGACCTGCACTTCCTTGCAGACGCGGACGCAGCGGCCGCAGAGGACGCATTTTTCGTTGTCGCGGACGATGAAGGGGTTGGCGTCGTCGGGTTGGTAACGCCGGCGCTCGCCGCGGAAGCGGACGGCGCGCACGCCGAGGTCGGCGGCCAGGCGCTGCAGCTCGCAGTCGAGGTTGCGCTGGCAGGCGTTGCAGTCGGCGGGGTGGTTGGCGAGCAGCAGCTCGACGACCAGGGCGCGGGCTTCGCGGATAGCGGCGGTGTTGGTGCGGACGACCATACCCGCGGCGGCCGGGAGGGTGCAGGCCGCGGCCAGGCCGCGCACGCCGTCGGCCTCGACGAGGCAGACGCGGCAGGCGCCCTCGGGGGTGAGATCGGCGAGGTGGCAGAGGGTGGGGATGTTTATGCCGAGCAGGCGGGCGGCCGCGAGCACGGTGGTGCCGGGCGGGACGCTGACCTGCCGGCCGTCGATTGTGAGGGTTAGACGATCGGCCATTGTTCCTCCTTGGGCGGGGTGTTGACGATGAATAGGCGTACTATTCGCCGCGGGGCGGGGAAAAACCTGCGTTGTCGGGCAGAACTGCGATCGTCGGTAATGGCGTGGCCAGTTTGCCGAACTGCGAGCGGAGGGAGGCGAAGTAAATTATTTCTATGATGATTAAACTCGCAGCAATCACGCTGTGGGTCAGCGCAAGGCCGCCGCTGGTCGTAAAGCGGAAAATTAACCAAATGGATAAAAAGAAGATGTTGCTGTAAACGAGGAGGCGAAGCGCCAAGGGAGCCTGAAGGCAGATATACCGTTCGAGGAAGTTATTGCCGTCGCCGCGGTTGTTAGCCTGGTAGCAGAGGATGGTGCTGCCGAATACGACAATGGTTGCGACCGCGAGGAAGAAGATATCGTTGTAGGCCGCGAAGGTACACAGCGGTGCGATGACGACCAGAAAAAGAAGCAGGGCTTTTAGCGTCGCTTTTGGAGGGACGCCGATGGCGCGCAGGTCATTGCTGACGGCAGCCAAATCCCATAGGTACATTAACCTCCGCTGGGGAGGCGAATTAACCGGACCGGAGTGGCCGGCGGCCAGCGAGGCAGCCATTCTGGCGATGTGGGCGTACAGGTATGCGAAGTAGATAACCCGCAGGAAAATAATCAGATACAAGTATAGGTGGCCGCTAACTGTTGTGCCGATGGCCATACGGTAGGCCTCGATACCGAACCCAATAAAAATGGCCAGCACGAAATATAACACGATGAAGCGGATAAGGAGGGGAACTTGCAGGCAAAGGTATCTAACGATAAAGTCCCGGCCGTCACCGCGGCTGTTAGCCCGGTAACAGAGGACGGTGCCGCCGAAGACGGCCAAGGCGGAGATTGCCGCCTGCATGTCGAGGGCGAAAATACCGGCGGAAATCGCGCCGGTGCTCCAGCCCAAGAACAGATACGCGAGCAGGTATTTAAGCAGCTCCTTTTGAGTCGCCCGGCCCGCACGAAGATGATCGACGAGGGCCTCCAGGTCCCAAAGATACATGGGAATACCCCCTTTTTACGAATAGTCTGTCATTCTCTACAATAATGTGTAATTCCTGCCGGTTTTTCCCTTCCGAAGTATGGGGGCATCGCCGACGGCAATCTTGACAATAGCCGGCCGGCAGGGTATATTTTAGCTATGTAAGTGCATACCGACAGCGGCGAGGACGGGAAGGAGTACACCGGGCCGGCCGGCGCAGAGAAGGGGCCCATCGGCTGCGAGGCCCCGCGGCGCGGGCGGTGGAAGTCGTCCCCGAGCTTGTGGCGCCGAACACGAGTAAGCGCGACCGGGTGGCCCCGTTACCGGCCGCGCGAGCCGGCGGACTTTCCCGCCGGGAACAAAGGTGGTACCACGGAGGCAGCAGGCTTTCGTCCTTACGGACGAAGGCTTTTTTAGTGCAAAGGAGCATGCTATGGAGGAGCTGGTGATCCGCGACGTCGCCGCGGACGAGGTGGCGGCGGCGGCCGGCCTGGTCGGGACGGTGTTCGCCAAGTATGTCGCCCCCGGCTACACGGACGAGGGGATAAAGAATTTTCTCTCCTTCGTAGAGCCGGCCGCCGTCGCGCGGCGCCTGGCCGAACGGTCGTTCATGCTGGTTGCCGTGCTGGGGAGCGAGCTGGCCGGCGTGGTCGAGGTCCGCGACAACAGCCATATCACGCTGCTGTTCGTCCGCGAGGAGTTTCACCGCCGCGGTATCGCCCGGCGGCTGGTGGAGAAGGCGGTGGGGCGGTCGATGTTCGCCTGCTGCTACCTGACGAGAGTGACGGTCCATTCCGCGCCCTACGCCGTGCCGGCGTACGAACGTATGGGTTTTTGCCGCCTCGGGCCGGAGAAGGAAAAGGGCGGCATCCGCTATACCCCCATGGCGCGGGCTTTATTTTAAGGCATTTTACCGCACTTATTTAAGGAGGATAATCCATGGACAAGAATATCCCGACAGTATACGATCCCGCATCCGTAGAAGAGAAATGGTATAAATACTGGGAGGACAACGGCCTGTTCCACGCGGCGCCGGATACCGGCAAGCAGCCGTACAGCATCGTCATCCCGCCGCCGAATGTGACCGGCCAGCTCCACATGGGCCACGCCCTCGACAATACGCTCCAGGACGTGCTCATCCGCTTCCGGCGCATGCAGGGCCGCGAGGCGCTGTGGATGCCGGGCTCCGACCACGCCGGCATCGCCACCCAGATCAAGGTGGAGGAGGTGCTGGCCAAGGAGGGCGTGAGCCGCTACGACCTGGGGCGGGAGAAGTTCATCGGCCGGGTGTGGGAGTGGAAACGCGAGTATGGCAGCCGGATCATCAACCAGCTCAAGCGCCTGGGGGCGTCGTGCGACTGGCCGCGGGAGCGGTTCACGATGGACGAGGGCTGCTCGGCGGCGGTGCGCGAGGTGTTCGTGTCGCTGTACGAGAAGGGGCTGATCTACCAGGGCAACCGCATTACCAACTGGTGCCCGCGCTGCAACACGGCGCTGAGCGACATCGAGGTCGAGCACGAGGAGCAGCCCGGCCATCTCTGGCATGTCCGCTACCCGCTGGAGGGGCGGCCGGGCGAGTACGTGACCGTGGCCACGACGCGGCCGGAGACCATCCTCGGCGATACGGCCGTGGCGGTGCATCCCGACGACGCCCGCTACAAGGACCTCGTCGGCAAGGTGCTCGTCCTGCCGGTCGTCGGCCGCCGCCTGCCGATCGTGGCCGACGAGTATGTCGACCCGTCGTTCGGCACCGGGGCGGTGAAGGTGACGCCGGCCCACGACCCCAACGACTTCGACATGGGCCTCCGCCACCAGCTGCCGCAGGTGGTGGTGATCGCCCCCGACGGCACGATGACGGCCGAGGCGGGCAAGTACGCCGGCCTGGACCGCTACGAGTGCCGCAAGGCGCTGGTCCGCGAGCTCGAAGAGCTGGGCAACCTGGTGAAGGCCGACGAGCATGTCCACGCCGTGGGCCACTGCCAGCGCTGCGCCACGGTGGTGGAGCCGCTGGTGTCCAAGCAGTGGTTCGTGAAGATGCAGCCGCTGGCCGAGCCGGCGATCGCGGCGGTGCTGGACGGGCGGATCAAGTTCGTGCCCGAGCGGTTTACCCGCGTGTACATCAACTGGCTGGAGAATATCCGCGATTGGTGCATCTCGCGCCAGATATGGTGGGGCCATCGCATCCCGGCCTGGTATTGCGAAGGGTGCGGCGCGACGGTCGTGTCCCGCGAGGATATAACCGCCTGCCCGCAGTGCGGCGGCAAGGTGGCGCAGGACCCCGACGTGCTCGACACGTGGTTCAGCTCGGCGCTGTGGCCGTTTTCGACCATGGGCTGGCCGGAGAAAACGCCCGAGCTTAAGTATTTCTACCCGACGAGAGTGCTGGTGACCGGCTACGACATCATCTTCTACTGGGTGGCGCGGAGGATCTTCATGGGCCTGGAGTTCATGCAGGACATCCCGTTCGGGCACGTGTTCATCCACGGCCTGGTGCGCGACGCCGAGGGCCGCAAGATGTCGAAGTCGCTCGGCAACGGCATCGACCCGCTGGAGGTGATCGAGAAGTACGGCGCCGATACGCTGCGGTTCACGCTCATGACCGGCAACACGCCGGGCAACGATATGCGCTTCTACTGGGAGCGGGTGGAGTCGAGCCGCAACTTCGCCAATAAGATCTGGAACGCCTCGCGGTTCGTGCTCATGAATCTCGAGGGCTTCGACCCGGCGGACGTGCTCGGCGAATACACGCTGGCCGACCGCTGGATACTCAGCCGCTACGCCAGGACGGCGGCCGAGGTGACCGCCAACCTGGAGAAGTTCGAGCTGGGCGAGGCGGCCCGCAGCCTGTACGATTTCATCTGGAGCGAGTACTGCGACTGGTATATCGAGACGGCCAAGGCGCGGCTGTACGACAAGGCGGACGCCGCCGGCCGGGCCACCGCCCAGTATGTGCTGTGGCACGTGCTGGAGGGCACGCTCAGGCTGCTCCATCCATTCATGCCGTTCATCAGCGAGGCCATCTGGCAGCACCTGCCCCACGAAGGGGAAAGCATCGTCCGCGCCGCCTGGCCGGCGCCGCCGGCGGCGCTGCGGGACGAGCGGGCCGAAGGGGATATGGGAGCGGTGATGGAGACGGTCAAGGCCGTGCGCAATATGCGGGCCGAGGTCAACGTGCCGCCGGGCAAAAAGAGCGAGGTCATCCTCCTGGCCGCCGACGAGTGGCGGGAGGTGCTGGCCGCCAACGCGCAGTATATCAGGACGCTGGCTGCGGCCGAGCCGGTGACGGTGCTGCCGCTGACGGCCGCCAAGCCGGAGAACGCGATGACGGCGGTGGTGAGCGGGGTGGAGGTGTACCTGCCGCTCAAAGGGCTGATCGACGTCGAGAAGGAGATGGCCCGGCTGAACAAGGAGCGGGAGGGCCTGGAGAAGGAGGCTGCCCGCGTCGCCGGCAAGCTGGCCAACGAGAGCTTCGTGGCCAAGGCGCCGGCCGAGGTCATCGAGAAGGAGCGGGCCAAGGAGCGCGAGTACGGCGAGAAGCTGGCGGCCATCGGCGAACGGCTGGCGTATCTGGCGAAGCTGTAAGGGATAGATTATCATTCGGGACGTGACTTTATGACTTACGACGAAACGCTTGAATATTTCGCCACGCTCGGCAAGTTCGGGATCAATCCCGGCCTGGCGCGGATCGAGAGGCTTTTGGACCTGATGGGCCATCCGGAGCGGCGGTACAGGACCATCCACGTGACCGGCACGAACGGCAAAGGTTCGACGGCGGCGATGCTGACCGCCGTGCTCGGGGCCGCCGGCATCCGCGCCGGCCTGTATACCTCGCCCCACCTCGAGGACTACACCGAGCGGTTCGTCGTCGCCGGCGAGCCGGTCGGCCGCGCCGCGCTGGCGGCGGCCATCGCCCATACCCGCGGCTTCGTGGACGCCATGACGGCCGAGGGCCGGGAGCATCCGACCGAGTTCGAGGTGTTGACGGCGGCCGCTTTCCACCTCTTCGCGCAGGCGAAGGTGGAGTACGCCGTGATCGAGGTCGGCCTGGGCGGCCTGCTGGATTCGACCAATGTGATAACGCCGGCCGTGGCCGTGATCACCAACGTGACCCTGGAGCACACCGACCGCTGCGGCGCTACGGTGGCGGCGATCGCCGCCCACAAGGCGGGCATAATCAAGGCCGGGGTGCCGGCGGTGACCGCCGCCCGCGGCGAGGCGCTCGACGTCATCCGGCGGGAGGCCGGGGCCAAGGGTGCGCCGCTGTATGTGCTGGGCCGGGATTTTTACGCCGAGGCCGCCGGCCACGACGGCCTGCGGCAGCAGCTGGCGTTCGTCAGCCGCCGCCACGGCGACCTGGGCCGGTTTTCTCTATCCCTGCTCGGCCGCCATCAGGTCGAGAACGCCGCCGCGGCGATCATGGCGGCGCTCGTCCTGGCCGAGGAGGAAAAGCGCCTTTCCCCGTCCGTCATCGGCAACGGCTTGGCCGCGGCCCGCTGGCCGGGGCGGTTCGAGGTGCTGCCCGGCCGGCCGACGCTGGTCATCGACGGCGCCCACAACCCCGCGGGGGCGGCCGTCCTGCGGGCGACGCTCGACGAGGTTTTCCCCGGCCGGCCGGTGGTGTTCGTGCTCGGCATCCTCGCCGACAAGGATGTCGCCGGTGTCAGGGACGCGCTCGTGCGCGCCGGGGACAGCGTCGTGGCCGTCAGGCCGCAGTCGGAACGGGCCGCCGACCCGGGGCTGGTACTGTCCGGCCTGGACGCGGCGCGGGCCGAGACGGCGGCAACGGTGGCCGCCGGCATCGACCGGGCGGTGGCGGTGGCCGGGCCGGACGGCCTCGTTTGCGTCGCCGGGTCGCTGTATCTCGTCGGGCCGGCGCGGTGCTATGCGATAAGTGGACAAACGCCGCCTGTTAAGCTATAATGATTGGAGATATTTGCGTTCACCAGGTGAGAAGATGCGAATCGGCTATGCCTGTACCGCAACTCAATACCATTTGGCCTATCTGACCGAACACTGCATTTTGGCGGTGGCCTTTTTTTTGCCGCTCTCCTTCCAGGCGACAAGTGTTTTTCTCGCCCTCGGGTCCTTCCTGTGGATAGGGCGGATGATCGCCGCCGGCCGGCCGGAGTTCAGGCCGACGCCCTTCGACGCTCCGATCGCCCTGCTGGTGGCGCTGTCGGCGCTTTCGATCCTGTCCGCCCCCGACCGCTGGCTGAGTTTTTACAATTACTATCATCTCATGGGCCGCTATATTCTCCTTTATTATCTGGTGGTCAACAACTTGAGCACCTTCGACCAAGTGAAAAGGCTGGTGCAGGCCCTGCTGCTGTCCGCCGGCCTGGTGGCCGCCTACGGGTTTTACCAGTACTACCACGGGATGGACATTTCCGCCCTGGAGTGGGTGGACGGCAACCAGTTCCCCGACCTCAAGGTGCGGGTGTTTTCCACCCTCCATAACCCCAACCTGCTGGCCGGCTTTCTCGTGATGATCATGGCCATGGCTGCCGGGCTGGGCCTTAACGCCCGCGGCAGGCGCGTGAAGCTGGTATATTTATGTTTCGTCGCCGCCCTGGGGGTCTGCCTGGCGCTAACCTATTCGCGGGGCGCGTGGCTGAGCGTGCTGGCGGTCGTGGTCGCCTACGGGATGCTGTACAGCCGCAAGACATTCTGGCTGCTGCTGCTTGTGCCGGTCGCGGTCGTGGCCGGACATAATATGATGATGGAACGGCTGGTGTCGATCGTCAATCCGACCGATTCGTCGTCGCTGCTGCGGCTGGCCATGTGGGAGAGCACGCTGATGATGATCGCCGACAAGCCGCTGTTCGGCATCGGCTGGGGCGCGTACTGGCTGGTGTATCCCGAATACGACTTTTTCCTCAACGACCCCGCCACGACTATTTACCACGCCCACAACATGTATCTGCACATTGCCGCCGAGATCGGCATACCCGGGCTGCTGGCCTTTCTGGCCGTGATGGCCGGGCACATCCGGCTGGCACTGGAGGCGGCGCAGACGGCCGCCGACCGCCGGGTGAGCGGGCTGATGCTGGGCATGCTGACGGCCTTCCTCAGCCTGGCGGTGGGAGGGCTGACCGACTACATAATGTTCAATCCCCAGATGGCGATGCTGTTCTGGCTCTTGAGCGCGCTGACGGCGGCGGTGTACCTGCACGGATATACGACAAAATATAGCGCAAAATAAGAAGCGGTGATGAAAAAAATCTTTATAGCGGCAGGATTCACCGTTCGAACTGCGAATATATATACAGGGAAAAAAATAACGTCACCCGAAGGGCCTGCATAGCGGCCTTAATTTTTTATCCTGAAGAATGTGAAATTTAGCACAATTTGACCATGAAGGGGGTTCGACGTGAAGCTGGCCGATGTGCAGACAATCCTGAATACTGAGGTCATATGCGGCCGGGAGCATCTCGATACCGAGGTGGTTGCGGTGTGCGGCGCCGATCTGATGAGCGACGTTCTCGTGCACAGCAAGGAGAAAACACTGCTGCTTACGGGACTGACCAACATCCAGATAATCCGCACCGCGGAGGTGGGCGACCTCGTGGGCATCGTCCTGGTGCGCGGCAAGCGCCCCGGGCCCGATGTCATCCAGATGGCGGAGAGCAAGGGCATTCCGCTGATGGTTACCAGCCTGCCGATGTTCGAGTCGTGCGGCCTCCTGTATCGCGCAGGCATTAAGGGCTGCTCGGAGCTGGTGGTGGCCGGTGAACTCTGAACAGGGCATCGCGCTCGAGTACGAGCTGAAGGGCGGCGATTTCGAGATCGCCGGCGAGGCATCGAGCAAGATCAAGCGGGTTTTGCAGCAGATCGGCGTGCGGTCCGATGTAATAAGGCGGATCGCCATCAGCTCCTACGAGGCGGAGATGAATGTCATCATCCATGCCTGGAGCGGGGTCCTGAAGGCAAGGGTCTTTCCCGACCGGACCGAAATTATTGTGGAGGATCAAGGACCGGGCATCGCCGACATCGATCTGGCGATGCAGGAGGGCTATTCCACTGCTCCCGACCATATCCGCGAGATGGGGTTCGGCGCCGGCATGGGTCTGCCCAATATGGTGCGCTGTTCGGACGAGTTTGCCATTAATTCGGTGGCGGGACAGGGTACGAGGATCAATATCGTCATCCGCCATAGCTGATCGGTGGTGAAAAGATGCCGGAATATTTCCATTCAGTCAGGCTGATGCCCGACCGTTGCAAAGGTTGCGTCAATTGCATCAAACGCTGTCCCACGGAAGCCATCCGTATCCGGGCCGGCAAGGCCAAGATCACCGAGGCGCGCTGCATCGACTGCGGCGAATGCATCCGCCGCTGCGCCAACCGGGCCAAGACGGCCGTTACCGATAGCCTGGAGGATTTGCGTAGCTATAAATATAATGTGGCGCTGCCGGCGCCGTCGCTGTACGGCCAGTTCCCCGCCGACGTGCCGGCGAACGTGGTGCTGTGCGCTCTCACCCGTCTCGGGTTCGATGAGGTGTTCGACGTGGCCCGGGGCGCGGAGATCGTTTCCGACGCGACGCGGGAGTATCTGAAACGCACCGATATAAAGAAGCCGGCCATATCTTCTGCCTGCCCGGCGGTTGTGCGGCTGGTGCAGGTCAAGTTCCCCGAGCTCATCGACAATCTCATCCCCCTGGAAGCGCCGGTGGAGGTGACGGCCCGCCTCGTCCGCGGCACCATCGGCAAGGAGCTCGGCCTCAGGCGGCGAGAGATCGGGATATGGTTCATAACCCCCTGCCCGGCGAAGATGACGGCGTTCCGGCAACCCTTGGGGACCCAGAAGTCGTGCGTTACCGGCGCCATCGGCATATCGCAGATTTACGGCGAGCTGCTCAAGGCGATCGCCACCATCCCCCGCGACGCGAACTGCCAGCGGGCCACGGCCCGCGGCGTGGGCTGGGCGCTGTCCGGCGGCGAGGTCGCCGGCGCGGAGGCGGTCAATTCGCTGGTGATCGACGAGATCCACAATGTCAGCGAGGTGCTGGAGCAGGTGGCTCTCGGCAAGATCAACGTGGATTTCATCGAGGCGTTGGCTTGCTCGGGCGGCTGTATCGGCGGCCCGTTGACGGTGGAGAACCGTTTCGTGGCCGAGCACCGCATGAAGCAGCGGCTGGCGAAGATGCGGGCCGAAGACGAGGCCGCCGGGGTGAAGCCGGCGGAGTATCAGGCCGATTCCTCGCTCACCGAGTATGACCGCCTGTCGATCGAACCGCGGCCGATCATGCGCCTGGACGAGGATATTTTCAAGGCGATGTACAAGGTCGAGCAGATGGAGAATATGCTGAAGAAGCTGCCGGGGCTGGACTGCGGCTCGTGCGGGTCGCCGAACTGTAAGGCGCTGGCCGAGGATATCGTCCAGGGCACGGCCGTGGAAACCGACTGCATCTTCAAGCTGCGCGAGCGGGTGCGCGACCTGGCCGAGGAGATGGTCGGCCTGGCGGGCAAGCTGCCGCCGTCGCTGGAGGAGCGGGAAGAAAAAAAGGGGGAATAGGCCCTTGACTGTCAACGATATCGTCAAATCTCTGCCGCTCACGGTCGTCGCCGGCGGCGATGGCCTGGGGGCGGAGGTGACGGGCGGCTACGTTTCCGACCTGCTGAGCAACGTCATGGGCCATGCCGCCGCCGGCAACATCTGGGTGACGATGCAGGGCCATCAGAACATCGTGGCGGTGGCTTCCCTGGCCGGCCTGGCGGCGGTGATCGTCGCCGGCGGGGCGGTGCCGGAGCGCGAGACGGTGGCCAAGGCCGAGAGCGAGGGGATTGTGCTGCTTACGACCGCGCTGCCCAGTTTCGCGGTGGTCGGACTACTGTACCAGAGCGGCGTCAAAGGGCAATGATGCGCCGTTATGTGGCCGATCTGCATGTGCACACGGTATTGTCGCCCTGTGCCGCGGTGGAGATGACGCCGCGCAATATCGTCTGGCATGCGGCCCGGCATGGTATCGACATTGTCGCTATCACCGACCATAACGCCGGCGATAATGTGCCGGCCGCGCTGGCGGCCGCCAAGGACACTGAGGTGATAATACTGCCGGGTATGGAGGTGGAGACCAGGGAAGAGGTCCATGTCCTGGCCCTGTTCGATAAACCGCGCCAGTTGTTTGCCTGGGAGAAGGTGGTCGCCGCCCACCGGCCGGGGCGCAAGAACGACGCCGCCAAATTCGGCGCCCAGTTCGTGGTCGACGCGGAGGATAACCTCGTGGCCGAGAAGGAGGAGCTGCTGCTGGCGTCGCTGACGCTGAGCCTCGCCGAGACGTGCGAGCAGGTGGCGGACCTCGGCGGCCTGGTGATCGCCAGCCACATCGACCGGCCGGCTTACAGCGTTTTATCGCAGCTGGGGTTCATCCCCCCGGGGCTGGAACTTACGGCAGTCGAGGTTTCGCGGCGCTTTTCCTGCGCCGCGGCGGCCGAGCGCTTCCCGGCCATCGGCAATTTGCCGGTGGTGACGGCGTCGGATGCGCATACGATCGACGATTTCCTGTCCGGTCCGAAGATGGCTTTTTATATTGCCGAGCCCACTCTGGCGGAGATCCGCCAAGCACTATATAATGTGAATTCGCGAGGGGTGGTGTGGTAGTATCAATGGGGAGTTTCCGCGGAGTTCGTGAATTTTTTTTTTGAAGGAGGAAGAAGATGAAAGACAATCATGAAAACAAATGCTGCTGCGACGGCAAAGGCGCCGGCAGCATGGCGAAGCTCGACGGGATTTTGGCCAAGTACCAGGGCATGAAGGGCGCGCTCATCCCTGTCCTGCAGGAAGCCCAGGATGCCTACGGCTATCTGCCGAAAGACGTCATCGTCAGCATCGGGGAGAAGATGAACATCCCCACGAGCCAGATCTACGGCGTGGCCACGTTCTACGCCCAGTTCCACCTCAACCCCCGCGGCAAGAACATCGTCCGCGTCTGCCAGGGGACGGCCTGCCACGTCCGCGGCGCCAAAGCTGTCCTCAAGGCGCTGGAAGATACGCTGAAGGTCACCGCCGGCAAGACGACTCCCGATCTCAAGTTCACGCTGGAGACGGTGGCCTGCATCGGCGCCTGCGGCCTGTCGCCGTGCATGATGGTCAACGACGATACCCACGGGCGGCTGACCCCGGAAATCATCCCGGAAATCCTCAGCCGTTACTCTTAAGACCCGGCGATGCGGGAACTGGCGCTCCACATTCTGGATCTCGTCCAAAATTCCCTCGAAGCGGGAGCAAGCCATGTACTGCTGGCTATTATCGAGGACAGTAGTGCGGATACCCTGACCATCCGCGTGAGCGACAATGGGCGGGGCATGGACGACGCCACCAGGCGCCGCGTTCTCGACCCGTTCGTCACCACCCGCAAGACGAGGCGGGTGGGACTGGGTCTGCCGCTGATAGATATGTCTACCAGGCAATGCGGGGGGTATCTGCGGATCGACTCGAAGGTGGGCGAAGGCACGGAGGTGGAGGCGGTTTACCGCCACAGCCACCTGGACCGTCCGCCGCTCGGCGATCTTGTCGCCACGGTGAAGACGCTGATCGTCGCCAACCCTGAGCTCGACTTCGTCTACCGCCATGAGGTGGACGGGACGGCTTTCACGGTGGCTACCGGCGAGCTAACATCCATTCTCGGCGAGATGCCGCTGACCCATCCGGATGTACTGGCCTGGCTGGGAGAGTATCTGGCGGCCGAAGAGGTAAAATTGTACGGAGGTGCAAAGCATGAAAACGATTGAAGACTTGAAACGCATGCGCGAGCAGTACCAGGAACAGACCAAAGTGCGGCACGCAGGCGGCATCCAGATCATCGTCGGCATGGGCACATGCGGGATAGCGGCCGGGGCGCGGGAAGTAATGGCCGCCATCCTCGACGAAATCGCCAAGCGCAAATTGCAGGACATAACCGTGCGGCAGACAGGCTGCATCGGCATGTGCGAACAAGAAGTCCTCGTAGACATCGTGCGCCCGGGCGAACCGCGCATCACCTACGGCAAAGTAACGCCGGCCGCCGTAGCCAAAATCGTCGGCGAACACGTCGTTAACGGGCGGATCGTCGAAGACCTGGTCGTCGGCAAAATTTCATAATAGAGACACGGGAAACGGGAGGGAAAAAAATGCAACACGTGAGAGCTCACGTCCTGATATGCGCCGGCACGGGCTGTACCGCTTCGGGCTCGCCGAAAGTGGAAGCGGCGCTGCGGGCGGAGTTGGCGAAAAAAGGCCTTGACAAAGAAGTAATGGTAGTGCAGACCGGCTGCCACGGCTTCTGCGAAATGGGGCCGCTGGTCATCGTCTATCCCGAAGGCACCTTCTACGTCCGCGTACAAGAAGAAGATATCCCCGAACTGGTGGACAGCCATCTCTACAAAGGGCGGATAGTGCAACGGCTGCTATACAAAGAACCGGTAACCCACGAAAGCGTCCCCAACTACAACGAACTTGGCTTCTACAAAAAACAAATGCGCATGGTACTGGCCAACTGCGGCCACATCAACCCGGAAGTCATCGAAGAATACATCGCCGTCGGCGGCTACGAAGCCCTCGGCAAAGCCCTCACCACCATGACCCCCGAGCAGGTTGTCGACGAAATGAAAAAATCCGGCCTGCGCGGCCGCGGCGGCGGCGGCTTCCCCACCGGCATGAAATGGGACTTCACCCGCAAAGCGGCCGGCGACAAGAAATACGTCGTCTGCAACGCCGACGAAGGCGACCCGGGAGCATTCATGGACCGCAGCGTCCTCGAAGGCGACCCCCACCGCGTCATCGAAGGCATGGCCATCTGCGGCTATACCATCGGCGCCGACGAAGGCTACATATATGTGCGGGCCGAATACCCGCTGGCCATAAAACGCCTGCGGATCGCCATCAAGCAGGCCGAAGACATGGGCCTCTTGGGCGACGACATCTTCGGCTCGGGCTTCGGTTTCCACCTGAAAATCAAAGAAGGCGCCGGCGCCTTTGTCTGCGGCGAAGAAACCGCCCTGCTGGCCTCCATCGAAGGCAAGCGCGGCATGCCGCGGCCGCGGCCGCCCTTCCCGGCCATCTCCGGCCTGTGGGGCAAACCCACCAACATCAACAACGTCGAAACCTTCGCCAACGTCCCGCAAATCATCACCAAAGGCGCCGACTGGTACGCCAGCATCGGCACCGAAAAAAGCAAAGGCACGAAAGTCTTCGCCCTCACCGGCAAAATTAACCACACCGGCCTCGCCGAAGTGCCCATGGGCATAAAACTGCGCGAAATCATCTTCGACATCGGCGGCGGCATCCCCGGCGGCAAAAAATACAAAGCCGTCCAAATCGGCGGCCCCTCCGGCGGCTGCATCCCCGAAGCGCTCCTCGACCTGCCCGTCGACTACGACTCGCTCATCCAGGCCGGCGCCATGATGGGCTCCGGCGGCCTCGTCGTCATGGACGAAACCACCTGCATGGTCGACCTGGCCAAATTCTTCCTCACCTTCACCCAGGCCGAATCCTGCGGCAAATGCACCCCCTGTCGCGAAGGCACCAAAAGGATGCTCGAAATCCTCACCCGCATCACCGACGGCCACGGCAAGGAGACCGACATCGAACTCCTGGAAAGCCTCGCCAAGAGCATCAAGGCATCGGCGCTCTGCGGCCTCGGCCAAACGGCCCCCAACCCCGTTCTCAGCACCCTGCGCTACTTCCGCGACGAATACGAAGCCCACATCAAGGACAAACGCTGCCCGGCCGGCGCCTGCAGCAAACTGGCGGGCTACCAGATCACCGACGCCTGCAAAGGCTGCGGCCTGTGCGCCAAAGCCTGCCCGGTAACGGCCATCAGCGGCGAAATCAAAGCCCGCCACACCATCCACCAGGATGTCTGCATCAAATGCGGCGCCTGCATGTCCAAATGCCCGTTCAAAGCCATCATCAAGGGCTAAAGGGAGAAGGAGCGTGAAACCATGGAAATGGTCAACATAACCATTGACGGCCAAAAGGTAGAGGTGCCCAAAACAGCCACCGTCCTGGAAGCCGCCCTGGCGACCGGCATCAAAGTGCCGACGCTGTGTTACCACCCCGAACTCAGGCCGGAAGGAGCCTGCCGCGTCTGCCTCGTCGAAGTGGAAGGAGCCCGCAGCCTTGTGGCCTCCTGTGTCTATCCGGTCAACGAAGGCATGATCGTCAGGACCAACACCAAAGCAGTCAGGGAAGCCCGCAAAACCGTCGTCGAACTCCTCCTCGCCAACCACCCGCCCGACTGCTTCACCTGCCAGCGCAACCTCAACTGCGAGCTGCAATCCATCGCCGCCGACCTCGGCATCCGCGAGATTCCCTTCGAAGGCGAACGCAAAAACCTTCCCCTGGATGCCAACAACCCCTCACTGGTGCGCGACCAGAACAAATGCATCCTCTGCGGGCGCTGCATCCGCGCTTGCAGCGAACGCCAGGGCGTCCACGTATACAGCTTCGTCAACCGCGGCTTCGGCACCACCGTCGCCCCCGCCTTCATGACCGGCCTGGACGAAGCGCCCTGCACCTACTGCGGCCAATGCGCCACCGTCTGCCCCACGGCGGCCATCGTCGAAAAAGACGACACCGACGCCGTCTGGCAAGCCATCAGCGACCCCAAGAAACACGTCGTCGTCCAGACCGCTCCGGCGGTGCGCGTCGCTCTCGGCGAAGCCCTCGGCATGAAATCCGGCAGCATCGTCACCGGCAAAATGGTCGCCGCCCTCAGGCGGTTGGGCTTCGACAAAGTATTCGACACCGACTTCACCGCCGACCTCACCATCCTCGAAGAAGGCAACGAATTCATCCAGCGCCTCACCACCGGCGGCAAACTGCCCATGATCACCTCCTGCTCGCCGGGCTGGGTCAACTTCATCGAGCTGATGTACCCCGACCTCCTCGACCATCTCTCCACTGCCAAGTCGCCGCAGCAGATGTTCGGCGCCCTGGTGAAGACGTACTATGCCGAGAAGCAGGGGATCGACCCCAAAGACATCGTCAGCGTGTCGATCATGCCCTGCACAGCCAAGAAGTACGAATGCACCCGGCCGGAAATGAACTCCAGCGGCTACCAGGACGTGGACTACGTCCTCACGACCCGCGAACTTGGCCGCATGATCCGCCAGGCCGGCCTCGACTTCGGCAAACTGCCGGAAGAAGAATACGACGCGCCGCTCGGCATCTCCACCGGCGCCGGCGTCATCTTCGGCGCCACCGGCGGCGTCATGGAAGCGGCGCTCAGGACGGTGGCCGAAGTAGTCACCGGCCAGGAGCTGGGCTGCATCGACTTCAAGAACGTGCGCGGCCTGACCGGCATCAAGGAAGCGGTCGTGCCGGTCGGCGACCTCAAGGTGAAGGTGGCGGTCGCCCACACGCTGCAAAACGCCCGCGAGATGCTCGAGAAGATTCGCGCCGGCGAAGCCGACTATCACTTCATCGAAGTCATGGCCTGCCCCGGCGGCTGCATCGGCGGCGGCGGCCAGCCTCTGCCGGTGTGCCGGGAGGTACGCCAGGCGCGCGTCGACGCCATCTACGAATGCGACACCTGCATGGCGATGAGGAAATCGCACGACAACCCGGCCGTCAAGGAGCTGTACGACACCTGGCTGGGCAAGCCGCTGGGCGAGAAATCCCACAAATACCTCCACACCCACTACCATCCGCAGCATCGCGGGTAACAGGCAAGACGAGAACCGGGGGCGAAAGCTCCCGGTTTTTTTATTGCTTTCTGCGAAAGCTGTAATTATCGTAAAATCTGTAAATATAAGGTATAGCGTATGGCAACATTGTGAAATATTATAAAAAGTATTGCCGAACAACCGCTTTCCCGGCAGGATTTTCGAGTTGGAGACGGAATTCTTTAGCGACGAGCCGATAGAACCGGTGGGGAGGGTTAAGGCTTGAAGGAGCATATTGTGATCTCAAAGGCGACGATCGATCGTCTGCCCCTGTATTTCCGGACGCTGCGCCAGATACAGCAAGAGGGGACGGAGATAATTTCATCGGAAGAGCTGGGCCGCCGCATCGGCGTGACGCCGGAACAGATCCGCAAGGACCTGGCGTCGTTCGGCGAGTTCGGCAAGAAAGGCGTGGGCTACTTCGTCCGCGAGCTCATCCGCAACATCGGCGAGATTCTCGGCCTGCACCGCAACTGGAACATCGCCATCGTCGGCGTGGGCCACCTGGGATGGGCCCTGGCCAACTACCGCAATTTTTCGTCCCTGGGCTTCAACCTTGCGGCGGTGTTCGATGTCGAACCGGCGAAGATCGGCCAGACTATCGGCGGCGTGGAGATTTTCAGCTTCGACCGGCTGGAAGAGGTGACGCGCGAGAAGAATATCCACATCGGCGTCATCACCGTGCCGGCGCCCAACGCCCAGGAGGTGGCCGACCGGCTGGTGGCCGCGGGCGTGCGGGGGATTTGGAATTTCGCCCCCGTCAAGCTCAATGTGCCGGATAACGTCCGGCTGGTGAGCGAGGACTTGTCCGTGGGCCTGTCGAGCATCTCCTATTATCTGTCGCGGCAGGGGAAATAGCCGCCGCCGGCAAAAAAGTTGCCTATTTTACGGAACAAAAGAGGATTTCTGGTAACAGACGAGAATATTGTATACACAATAAATTGAGTAAGCGTTTCGGTCTTACCATGCTAGGTGCCGGCTCCAGGACGGCCAAATTATTCATAGGGTAGCGCATGGACAGGACGGCGGCGCAGCCGGTCGAGAAATGCGTGGTGTTGGCCTGTACAGGTTGCGGTCTATTATTTCGACGATAATAGATTTAGAGTGGACTTGCACCAGGGGTTGTCTCGCGCCGGCGCGGGATTGACCGGGTGCATTTTTCATGTGCCGGCGAAAGCAAGATTATCGGCAGGCTACCGGCGGCGACCCCGGACGCCGGCAGGCGCGGGCGGTCGCGGCCGATATAGCGGAACAACAGGAGGTGCTTTATGGCAACAATCCAAGAAAAGATCGAAGACCGCAAAGCGCGGCAGGACAAAGTCAAACAAGGCGGCGGGGCCAAGCGGGTTGAAAAACAGCACGCCGGGGGAAAACTGACGGCGCGCGAACGAGT
>JARKPR010000098.1 GCA_029975165.1 Selenomonadales bacterium
TCCTCGCCCACCAGGCCGGTCGCCGCCGTCGCCACCGAGATCGACTGCGGCGAGATCATCTTGCCGCACACGCCCCCCGACGAGTTCGCCGCCACCGTCAGCGACGGGTCCACGCCGATCTGCTCGGCCGCCGTCTTCTGCATCGAGCCGAACAGCGCGTTCGACGAGGTGTCCGAGCCCGTCAGGAAGACTCCCAGCCATCCAAGCACCGGCGCGAAGAACGGGAACGCCTTGCCGGTGGCCGTGAACGCCAGGCCCAGCGTCGAGCTCATGCCGGCGTAGTTCATGATGTACGCCAGCCCTAAGATCATGGCGATGGTGAAGATCGGGTACACCAGCTGCCTGATGGTGCGGAAGAAGCAGGTCACGGCCCGGCCGGCTCCGTAGTTGGGGATGATGAAGATCGACAGGATGCCCGACAGGAAGATGGCCGTGCCGGCCGCCGACAGGAAGTTTATCCCGTACTTGGCGGCGTAGGGGGCGATCTTCGGCACCACCGGCACGGTGCGCTGCACCAGGCCGTCGAGGCCGGGCCAGGAGATGACTGTCAGGCCAAGGGCTTTTTCCCAGCCGAGCAGCGTATTCTTGAAGCCGACGAATTTGTCGTCGGCCCATAAGAAGACGAAGGCCGCCAGGATGATGTACGGGCCCCAGGCGCGCAGCACTTCGCCGGTCGTGTATTTGAGCTCGACTTTGCCGCCGGCGGCCGGTTTCTCGTCCGGGAAGTGCCAGGTATTTTCCGGCTTCCAGACCTTGAGGAACGCTCCCAGGCCGATGATGGTCACGAAGGCCGAGGTGATATCCGGCAGGAACGGGTTGACGTAGTTGGAGGTGAAGAACTGGGTGACGGCGAAGCACAGGCCGGCGACCAGCACGGCGGGCAGCACTTCCATGGCCCGCTTCCACCCGGCCATGGTCACTACCAGCCACAGCGGCACGATGATCGACAAAAACGGCAGCTGGCGGCCGACGATTTTGCTGATGTGCATGGCGTCGATGCCGGTTACCTGGCCGGCGACGACGATGGGGATGCCGATGGCGCCGAACGCCACCGGGGCGGTGTTGGCGATCAGGCAGATGCCGGCGGCGTAGATGGGGTTGAAGCCCAGGCCCACCAGCATGGCGGCGGTGATGGCCACCGGCGTGCCGAAGCCGGCCGTGCCTTCGATGAACGAGCCGAAGGCGAAGGCGATGAACAGCGCCTGCAGGCGACGGTCGTCGGTCAGGGAGGCCAGCGAGTTTTTGATGATCTCGAATTCGCCCGATTCGACCGTCATGTTGTATACCCAGATGGCGGTCACGACGATCCAGACGATCGGGAAGATGCCGACAAGCATGCCGTTGAGCGTTGCGCTGATCGCCAGGCCGGCCGGCATCTGCCATACGGCGATGGCGATCACTACTGCCGAGGCCACGCCCAGGAATGCCGCGTGATGGCCTTTCGACCTCCTCACTCCCAGCATGTACAGTAGGATAAAGAGCGGAATGGCGGCGATGAGCGCCGATAGCCCGATACTCCCCAGCGGATCGTAGATTTGCGTCCACTTCATCTGTTACACCCC
>JARKPR010000019.1 GCA_029975165.1 Selenomonadales bacterium
TTTACCCGCCCCTCAAGGAAACCGGCTGGTGGCCCGGCATCTTCTTCACCGGCGCCGTCATCAGCTTCGCCTGGGGCTACCTCCTCTACAGCGGCGACGTAGCCACCATCTGGCCGATGTTCGGCGTCGCCAACCAGCTCCTCGGCTGCATCGCCCTGGCCCTCGGCACCACAGTCATCCTCAAACTCACCACCCAAAAAGTCTACTCCCTCGTCACCCTCGTGCCGCTGGCCTTCCTGTCCGTCACCGTCATCTCGGCCGGCGCGATGAACGTGGGCATCTACCTCAAGCTGAACACCTTCAACGGCAACCTCAACGCCGGCCTGAGCATCATCCTCATCGTCATGGTCGTCATCATCCTCCTGGATTCCATCCGGGTATGGTCGCGACTGTTCGGCACCACCAAACCGGAAGGCATGAACACCGACGTACCGGCGGTATGCCAGTTCGGCGACACCAAGCCCAACATCCCCAGCTAATGGTTTAGCTGCTGACCGGGGGGCCGCATGGCCCCCCGGTTTCATTGCCGCCGCCCATAAACATCCACCTGCGGCGGCATACAGAGAAATGAGAAGAACAAGCGGTCGCAATCCCTCGATAATTAAAATTCATCTCTGAAAGGAATTATAATAAAAGTGGACGAATACCAATAAAATACTCGTCCCGCAACCTTGGCCGCGCCGGCGGCCCTCCCAGGAGGCATACCGTGAAAATCCTGCTTGCCGAGCACCGCGGTTTCTGCTACGGCGTCGAACGGGCCGTATCCATGGCCCGCCAATGCGCTGCCCAACCGGGCAAAGCCGCCACCCTCGGCCCCATCATCCACAACCCCCAGATGGTCGCCCGGCTCGCCGCCCAGGGTATCGGCGTGGTCGACGACCTGGCGGCCCTAGACGAGGGCACCGTCATCATCCGTTCCCACGGCGTCGGGCCGGCCGTATACGACCAGGCCGCGGCCCAAAACCTCACTGTCGTCGACGCCACCTGCCCCCACGTCAAAAAAGCCCAAACCGCCGCCCACGACCTCAAGGACAACGGCTACCGCGTCATCGTGGTGGGGGAGAGGGGCCATCCGGAAGTCCGGAGCATCGTCGCCTGGGCCGGCGACGACGCCGTGGTCGTCGAAACGGTCGACGAAGCAGCCGCTCTGCCGACCGTGGCCCGTCTCGGGATCGTCGCCCAGACCACCTTCCCGCCGGGGCGATTCGACGCCATCGTCGCCGTGCTGAACACCAAAGCCGCGGACGTCCTCGTCAACAGGACCATCTGCACCGCCACCGAGCTGCGCCAGCAGGCGGCGGCCCAATTGGCGGCCAACGTCGACGTCATGGTCGTCGTCGGCGGCAAAGGCAGCGCCAATACCACCAGGCTTGCCCAGCTATGCCGCGAGGCCGGCAGCAGGGTGTACCATATAGAAACGGCCGAAGAACTTGACCAGGAATGGTTCAGGGGCGTGGCGGCCGCCGGCATAACCGCCGGCGCGTCAACCCCGGACTGGGTTATTGAGGAGGTATATCAGAAAATGCAGGAATTCGATCAAGCACAGGAAATGGAACAGGAAATCAACCGGATTGAAAAAGGCAGCGTCGTCAAGGGCAAAGTCGTGCGCGTTCGCGACGACGAAGTATTCGTGGACATCGGCTACAAGGCCGAAGGCGTCATACCGTTGGCCGAACTCGCCTATCCCCAGCCCGCCAAGGCCGACGAAGCGGTCAAGGAAGGCGACGAGATCGAAGTCTTGGTCCTCGACGCCGACAGCAGCGAAGGTGCCATCAAGCTCTCCAAAGTGCGGGCCGACAACATCATCGCCTGGGACAAACTCGCAGCGGCCCAAAATGCCGGACAACCCGTCGAAGGCAAAGTGCTCGACGCCATCAAAGGCGGCCTCTCGGTGGCCGTTTTCGGCGTGCGCGGCTTCGTCCCCGCATCCCAGGCCGATCTGCGGTTCGTCGAAGACCTGAAAATATTCGCCGGCCAGACCTTGAGCCTGCTGCCGATCGAAGTCGACAAAGACAAGAAACGGGTCGTACTCTCCCGTCGGGCCATCCTGGAAGAAGAGCGCCGCCGCCGCGAAGAAGAAATCTTCGCCCGCCTCCAGCCCGGCGAACACATTCACGGCACGGTACGCCGTCTCGCCACCTTCGGCGCCTTCGTCGACATCGGCGGCATCGACGGCCTCATCCACATCTCCGACCTCTCCTGGAACCGCGTCAAGACGGCGTCCGAAGTCGTCAACGTCGGCGACGAGGTGGACGTGATCATCCTCAAACTCGACCCGCAGACGAAAAAGATCTCCCTCAGCCTCAAGGCCGTCCAGCGCGACCCCTGGTTCGACATCGCCGACAGCCTGAAAGTCGGCGCCATCATCCCCGGCAAAGTCACGAAAACCTCCAAATTCGGCGCCTTCGTCGAAGTCGCCCCCGGCGTCGAAGGACTCGTCCACATATCCGAGCTCGACGACCGGCGGGTGGAGCGGGCCGAAGAAGCGGTCAGCGCCGGTCAGGAAGTCAACGTCAAAATCCTCGGCGTCGACAAGAAAAGCAAACGCATCTCTCTCAGCATCGCCCAAGCCAAACACGAACGGGAAAGGGCCGAATACAGCCAATATATCCAGCAGAACAGCAGCGGGCTTGGGGTGACCATCGGCGACAAACTCGGCCATCTCTTCAAACGGGAAGACTGAAGGGTTGTGGTGCGGTGCGGCAATCGCGCAAACTCGACCATCTGAAATACACCCTCGCGCTCGCCGACGGGCCGGCGACCAACGCGTTCGCCGACTTCACCCTGCTGCACAACTGCCTGCCCGGCATTGCCTGGGCTGACGTCAGCCTGGCCACAACCGTCGCCGGCATCCCGCTGCGCCACCCGGTCATCATCAACGCCATCACCGGCGGCGCGCCCGACGTCACCGCCATCAATGCCGACCTCGCGGCCTTGGCGAAGCGCACCGGCGCGGCCATGGCCGTCGGCTCGCAGTACGCTGCCTTCGAGGACGCCGCCGTCCGCCGGTCGTACCAGATCGTCCGCGAAATCAATCCCGGCGGCGTGCTGTTCGCCAACCTCGGCGCCCACGCCACCCCCGACCAGGCAGCCGCCGCCGTGGCCATGATAAAAGCCGACGCCATCCAGATCCACCTCAACGCCGCCCAGGAACTCGCCATGGCCGAAGGCGACCGCGACTTCACCGGCTACCTCGCCAACATCGCCGCCATCGCCGCCGCCAGCCCCGTGCCGGTCATCGTCAAAGAAGTCGGCTGTGGCGTGGCCCGCGAACAGGCCGCCGCCCTGGCCGGCGCCGGCGTGCGGGCCATCGACGTGGGCGGCGCGGGCGGAACGAATTTCGTCGCCATCGAAGCGGCCCGCAACGCCGCCGCCCTGCCGCCGGAAACGCTCGCCTGGGGCATACCTACCGCCGTCAGCGCCGTGGAAGCGGCCTCCGTGCTGCCGCCGGCCGTGGACCTCATCGTCTCCGGCGGCATCCGCAGCCCCCTCGACGCCGTCAAATCCCTGGCCCTCGGCGGCCGGGCCGTCGCCGTCGCCGCTCCGGCCGTCAGGATACTGCAGGACGAAGGGCTGGAAGCCGCCGTCGCCTGGTTCGACGCCTTCCTCCGCGAGCTGCGGCGCTACATGCTCCTCGTCGGCGCCCGGTCGGTGGGCGCCTTGGCGGCCGTACCGCTCGTAATTACCGGATGGAGCAGAGAATGGCTCACCCAGCGCGGCATAGATACCTCTCGTTTTGCAAGGGCAGGCCGTTGATAAGCCCGTATGCGGCGTTGCTCTTCCGGTGCGCCTTGCCTACGGCTTCTGAATGGCCTGCGCATAGAACCGGAGAATGCATAACTAAATCGCAATCATCTAAAGCATGGCTACCCGGCCATGCTTTTTGCATGTTTACCTCTTGACGCGGGTAAGCTAAAAGCACGCTCGCTACCAATACTGGATGAGAGGTGGAACAGCAATGAGTTTGCCGGTAGGAATGATCATACTTCTGGTGGTCGGCGTACTGGTGTATTTCGGCCTCGCCCAGCGCCTCCTCGACCGCATGCGGCTGACCGACAAACAGGCGCTCTTCTTCATCGCCGCCGTCATCGTCGGCAGCTTCATCGACATACCGCTCATGCGCGCCCCCGCCGAACTGAGCGTCAACGTGGGCGGCGCCCTGCTGCCGGCGGCCCTGGCGATCTGGCTGCTGGCCACCGCCGACGAGCCGGGCGAGCGGGTGAGAGGAATCGTCGCCAGCATCCTCGTCGCCGCGGCGGTCATGGTCGGCGCGTACTATCTGCCCTACGAACCGGAAAACATGTTCCTCGACCCGAAGCTCATCTACGGCATCGCCGCCGGCCTCATCGCCTACCTGGCCGGCCGCTCCCGCCGCAGCGCCTTTATCGGCGGCATCCTGGGCATAATCCTCAGCGACATCGCCCACTTCGTCACCGTCACGCGGGCCGGCATCCCCGGCACCACCGACATCGGCGGGGCGGGAGCGTTCGATGTCGTCATCATCGCCGGCCTCGTGGGCGTGATGGTCGCCGAACTCGTCGGCGAAACGCGGGAAAAGCTCCAGGGCGGTCCCGTCCTCGGGCCGAACCGCCCCGAAGGGCTGTACGAATTCAGCAAGGAACTCGGCCACCACAACAGCAAGCACAACAAAGACAAATCGCTGTCGGCCGCCAACAAGGCCGACGAACAAGACGGGGGGGAGGAAAAATGAAAAGGTCGGCGCTGGTAGCGGCCATCATTATTTTCGCCTGCTTATCCGCCATTCCCGCCCAGGCCCACGAGCGCAACGACGGCGGCTACTACACCATCGTCGACGAACTCAACCGGCCGGTCTTCCTGACCGGCTGGAAAGTCGGCATCGGCGACCAGTGCCTTACCGACGACAACCGCCGCTACGAAGTCGTCTCCATCAACGGCGACTACGCCCACGCCAAATTCCTCGGCTACGTCGACCTGAGCGCCTACGCGCCCGCCGGTCCGTCCGCCACGCGGTTCGCCGGCCTGCTCGCCCCCAAGATTGCCCGCGCCCAGGGCAACAAAGTCGCCATCTACCACACCCACTCCGACGAATCATATGTTTCCAGCGACGGCGCGGAAAGCATCAAAGGCGCCGGCGGCATCTACAAAGTGGGCGACGCCTTCGCCAAGGCCCTCCAAGCCCAAGGCCTTCAGCCCATCCACTCCAACGCCAAACACGATCCTCACGACAACATGGCCTACGAGCGCTCCCGCCGCACCGTCGCCGACCTCCTCAAAGAGCAGCCCGCGGCCATCTTCGACGTCCATCGCGACGCCCTGCCTCCCGAAGCCTACGCAACGACCGTCGGCACCGAAAAAATGACCAAAGTGCAGCTTGTCGTCGGCAAATACGGCCCCACCGGCAAGCAGATCGAGGACTATGCCCTGCAGCTCAAGGCTGCGGCCGACAAGCAGCACCCCGGCCTGATCAAGGGCATCTTCTTCGCCAAGGGCGGCGACTACAACCAGGACCTCCACCCGCGCTCAATGCTGCTCGAAGCCGGCTCCCACACCAACAGCCGTGAGGACGCCGAGAAAGGCATCGCCCTGTTCGCCGACATCATTCCCGCCATCCTCGGCCAGACCTCCGGCGCGCCCGGCAGCCCGGCAGGCGCCGCCGGCCTCGGCTCCCAGGCGGCCGGCCCCTCCGGGGCGAGCAAATCCATCGGCTGGATCATCGGCCTGCTCGTCGTCGGCATCGTCGCCTTTCTGTTCGTCGCCACCGGCAGCTTCAAAGAAGCCGGCGCCAAGCTCAAACAATTCACCACCAGCGAATTCGCCAACTTCCTCGGCCCCAGGCTGCGGCGCCTGCGCCGCCGGGACAACCGCGACGGGGAAGGCGACGACAAGCGATGATCATCATCTACCACGGTCGGCGGCCCTACCTGCCGCTCTTGGCCTGTGCCCTCCATCTCGGCCTTCGTCAAGGGGCCGAGCCTTTTTTGCCCGGCGCCCTGCGGCGCGACTGGCGGGCAGCGCCGCTCCATATCGCCGGCAAGGATGGGGAAGGGGCCATTGTCGGCTGCCTCGTCCACGGCCGTCACCGCGGCCTCTACCTGCGGACGCTGGCCGGCATGGCGGGCCTATTCGGCTTATCCCTGGCCTGGGTCGACCTGGACGGCGGATTGACCGCCAGCGGAGCGGCCGCGAAAGCGAAAATCATGCTCGCCGACCGTTGGCCGACTATATTCGCCCGGCGCTTCCGGACAACGGCCGCCGCAGCGATCCGCCCCGTCCTGCTCGGCCGTCCGGAGGGCGAGCCATGAACATCGTCTACTACTGCTTTGCCGGCGCCCATGCCTCGGTCGTCGCCAGCGCCATCCACTGCGGCTACCTGCCCGCCGACCGCGTGCCGGCCTACGGCGAATTCATCGCCCTGCCGCACTACGACCGGACCGCCCCCCGCCTCATCGGCAGCCCCTACCTCATGGGCCGGGATGAATTCGGCCACAACGTCTTCTTTCTCGGCCTCAGGGACCAGCGGCTACCCCTCATGGCCGCGGTCGGCACCCTGCTCACCACCGCCGGCGTCAATAGCGGCGCCTACCTCTTCCAGGACGCCTTTCCGCTCATAAATTTTTCCACCAAAATCGGCGGCCTGCTCTCCAAACGCTACTGTCTCACCTCCTTCGGGCGGCTGATCACCGTCTGGGGCATGCAGCGGCAATACCCCGCCTTCGTGGCCCTGGTAGCGGCCGTGAAAGACGGGCTGCGGCAGTGAACGGCCGCCCGTTCCTTGCGTGTTTTCGCCGGTGGCGGCAGGAAAAGCCTGCTAAAGACGGAATACATAGTAAAGGCTGAAAGAGCCGACCGCCAACCAGAGGAGAGAAGGTATTGACCAAAGGAACCATTTGCCGCGTACAGGAAGGCAGCATCGCCGCCGGACTCGGCATCGTCCCCGGCGACGCCCTGCTCGCCGTAAACGGCAAAGCCGTCCGCGACATCATCGACCTCAGCTTCGCGCTGGCCGACGAATACGTTGAGCTCCTCGTGGCGCGGCAGAATGGCGAAGAGGAGCTTTTCGCCGTCGAAAAGGAATACGACCAGGACCTCGGCCTGGAATTCGCCGCCGCCGTCTTCGACCGCATCCGCCCCTGCGCCAACAAATGCGTCTTCTGCTTCGTCGACCAGATGCCCCCCGGCATGCGCGAAAGCCTCTACGTAAAGGACGACGACTACCGGCTGTCCTTTCTCTACGGCAACTTCATCACCCTCACCAACCTCGGGCCCCGGGATTTTGCCCGCATCCGCCGCCTCCACCTGTCGCCCCTCTACGTCTCCGTCCACGCCACCGACGGCGCCATCCGCGCCGCCCTGCTCGGCAACCCGCGGGCCGCGGATATACTGGGCCGCCTGCGCGAGCTCACCGCCAGCGGCATCGACCTCCATGCCCAGGTCGTCCTCTGCCCGGGCCTCAACGACGGTCCGGTCCTTGAGCGCACCATCACCGACCTCTACGCCCTCGCTCCCGGCGTCCTGTCGCTGGCCATCGTCCCGGTCGGCCTCACCCGCCATCGGGAAAAATGCCGGCCCCTGCGCGGCTTCACGCCCGCCGAAGCCGAAAACGTCATCGCCGCCGTCGCCGCCTGGCAACGCCGTAGCCAGACCGAGACCGGCTCATCCTTCGTCTACCTCGCCGACGAGTTCTACCTCGCCTGCGGCCACCCCGTTCCCGCCTACGACGACTACGACGGTTTCCCGCAGCTCGAAAACGGCGTGGGCATCGTCCGCTCCTTCCTTGCCGAATGGGCGGAAACCGCCGTCAAAACATCCGGCTACAAGGACCCTCTCCAAATCGACGTCGTCTGCGGCCGGTCGGCCGCCGCCATCCTCGCGCCCCTCCTCGGCGCCTTTGCCCTGCCCAACCTCGCCGTCCGCCTCGTAGCGGTCGAAAACGCCTTCTTCGGCCCAGGCGTCACCGTCACCGGCCTCCTCACCGGCGCCGACATCGCCGCCGCCCTCCGTCGGGAAACCGGCCCGCGCGACGGCGTCATTCTTCCCGGCGTCGCCCTGCGCAAAGGTGAAAACATTTTCCTCGACGGCCGCAGCCCCGAAGACCTCGCCCAAACCCTCGGGCTACCCGTGCGCGTCGCCCACTTCGCCGCCGACCTCAAAGGACTGCTGGCGGCCTGGAGGTAATATGAAAGACCTCGGCCTCATTCAGGTTTATACCGGCAACGGCAAAGGGAAAACCACCGCCGGCCTCGGCCTCGCCTTCCGCGCCTGCGGCCACGGCTTCCGGGTCTGCATGCTCCAGTTCATGAAAAATTGCGCCGACTACGGCGAAGCCAAAGCCGCCTGCCGCCTGCCCGGCTTCGCCCTCATCCAGGTCGGCCGCAACGACTTCGTCGACCTCGCTCACCCCGACCAGGTCGACGTCAAGCTGGCCCGTGATGGCTGGGAGCAGGCCAAAACCCTCATCGACTCCGGCCGCTACGACATCGTCATCCTCGACGAAATAAACGTCGCCATGGCCTGCGGCCTCCTCGACACCGCTGCCGTGGCCGCCTACCTCACCGCCGCCAAACGGAGCGTCGAAATCGTCCTCACCGGCCGCTACGCCCCGGCGGAAATAATCGCCGTCGCCCACCTCGTCACCGAAATGCAGGAAATCAAGCACCCCTACCAGGGCGGCGTCGCCGCCCGCCAAGGCATCGACTACTGACCATGAAAGGTGGTGGCAGAATGAGCAAGCCCATCGTAGCCATCGTCGGCCGGCCCAACGTCGGCAAATCGACTATCTTCAACCGCATCGCCAAAAAACGCGTCTCCATCGTCGAAGACATTCCCGGCGTCACCAGGGACCGCATCTACCTCGACGCCGAATGGCTCGGCCACGAATTCACCATGATCGACACCGGCGGCATCGAAATCGAAGCCGCCGGCAAAATCCAGACCGCCATGCGTTACCAGGCCAAGCTCGCCATCGACGAAGCCGACGTCATCCTCTTTATCGTCGACGCTAAGGACGGCTTGACCGCCGCCGACCAGGAAGTCGCCGTCATACTGCGTACCGCTCGCAAACCCGTCCTGCTCGTCGTCAACAAAGTCGACAGCGCCAAGGACGAACTCGGCACCTTCGAATTCTACAACCTCGGCCTCGGCGACCCTATCGCCATCTCGGCCGCCAACGCCCTCGGCCTCGGCGACCTCCTCGACAAAGTCATCGCCGCTCTGCCGGCAGGCGCCGCCGCCGATGAGGAAACCGACACCATCAAAGTCGCCTTCATCGGCCGGCCCAACGTCGGCAAATCGTCGCTCGTCAACGCCCTCCTCGGCGAAGAACGCGTCATCGTCAGCGACATCCCCGGCACCACCCGCGACGCCATCGACACCCGCTTCAGCAAAGACGGCACCGACTACATCCTCATCGACACCGCCGGCATGCGCCGCAAAGGCAAGATCGACCAGCCGGTCGAGCGCTACAGCGTCGTCCGGTCGCTCAGGGCCATCGACCGGGCCGACGTCGTCCTCATCCTCATCGACGCCGTCGACGGCGTCACCGAACAGGACAAAAAAATCGCCGGCTACGCCCACGAGGCCGGCCGGGCCAGCATCATCGCCGTCAACAAATGGGACCTCGTCGAAAAAGACAGCAAAACCACCCTCCGCTACACCGAAACCATCCGCAGCGAACTCGGCTTCATGCAATACGCCCCCGTACTGTTCGTCTCCGCCCTCACCAAGCAGCGCGTCCACCGGGTCGGCGAACTGGTCAAATTCGTTGCCGACCAGCACGCCATGCGCATCGCCACCAGCGTCCTCAACCAAGTCATCGAAGACGCCGTCGCCATCAACCCGCCGCCCTCCGAGCGCGGCCGGCGGCTTAAGATCTACTACACCACCCAGCCCGGCGTCAAGCCGCCCACCTTCGTCTTCTTCTGCAACGACGCCGAAATCATGCACTTTACCTACTTGCGCTACCTCGAAAACAAACTACGCGAAGCCTTCGGCTTCGAAGGCACGCCGCTTAACCTCGTCGTCCGCAGCCGCACCAAAGAGGAAGACTAAAAGCGGCCCTCCGGTGTTTGCTTCCTAATGCCTTGTAAGTTATGTGGGGTGAGAGAGAATGGAATACCTGCTCATCGGCGCCCTCAGCTATGTCGTCGGCTCCATCCCCAATGGACTGATCGTCGGCAAAATGCTCAAAGGCGTCGACATCCGCCAGTTCGGCAGCAAAAACATCGGCGCCACTAACATGTATCGCGTCCTAGGCCCCTGGCCGGCCTTCCTCGTGCTCATCACCGACATCGCCAAAGGCGTCGCCGGCGTATACATCGGCCAAGCCTTCCTCGGCGCTCCGGCGGCGGCGCTCGCCGGCGGCATCGCCGCCATCGCCGGCCACAACTGGTCGCTCTTCCTCGGTTTCCAAGGCGGCCGCGGCGTAGCCACCGCCCTCGGCGTCATCGCCGTCCTCATGCCCAAAGTCACGGCCATCATCTTCCTCGTCTGGGCGGCCATCGTCCTCCTCACCCGCTACGTCTCTTTAGGCTCGATCATCGCCGCCGCCGTCGCCCCGCCGCTCATCTGGCTGTTCGGCGAACAGCCGGAGTACCTCTACTTCGGCCTCGTCGCCGCCACCTTCGTCATCTACCGCCACCGTCCCAACATCCAGCGCCTCCTCAAGGGCGAAGAACTCAAAATCAAAGCCGGCAGCTCCGCGCCGCCGAAAAAGGACGGCGAACAGCCATGAAAATAACCGTCATCGGCGCCGGCGGCTGGGGGACGGCCCTCGCCGCCCTGCTTGGCGACCAAGGACGCCAGGTCGCCCTCTGGGTCCGCAGCCGCCAGGCGGCCGCCGAGCTCGCCGCCACCCGGCAAAACACGCGCTACCTGCCCGGCGTCACCCTGCCGGACGCCGTAGCCTGCACCGCCGACCTGGCGGCTGCCGTAGGCGGCGCCGGCCTCGTCATCATCGCCGTCCCGTCCCACGCCGTAAGGGCCGCCGCCGCCGCCGCCGCCCCCCATATCGCCGCTGGCGCCATAATCGTCAGCGCGGCCAAAGGGCTGGAAGTCGGCACCCTCAAACGCATGTCCGAAGTCATCGCCGCTGAAATCCCCGCCGCCGAAGGGCGCGTCGTCGCCCTCTCCGGACCCAGCCATGCCGAAGAAGTTGGCCTCAGGCACCCTACCGCCATCGTCGCCGCCTCCCCCTCCCGCCAGGCCGCCGAAACCGCGCAGGAAGCTCTCATGGCACCCTACTTCCGCGTCTACACCAACCCCGACATCATCGGCGTCGAACTCGGCGGCGCCCTCAAAAACATCATCGCCCTCGGCGCCGGCATCGGCGACGGCCTCGGCTACGGCGACAACGCCAAGGCCGCCCTCATCACCCGCGGCCTCGCCGAAATCACCCGCCTGGGCATGGCCATGCAGGCTCGGCCGCTCACCTTCGCCGGCCTGGCCGGCATCGGCGACCTCGTCGTCACCTGCACCAGCCGCCACAGCCGCAACCGCCGCGCCGGCCTCGCTCTCGCCGCCGGCAAGACGGTAGGGGAGATAGAAGCCGAAAGCGGCATGGTCGTCGAAGGCATCCGTTCCACTCTCGCCGCCCACGAACTATCCCGCCGCGCTGGCGTCGAAATGCCCATCACCGCCGAAATCTACCGCGTCCTCTACGAAAATGCCAGCCCGCGCGAAGCGGTCGGCCGGCTGATGGGGAGGGGGAAAACCCGCGAACTCGAAGAAGTCGCCTCCAGTTGGGAGACTTAGCACGAGGGCGGACGTTGATAAGCGAAACTTGGCTCGGGAGTAAACCCGAGCCTTAGTTGAGCTATCCGCGCCAGCGGGAAAGCCCCCATCTGCGTTGTTGTTCCTGCGGGCGCTCGCTCGCCGTACGTCCCGATGTACTGTCTTCGCTCGCGTCCTCGGAGCCGCCTAGCATCTGGGGGCTTCTGAACGTCCGTTCTCTATTCCGATAATATGAAGATAAAACGAAAAGGCCTCCGGCTGTGCCGGAGGCCTCGTTGCTATATCCTTAGAACTTGAATGTTACGCCAACCCCGGGTCCTTTGACCTTCAGGTCGTACTTGTCGGAAACGCCGTCGAACTCAAGGTCCTTATACTCCGTGCTTTTGTAGAACAGGTTGAGTTCAGCGTTCTTGGCAAACTCATAAGCGATGCCGATTTCTATATTCGTTATTTTGTTGCCGAAGCCCAGCGTCCCGTAGCCGGACATATTTTTGCCCATCGGGAAGGAGCCTGTGAAGCCGAGCTGCCAGCCGTTGACCATCTTTCCCGACACAGTCCCGCCGAAAGGAGTGCCGTTATAAGTCCCATTTACATCGAACTCGTTTTTCGCCTGGGTATAGCCGACAAATGCGGCCACGTTCTTATCCACCGAATACAGTATATTGAATTGGTTCGCGGTCAATTTGGAATTCAGGCTTCCTGACAGTACATCCACGCCATTGGTAAAAGTTCCGGAATAGTCTTTGGATTTTGCATTTTGGTTTTGCCACTGGAAAGCGAACTTATTGCCGAGACCGATAGTCAAGCCGACGTCGAAATTGCTATTGCTGGCGTCCAGCGAATCTCCGGGATACTCAAGATCGTTGCTCATCCGCCAATTCAGGTCAATCGAGGCCTTGCCCTGCGAGAAGTCCGTCAGCGGACTGGCGAAACCGACCGCCGAAAAGAGGAACAGGAACGCTACTACCAAAACTGACCTTTTCATTAATACACCCCCAAAATATGTTATTTTTGGTCAAACTTCGTCGGCCGCAGAAAAATTCCTCCAAATATATAAGAAAAATATTAAACATTTTTTTTGCCTGAACTTGCCCCGCCGGCGTCCAATACGGCGCTGGGCGAGTTTTCTAATTCCGGCATATTATTATTGGCATGTCATATATTTGTAATGATTAAGCGGGCGATTCCCCAATCTGGCAGCGAAGCTTGCCGCGCCCCGCTGCGGGAAAGGCTTTTGGGGAAGGGGTGACAGGGCTGAACGCGCAGATCGCTCATACATACAAACAGTAGGGGGAGGGAAACGAACGAAAATGGAAAAATTTGACCTGTTCCGCGATATTGCCGAACGGACCGGCGGCGACATCTACATTGGCGTCGTCGGGCCGGTGCGCACCGGCAAATCCACCTTCATCAAACGGTTCATGGAGACGATGGTGTTACCCAACATCACCGATCCTTACGACAAAGAGCGGGCCAAGGACGAACTGCCCCAGTCCGCGGCCGGCAAAACCATCATGACCACCGAGCCCAAATTCATCCCCAACGAAGCGGTCGAAATCGTCGTCAAAGAAAACGTCAAAGTTCGTGTGCGGGTCGTCGACTGCGTCGGCTATACCGTCGACGGCGCCCTCGGTTACGAGGAGGAAGAGGGCCCCCGCATGGTCCTTACCCCCTGGGACGACCAGGAAATACCCTTCCAGCAGGCAGCCGAGATCGGCACCCGCAAAGTCATTGCCGACCACTCCACCATCGGCCTCGTAGTCACGACCGACGGTTCGGTCACCGACCTGCCGCGCGATAGATACCTCGAAGCCGAAGAACGGGTCATCGCCGAACTCAAAGAACTCCAGAAACCGTTCCTCGTCGTCCTCAACACCGGCCAGCCGACCGCCAAGGAAACCCGCGAACTCGTGGCCAAACTCGAAAACAAATACGACGTGCCCGTCATCCCTGTCGACTGCCTGCAGCTCACCACCGACGACATCTACGCCATCCTCCAGGAAGTCCTGTACGAATTCCCCGTCAAAGAAGTCAACATCACCCTGCCGCGCTGGGTGGAAGAACTGGAAACCGAGCACTGGCTGCGGCAGAAATTCGACGGCGCCGTCCGCGACGTCGTCCAGTACGTGCGGCGGCTCCGCGACATCGATCGCGCTATCGACGACCTGTCCGGCTACGACTTCGTCGCCGACGTCATCCTCCACGACATGGACCTGGGCAGCGGCGTAGCCGTCATCGAAATGACCGCCCGCAGCGAGCTTTTCTACCAGGTCCTCGAAGAACTCACCGGCTTCACCGTCAGCGGCGAACACCATGTCCTCCGCCTCATGCGCGACCTGTCGGTCGCCAAGCGCGAACACGACAAACTCGCCGGCGCCCTCGAACAGGTCCGCCAGAGCGGCTACGGCATCGTGCCGCCCCAAGTCGACGAAATGGTCCTCGAAGAACCCGAAATCATCCGCACCGGCAACCGGTTCGGCGTGCGCCTCAAAGCCTCCGCCCCCTCCCTGCACATCATCAAGACCGACGTCCAGGCCGAAATCTCGCCCATCATCGGCACCGAAAAACAGAGCGAAGAACTCATCCACTACCTGCTGCGCGAATTCGAAGGCGAACCGGAAAAACTGTGGCGCACCAACCTGTTCGGCAAATCGCTCAACGCCCTCGTGCGGGAAGGCATCCAGAACAAGCTCAACACCATGCCGGAAAACGCCCAGGTCAAACTGCGCGAAACGCTGCAGAAAGTCGTGAACGAGGGCAGCGGCGGCCTGATCTGCATCATCTTCTAGTACTTGGCTGGCGATAAAGGCCCATCTGCGGCGTTGCTCTCCGGTGCGCCTTGCATCTGGACCTTTCTAGCCAGCCTATTGCTTTGACGATCTTCGCCTATCACCACCGGCCGGATAAATCCGGCCTATTTTTTTTTGCCCTTTTGCCTTGTCTTGGGCATAAGCTGGTGTTATAATGTCTACGACGCAAAGATATTTATCCATTTGTGCAATACTAACGCAATGTCATAGGGAGGGATAACGATGTCCGGCCTCAAGTCGACATTCTTTTTAGTGAGGGAGGAAATCCTGCCGGAAGCGATCAAAAAGACCATCAAGGTCAAAGAACTCCTGAAACGCGGCGAAGCCCGCACCATCAACGAAGCGGTGGAAAAGATGGAACTCAGCCGCAGCGCCTACTACAAATACAAAGACTACGTCTTCCCGTTCTTCGAAGCCAGCAAAGAGAAAATCGTCACCCTGGCTCTGCTCCTCGAGCACAAGCCCGGTGTCCTGTCCCGCGTGCTCAACACCATCGCCAACGAGCGCGGCAGCGTCCTGACCATCAACCAGGGCATCCCCCTGCAAGGCGTAGCCAACGCCACCATCTCCATCGAAACCGTCGAGCTCGCTATCGACCTCGAGGCGCTCCTCGACAAACTGCGGATGGTTGACGGCGTCAAGCGTCTCGAAGTGCTGGGCCAGGCGTAAAGGTAGCACCGGCGCAAGCAATACAATAGGAGTTGACCGCTATGAATCAGCTGAAAAAAACAATAAATGTCGGCATGCTCGGCCTCGGCACCGTCGGCACCGGCGTCGCCAAGGTCCTGACCGCCAACGCCCACAGCATCGCCCAAAAGGTCGGCGCCCCGGTCATCCTCAAAAAAGTCCTCGTCCGCAACCCCGACAAACCCCGCCAGGTAGACCTCGGCGACGCCGTCACCACCGACCTCGAAGCCATCCTCGGCGACCCGGACATCGACATCGTCGTCGAAGTCATGGGCGGCGAGCAGCCGGCCAAAGACTACGTCATCCGGGCCCTGACGGCCGGCAAGCATGTCGTCACCGCCAACAAAGACGTCCTCGCCAAATACGGCCGCGACCTCTTCTCCGCCGCCGCGGAAAAATCCGTCGACTTGCTCTTCGAAGCCAGCGTAGGCGGCGGCATCCCCATCATCCGGCCGCTCAAGCAATGCCTGGCAGGCAACAAGATCCGCGAAGTCATGGGCATTGTCAACGGCACCACCAACTACATGCTCACTCGCATGACCAACGACAAAATGGACTACGCCGCCGTCCTCGCCGAAGCCCAGCAGAAAGGCTACGCCGAGGCCGACCCCACCGCCGACGTCGGCGGCTTCGACGCCGCCCGCAAAATCGCCATCCTCGCCTCCATCGCCTTCGGCACCAGGGTCACCCTCGACGACGTATCGGTCGAAGGCATCACCGGCATAACCACCCAGGACATCGAATACGCCGGCGAACTCGGCTACGTCATCAAACTGCTCGCCATTGCCTCCGAAAGCGACCGGGGAGTAGACGTCCGCGTCCATCCCGCCTTCATTCCCAAAAGCCATCCCCTGGCCGCCGTCCAGGACGTCTTCAACGCCATCTTCGTCAAAGGCGACGCCGTCGGCGAAACCATGTTCTACGGCCGGGGGGCGGGGGAGATGCCCACCGCCAGCGCCGTCGTCGCCGACATCATCGACGTCGCCCGCGACATCCAGCACGGCGTCGCCAGCCGCATCCTCTGCACCTGCTTCGACAACAAGCCCCTCTGCCCGATCGACAAAACCGAATCGCCCTACTACATCCGCTTGCTCGTCGAAGACAAACCCGGCGTCCTGGCCGCCATCGCCGGCGCCTTCGGCGCCCAGCAGGTCAGCCTCAACTCCGTCATCCAAAAGCGCAAAGTCGACAACCTGGCGGAAATCGTCCTCATCACCTACCGCGTATCCGGCGCCAACATGCGCCTCGCTCTCGGCACCCTCGGCGGCATGCCGACCGTCAACAAAATCAGCAGCGTCATCAGGGTGGTCGCCGCAGAATAGCCGGCCCCCGGGGGAGGAAGAATGGCCCAGACTATAACCGTACGCATCCCGGGCACAACTGCCAACTGCGGTCCCGGCTTCGACACCATCGGCATCGCCTGCACCATCTACAACGAACTGTCCCTGACCCTCGGCGAACCGGACGGCTTCTCCTTAGCCGTAACCGGCGAAGGCGCCGACACCATCCCCGCCAACGAGCGCAACATCGCCTGCCAGGCCGTCCGCGCCCTCCTCAGGAAAGTCGGCCGCACCGGCCCTGGCATCGCCATCCGTATGCACAACGCCATCCCCCTGGCCCGCGGCCTCGGCTCCAGCGCCGCCGCCATCGTCGGCGCCCTCGTCGCCGCCAACGCCGCCACCGGCGATACCCTCGACAAACAGGAACTGCTCGCCATGGCCACCGCCCTCGAAGGCCACCCCGACAACGTCGCCCCGGCCATCTTCGGCGGCATCACCATCAGCTCCATCGTCGGCGGCGCCCCGCAATCCCTGCGCTTCATCCCGCCTGCGCCGCTCAGGCTCGTCGTCGCCGTGCCCGAATTCGGCCTGTCCACCAAAGCGGCCCGCCAAGTCCTGCCGAAAACCATCCCCTTCGCCGACGCCGTCTTCAACGTCAGCCGCGTCGCCCTCCTCGTCGGCGCCCTCTGCCAGGGCAGGTTCGACCTGCTTGGCAGCGCCTTCGAAGACCGTCTCCACCAGCCCTACCGCGAAAAGCTCATCCCCGGTATGACCGACGTCCTTGCCGCCGCCCGCGAGCGCGGTGCCATCGGCGCGGCCCTCAGCGGCGCCGGCCCCTGCCTCATCGCCTTCGCCCGCGACAACGCCGCCGCCATCGGCGCCGCCATGGTGAACGCCTTCGCGCGCCACGGCGTAAAAGCCGCCTATCGCGACCTCGGCATCGACAGCGACGGCGCAAAAGTGATAGCGATACCTTGACAGCGCCCTGAAAAAAGGGTACAATAAATTTTGTCGTCGGGGCGTAGCGCAGTTTGGTAGCGCGCTTGCTTGGGGTGCAAGAGGTCGTGGGTTCAAGTCCCGCCGCTCCGACCAACTACATAACCATTCCCGGTCCCGCCGTAGCCGGCGGGACTTTTGCTTTGCCGCCGGCGTAGCGTCCCTCCGGAGTAAGCAAACCGCCAAGTGGCAATACTATCCATGGAATCCAATAACCGTGGAGACATGTCATGGACATCAGCTATCTCCTCGCCACCATAGTCGCCGGCTTCCACGCCCTCACCTACGCCCGCTGGCTCAGAATGAACGGCAACAAGACCGGCGCCTTCGGCGTGCTCCTAATCGTCCTGCTGTCCCTCATCCTGCCGGTCTACCGGCTTATAACCCAATAAACACGAAAACCGCCGCACGCTTTTTTCCCTTTCACCCGTCGCGCCAAGAAGGGTTTGCCGGGGCGAAAATAGAAGACAATACCAGTAAATAACACGGGAGGTGTAACGATGGATAAGGAAAAAATCATCGCCGAAACCATCGAAAAATACGAGCAGTTCGTCAACCCGGCCGTCGCCAGGCTGTTCCGCTTCATGGGCCTGGCTACCGTCGAGTGGCAGGCCGAAGGCAGCGTCATCCGCGACATCGACGGCAAGGAATACATCGACTGCCTCGGCGGCTACGGCGTGTTCAGCCTCGGCCACCGCCACCCCAAAGTAGTCGCCGCCGTCAAGGACCAACTCGACCGAATGCCGCTCGCCAGCAAAGTCCTGTTCGACAAACCGCTCGCCGACCTGTCCGCCCTCCTCGCCGCCGTAACCCCCGGCGACCTCACCTACAGCTTCGTCGTCAACAGCGGCACCGAAGCCGTCGAAGGCGCCCTTAAGCTCGCCCGCATCCACACCGGCCGCCCGAAATTCGTCGCCACCGCCGGCGCCTTCCACGGCAAAACGATCGGCGCCCTCACCGCCACCGGCCGCGACCTCTTCCGCGCCCCCTTCCAGCCGCTGCTGGCCGGCTTTAGCCACGTCCCCTTCGGCGACGCCGCCGCCCTCGAAGCCGCCGTCGACGACCAAACGGCCGCCGTCATCATCGAACCCATCCAGGGCGAAGGCGGCATCATCGTCCCCCCCGACGACTACCTGCCGGCGGCCCGCCGGGCGTGCGACCGCCACGGCGCCGTCCTCATTTGCGACGAAGTCCAGACCGGCCTCGGCCGCACCGGCGCCATGTTCGCCGTCGACCACTGCCGGGTCGTGCCCGACATCATCACCACCGCCAAGGCCCTCGGCGGCGGCGTCATGCCCATCGGCGCCTTCACCGCCCGGCCGCACCTGTGGGAAAAATACATCTCCGCCCCCTTCCTCCACACCACCACCTTCGGCGGCAACCCCCTGGCCTGCGCCGCCGCCGTCGCCGCCATAAACGTCGTCAGGGAGGAGGACCTGCCGGCAAAAGCCGCCGCCACCGGCGGCTACTTCCTCGGCGCCCTCCGCCGCCTCGCCGGCGAATATCCCGAAGTCATCCGCGCCGCCCGCGGCCGCGGCCTCATGATCGGCCTCGAACTCACCAAAGAAGGCATCGGCGGCCTGCTCATGTCCGAGCTCATCAACCGCGGCGTCCTCGTCGCCTATACCCTCAACAACCCCAAAGTCATCCGCATCGAGCCGCCGCTCACCATCGCTGGCGACCAGGTCGACTACGTCCTGGAAGCCTTCAAACAGGCCGTCGCCACTGCCCAGGACATGATCGACGATTTATAATAGGGAGGTATACCCCATGCCGTACGTCGAAGTTTCTCTGCCTGTCGGCGCCAGCTGCGAGGCTATCTACCCCATCCTCAAGCAAATGGAAAAATACCCCGAATTCATGACCGACCTCGAAAGCGTCGAAGTCCTTGAGCGCGGCGGCGACACCACCGTCACCAAATGGGTGTCCAACGTCGACGGCCGCATCATCCGCTGGACCGAGCGCGACACCTTCGACGACGCCAACTTCCACATCGCCTACCGCCAGATCGACGGCGACCTGAAAAAATTCGAAGGCGAGTGGATCCTCACCCCCCTGGACGCCGCCACCACCGAAATCAAGCTCACCGTCGACTTCGAATTCGGCATCCCGATGATTGCCGGCCTGCTAAACCCCATCCTGAAGAAAAAAGTGAAGATTAACAGCGAAAATATGCTCAAAGCGATAAAAGAAAGATTGGAAAAGCCGTAATTGGCAGTTGTTAATTATAAGTAATTCACTTATAATTAAGATAACCCACGACAGGAGGGGATCGACACGGAGGAATAAACGCCCGCCACCAGGCTATATAATACTACTGACATATAATTTCCTAAAAAACGGAGGTGGATTCTTTTGAATTCGCTCAAAACGACCCTACTGCTCGCCGTACTCACGGGCTTGCTGCTCGCGATAGGATACGCCTTCGGCGGTACCAAGGGCATGAGCATCATGCTGGTCTTCTCCATGCTCATGAACTTCTTCAGCTACTGGTACAGCGACAAAATCGTCCTCAACATGTACGGCGCCCGGGAAGTCACCCCCCAAGCGGCCCCCGACCTCATCCGCATGGTATCCGGCTTGGCCCAGAAAGCCAAGCTGCCCATGCCGCGCGTCTATGTCATCGACACCGACGTTCCCAACGCCTTCGCCACCGGCCGCGACCCCGAGCATGCCGCCGTCGCCGTGACCACCGGCATCATGCGGGCCCTCAACTACCAGGAGCTTGAAGGCGTCGTCGCCCACGAACTCGCCCACGTCAAAAATCGCGACACCCTCATCAGCACCGTCGTCGCCACCATCGCCGGCGTCATCACCTGGATCGCCCAGATAGCCCAGTTCGCAGCCATCTTCGGCCGCGGCAGCGACAACGAAGAAGGCGGCCTCGGCGGCGCGCTCGAATTCATCTTCCTCGCCGTCCTCGCCCCCATCGCCGCCACCCTCATCCAGCTCGGCATCTCCCGCGTGCGGGAATTCCAGGCCGACGAAACGGGCGGCATGGTGAGCGGCAACCCGCTGGCCCTCGCCAGCGCCCTGCAGAAAATCGAAAGCTACGCCAAGCATCGCGTCATGTCCGAAGCCACGCCGGCCACCTCGCACCTGTTCATCATCAACCCCTTCAGCGGCGTCGGCGGCTGGCTCACCGGCCTCTTCAGCACCCACCCCTCCACGGCCCAGCGGGTCGCGAAACTGCAGGAACTCGCCAAACGCATGCGGTAAGTAGTAAGCAGCAAGAAATCCCCTACGCTCTGAGCGGCGGGGATTTTTCTTTTTCCCCGGCAGGAATAACCTGGACGGCAAGGAATGAATAATATATTCACACAACAGGGGGTAAAGAGAGATGAAATTCGTCAGATTCCAGCAGGGAGCAGCCGTCAGGTACGGCGTCCTCGAAGGTGAAAACATCCGGGTTGTCGAAGGCGACATCTTCGCCAAATGGGCCATGGGCAACCAGACCGTCAAACCCGAAGCCGTCAAGCTGCTCGCGCCGTGCGCCCCGTCCAAAGGCGTCTGCATCGGCCTCAACTACTATGGTCACGCCAACGAAATGAAATCCGCCATCCCCAAACAGCCCCTCATGTTCCTCAAACCCTCGTCCGCCCTCAACCACCCTGGCGGCGCCATCGAATACCCGGCCATCTCCCAGAACCTCCACTACGAAGCCGAACTCGTCGTCGTCATTGGCAAACAGGCCCGCAACGTGCCCGCCGCCGCCGCCCGCGACTACATCCTCGGCTACACCTGCGGCAACGACGTCACCGCCCGCGACATCCAGATGAACGACGGCCAGTGGACGCGCGGCAAATCCTTCGACACCTTCATGCCGCTCGGCCCCTGCATCGCCACCGACGTCGACCCCGCCGACATCGACCTCAAGCTCACCCTCAACGGCGAAAGCAAACAAGCCTCCAACACCCGCGACCTCATCTTCAAAGTCGAGGACCTCGTCGCCTTCGTCAGCCAGGTCATGACCCTCTATCCCGGCGACATCATCATGACCGGCACCCCGGCCGGCGTGGGACCCATGCAGATCGGCGACACCGTCGCCGTCGAACTCGCTGGCATCGGCCGCCTCGAAAACATCATCGTCAAAGGCTGAAAACGGCCGTAATCTGTCCTAAGCGCGCACTATCCGCCAGGAAACGATATATTATAAATATATATTGACTTTCCTGGCGGATTTGTTAAAATTTTATTTGAAATTCGTTAAAAGCGAAGGAGGTATTGGATGAGTTGAACGCCTTAGGTCGGCACATACTGGCGGAGTTCTACGGCTGTGACGCCGCCGCCCTCGACGATCCCGTCAAGGTCGAGCGCGCCATGGTGGACGCCGCCCTTGAAGCCGGAGCCGAAGTACGCGAGGTTGCCTTCCACAAATTCAGCCCCCAGGGCGTAAGCGGTGTCGTCGTCATCTCCGAATCCCACCTGGCGATCCACACCTGGCCGGAACTCGGTTATGCAGCCGTCGACGTCTTCACCTGCGGCGACCGGGTCGACCCCTGGGAAGCCTGCCGTTACCTCGTCGACAGCCTACGGGCCGTTGAAGTCGACGCCACAGAAGTCAAACGCGGGAAATTGACCGGACAGTTGGCGCAAAAAGTATCTTGAGGAGGGATTTTTATTTTACTCCTGACAACCGGTAGGAGATGGGTGGTAGACTGACTTTCCTGTTGTACATAATAGTACAGCAGGTTATTTTTTTGCCCGCTGCCCGTCCAAAAATAACGATACCCGGCTGTCGCCGGGTATCGGTGCCATATCCTCAAACTATTCGCCGCCTTGCCGCCGCCGCTTGCTAAACGCCAGATACGCGGCCGATTCCTTCAACACCGCCAGCTCCCTTTCCAGCAACCTGATCCGCCGCAGAATCTCCGCCTCGCCGATCGCCAGCGACGGCTCCGGCTCCTCGCGAACCTGGTCGGCCAGCTTCTTGATATGCGCCAGCCACAGCGTCTTATCCAGCGCCTCCAGCTCTACCGGCCCGGTATTTTTGAACTCGCACCCGAAACGGTCGCCCTCCCGGCGCACCACATTGGCTATCAGCGTCAAGCCCTGCCAGTCCTTGGGAAAATGCAGCGCGATGCAGCTGCCCACCTCGATGGGGCTCGCCGACCTGAGCTGCAGGCCGCTCATGCTTATATCCAGCGTCATCACATGCCCGGCCTCGCCGGCGCCGTCGGCCGGCTCGACGGTAATGGGAATTTCGACGCTCGTCCGGGCGGCCTTGCGCTGTTCCTTGCAAAGCATAAGCTTTCCTCCTCATTATCGGCGATAATAATAAAACAGTCCCATCGCCGGCCTGGCGGGAAAAATTTGCCTAAAGCTGTCATTACAAACTTTGCCGCTTCCCATCATTTTCCTGCCTGCGCCGCCAACTTTTTTGCTGCGGCCAATTTTTCTCCCGCCGGACCGTCCCAAGCGGCCGCCAGTTTTGACAACACGATATCCTCTCCATATAATGGTAGGTGGATAGCGCCATCAGCATCGCCGCACACTACCGGTAACGACAAGAGGAGGGACACGCCTACATGGACAAAACACTCACCTGGCTCAAAGAAATCAGCGAAGCCGCCGGCCCGTCCGGCTATGAGCAGCGGGTCAAGGCTCTGCTCGCCGAGCGCCTCGCCGGCAAAAGCGAAGTATCCTACGACCGCATCGGCAGCATCATCTTCAAAAAACAAGGCACGACCGAAGCGCCCCGCATCATGCTCGCCAGCCATATGGACGAGATCGGCTTCATGGTCAAACACATCACCAAAGAAGGCTTCTTAAAATTTACGACCTTAGGCGGCTGGTGGGAACAAGTCATGCTCGGCCAGCGCGTCACCGTCATGACCGCCAAGGGCGACATCCCCGGCGTCATCGGCAGCAAGCCGCCCCACATCCTCAGCGCCGAAGAGCGGAAGAAAGTCGTCCAGAAAAAAGACATGTACATCGACATCGGCGCCGCCGACGACAATGAAGTCAAGGAAAAATTCGGCGTGCGCCCCGGCGACGCCATCGCCCCCTACAGCACCTTCACCACCATGGCCGACGACAAATTCCTCATGGCCAAAGCCTGGGACAACCGTATCGGCTGCGCCATCATGGCCGACGTCATCGAAGCCCTTCATCAGGAAATCCACCCCAACGCCGTCTACGGCGTCGGCACCGTGCAGGAAGAAGTCGGCCTGCGCGGCGCCAAGACAAGCGCCAGCGTCATCGATCCCCATTTCGCCTTCGCCGTCGACACCTGCGTCGCCGGCGACACCCCCGGCATCGGCGACGACCAGGCCGCCAGCCGCCTCGGCAAAGGCGTCGCCATCTCCATCTACGACTCCAGCCTCATCCCCCTGCCCAAACTGCGCCAATTCGCCGTCGCCGTCGCCGAAGAAAACAACATCCCCTACCAGCTCGAATTCACCGAAGGCGGCGGCACCGACGCCGGCCGCATCCACATCCACGGCCAGGGCGTCCCCAGCCTCGTCCTCAGCCTGCCCACCCGCTACATCCACAGCCACAACAGCGTCATCCATCGCGACGACTATGACGCCGCCGTCCGCCTCATCGTCGCCATCCTCAAAAAACTCGACGCCGCCAAATGCGAGGAACTGCTGAAATGACCGGCCAATACCCCTACAAAGGGGTATGGCCCACCCTCGAAGGCCAGGTCTTCATCGCCCCCGGCGCCAGACTCGTCGGCGCCGTCACCGTCGGCCAGGGCAGCAGCATCTGGTTCAACAGCGTCATCCGCGCCGACGACGCCCCCGTCGTCATCGGCCGCTACACCAACATCCAGGACGGCTCCATCCTCCACGCCGACCCCGGCTTCCCGGCCACCATCGGCGACTACGTCACCGTCGGCCACAACGTCATCCTCCACGCCTGCACCATCGGCGACAACTGCCTCATAGGCATGGGCGCCATCGTCCTCTCCGGCGCCAAAATCGGCGACAACTGCCTCATCGGTGCCGGCGCCCTCATCACCGAAGGCAAGGAAATCCCCGCCGGCTCTGTCGTTGTCGGCGCCCCCGGCCGCCTCATCCGCGCCGCCGGCGAAAAGGACATCGCCATGATACGCGAATCCGCCCGCCACTACCACCAGGAAATACGCCACTACACAAGCGAATAGGGGAGAGGAACCATGGAACAGACCCTTGTCCTCATAAAGCCGGACGGCGTCGCCAAGGGGCTTACCGGCGAAATCATCGCCCGCTTTGAGCGGCGCGGCCTCGCCATCGCCGCCCTCAAAAAGCTGCGGCTGACCCGCGCCCAGGCCGAAAGCCACTACGCCGAGCACCAAGGCAAGCCCTTCTTCGAGCCGCTCGTCGCCTTCATCACCTCCGGGCCGCTCGTCGCCCTGGTCGTCGGCGGCAACAACGCCGTCAAAGTCGTCCGCGCCATGATGGGCCCCACCGACCCGGCCGTCGCCGCCCCCGGCACCATCCGCGGCGACTACGCCCTCGACATAGCCGCCAACATCATCCACGGCTCCGATAGCGAAGAGAGCGCCGCGCGGGAAATCGCCCTCTTCTTCGCCGCCAGCGAAATCCTCAACAGCGGAGAGTGACACCATGAACATCTACACCAAAACCGGCGATAAAGGCGAAACCTCCCTCTACAGCGGCGAGCGCGTCCCCAAGGACAGCCCGCGGGTCGAAGCCTACGGCACCATCGACGAACTCGACTCCGCCCTCGGCCTCGCCCGCGCCCTGTGCACGCATGACGACGTGCGCGCCGTCCTCCACGACCAGCAGAAGCTCCTTTGGGCGGCCATGGCCGAAGTCGCCACCCTCGGCGGCCAGCCGCGCATCACCGCCGCCGAAGTCGCCGCCGCCGAAGCGGCCATCGACCGCTTCACCGCCGGCCTGCCGCCCCTTGCTGCCTTCCTCATCCCCGGCGGCACTCCCGGCGGCGCCGCCCTCGACCTCGCCCGCACCGTCGCCCGCCGCGCCGAGCGCCAGCTGTGGCGGGTCGCCCGCGCCGAACCTGTCGGCGAGCACGTCCTCGTCTACATCAACCGCCTCTCCGACCTCCTGTTCACCCTCGGCCGCGCGGAAACGGAAAGGTGACGGTCGCCCCATGCCCATCTACGAATTCACCTGCCAACAATGCGCCAAGCGCTTCGAACAGCTCTGCCGGCTCGACTGGCAGGGCATAGTAGCCTGTCCGGCGTGCGGCAGCCGCGACCTCGCCAAAGGCTTTTCCGCCTTCGCCACCCCCGGCAGCGGCGGCGGCAACTGCGGCGGCTGCGCCGGCGGCAACTGCGCCACATGTAAATAGTTGGCACGTGTTGGCCACTTTCCACATAAACTAATAGCGAATAAGTCGGGAAGGGGCGAGGAACGGTGAAACTGAAAATCTTCACGCTGTCCGTGCCACGGCCATTACGGCGGTTTATGCGCATATTTAGTAAAAATGGCTAATAGCGGCAATACTAATAACCGCCTAAACAACAGGCGGTTATCTATTTATTCCGGCTGGTCGCCGCCATCTTTTTGCGGCCGGTATAGACAAAAGCAGGAATATTTGCATTTGACAGAGAAATAGGAATACCGCATTTTCCCGCGCCGCACGATGTGTGAGCCACGAATATACCGCAAGGGGGACTTTGATTTGAAAGAGTACAAAAGCGACAAAATCCGTAATGTTGGCATCTTCGCCCACGGTGGCGCAGGCAAAACCTCGCTCGCGGAAGCGCTGCTGTTCAGCGCCGGCGCCGTCACCCGTCTCGGCAAAGTCGACGACGGCACGGCCACGACCGACTTCGAGCCGGAAGAAATCAAGCGCAAAGTGACGATCAGCACCGCCCTCGCGCCGTGCGAATGGCGCGACCATAAAATAAATTTCCTCGACACCCCCGGCTACGCCGACTTCGTCGCCGAAGTCAAAGGCACGCTCAGGGCGGTGGACGCCGCGCTCGTCGTCCTCTGCGCCGCCTCCGGGGTCGAGGTCGGGACCGAGAACGTCTGGAAATACGCCGATGAAGCCGGCGTGCCCCGGTTCGCCTTCATCAACAAAATAGACCGCGAAAACGCCGACTTCGCCGCCACCGTCGCCCAGATGCGGGAAAAATTCGGCAACAACGTCGTCCCCATCCAACTCCCCATCGGCTCCCAGGACAGCTTCAAAGGCATCATCGACCTCGTCAAAATGAAAGCCTACACCCCTGTGAGCGCCCCAGGCACCCAATACACCGAAGCCGACATCCCCGCCGACCTCCGGGACGAAGCCGAAGAAGCGCGCCTCGCCATGATCGAGGCCGCCGCCGAAACCGACGACGACCTGCTCACCAAATACCTCGAAGGCGAAGAACTCAGCGACGACGAAATCCGCACCGGCCTCGTCAAAGGCGTCGCCCAGGGGAAATTCTGCCCCGTACTGTGCGGCTCCGCCTACAAAAACATCGGCGTCCAGCAACTCCTCGACGCCGTCGTCGCTTACGCCCCCTCGCCGGAAAACACCGTCGCCAAAGGCCATAACCCCGTAAGCAAAGAAGCCGTCGAGCGCAAAACCTCCGACCCATTTGCCGCCATGGTCTTCAAAACCACCGCCGACCCCTTCGTCGGCCGCCTCAGCTACATCCGCGTCTTCGCCGGCCAGCTCAAAGCCGACTCCACCCTCTACAACGCCGTCCGCGAAAAGAGCGAACGCATCGGCTCCATCTTCACCATGCGCGGCAAAACCCAGGACGCCATGACCGTCGCCAACGCCGGCGACATCGTCGTCGTCCCCAAAATGTCCGAAACCAAGACCGGCGACACCCTTTGCGACAAAGACAAGCCCGTCATCTTCGACCCCATCGTCTATCCCAAGCCGATGTTCACCATGGCCGTCGAAGCCAAAAACAAGGGCGACGAAGACAAAATCGGCAACGCCCTCGCCCGCATGGCCGACGAAGACCCCACCTTCACCCTCGAAAAAAACCTCGAAACCCACCAACTGCTCGCCAGCGGCATCAGCGACATGCACATCGACGTCATCGCCGAGCGCATGAAACGCAAATTCGGCGTCGACGTCAAACTCAGCGACCCGCGCATCCCCTACCGCGAAACCATCCGCAGCAGCGTCAAAGTCGAATACAAGCATAAAAAACAAAGCGGCGGCCACGGCCAATACGGCCATGTCTGGCTGCAGCTCGACCCGCTGCCCACCGGCACCGGCTTCGAATTCACCGAATCCATCTTCGGCGGCGCTGTGCCCCGCCAGTACTTCCCGGCCGTCGAAAAAGGCGTGCGCGAAGCCATGGTCAACGGCATCATCGCCGGCTACCCCGTCACCGACATCAAAGTCACCCTCACCGACGGCTCCTACCACGAAGTCGACTCCTCGGAAATGGCCTTCAAAATCGCCGCCTCCGGCGCCATCAAAAAAGGCGCCCTCCAAGCCAAGCCCATCCTCCTCGAGCCCATCTACAACGTCGAAGTCACCGTCCCCGAATCCTACATGGGCGACATCATCGGCGACTTCAACAGCCGCCGCGGCCGCATCCTCGGCATGGAGCCCATCGGCGGCGGACTGGGCATGGTCCGGGCTCAGGTGCCGCTGGCCGAAGTCTTCCGCTACTCCATCGACCTTCGCTCCATGACCCAGGGCCGGGGCAAATTCGACATGAGCTTCGACCACTACGAAGAAGTGCCTGCGCGCATCGCCGAAGGCATCGTCGCCGCCAACAAGAAAGACAAAGAAGACGAAGAATAACTTCTTCCGCAAGACAAAACGCCGGGACGCAAGTCCCGGCGTTTATTTTTGGCAGGGGCGGCTGGATTCGAACCAACGCCTGACGGAGTCAAAGTCCGTTGCCTTACCACTTGGCTACGCCCCTATATCATACTTTCTTAACAAATAATATACCACGGCCCGCCGTACCCTGCAAGGCAGGGGAGGGCAGGGGAGATTATCGTCATTGTGTTCTGTTAACTTCCAACTGCATATAATGGAATGAGGCTTCCGGCCACCGGGAGCCGGCGGAAAAATTTCCGGGAGGCGAATAACCTTGAGCTTTTCCGACCTCATATGGGTGTTTGTCCTGGCTGCCGTCGTCTGGCCGCTATTCCGCCAGAGCGGTGTCAACCGCAAGCGCCTCGAAGTGCTCCGCCGCGTCGAAACGAACCGTGGCAGCCGCGTCATCAGCCTTATCCACCGCCAGGAGGCCATCAACCTCCTCGGCATCCCCATCAGCCGCTACATCGACGTCGAAGACTCCGAGCAAATCCTCCGCGCCATCCGCCTTACCCCCGATGACATGCCCATCGACCTCATCCTCCACACCCCCGGCGGCCTCGTCCTGGCTGCCGAACAAATCGCCCGCGCCGTCCGCCAGCACCCCGCCGGCGTCACCGTCTTCGTCCCCCACTACGCCATGAGCGGCGGCACACTCATCGCCCTCGCCGCCGACGCCATCGTCATGGACGAAAACGCCGTCCTCGGCCCCGTCGACCCCCAGCTCGGCCAGTACCCGGCCGTATCCATCCTGAACGCCGTCGGCCGCAAGACGGTCGACCACGTCGACGACGCCACCCTCATCCTCGCCGACATCGCCGCCAAAGCCATCCGCCAGGTCGAAGTCGTCGTCGCCGAACTCCTCGCCGACCGGCTGCCGCCCGCCGACGCCCAGGCCCTCGCCCAGACGATCACCGACGGCCGCTGGACCCACGACTACCCCATCACCTGCGCCAAGCTGCGCGAACTCGGCCTCGCCGTCGACACCGCCATGCCGCGGGAAGTGTATGAACTTATGGAGCTTTACCCCCAGCCGGGGCAAAAACAGACGGTGCAATACGTACCGGCGCCCTACAGCGATAAAAAGCGTTTTTTCAATAGCGGCCATTGGTAAGGACGGGCACAATCCAGGGCAAAAGAAAAAACGGGATAGACGCTTAGTCTATCCCGTTTTTTCTTGGTCGGGGCGACAGGATTTGAACCTGCGACCTTTCGGTCCCGAACCGAACGCGCTACCAAACTGCGCTACGCCCCGGCATTCAACGTTACTAAGTATACACAACGGCGGCCGAAAAGTCAACAAGATAGACCTGGAAGGGTGGGGCAAAAAATTTATATTGTATTCACCGCCGCCGGCACAGGAATTTTGTCTTCCCTGGCGAAATATACCAAAGCAAAATGCCATAAGGAGGGGAAGCATGCGGCAGACACTTCGCGTCCTCCTGTTCGGGTTAATCGTGATGCTTATCGCCACCGCCGCAGCCCAGGCCTCCGCCTCGCCGCCCGTCCTCCTCAAAGAGGGGATGAACGGCGACGACGTCTACAGGCTGCAGGCGAAACTGCAGGAATTCGGCTACTACCAGGGCACACCCGACGGCTACTTCGGCGAGCAGACCGCCGAGGCCGTCCTGGAGTTCCAGCTCGACACCGGCCTGCAGGCCGACGGCGTCGTCGGCACGGCCACCCTTGCAACCCTGCGCGATTACAAACCCGCCGCCGGCCAGGCCAGCCGCGCCCCGGGCGAGAACCGTCAAGGCCTGCAGGTCGCCGCTTTCGCCAAGCAATTCCTCGGCGTCCCCTACGTCTGGGCCGGCCGGTCACCCGGCGGCTTCGACTGCTCCGGCTTCGTCTGGTACGTCTATAACCACTTCGGCATCCAACTGCCGCGCATGGCCGACGGCCAATTCACGGCAGGCGTCGCGATCGGCCGCCGCAGCCTCGTCCCCGGCGACCTCGTCTTCTTCAGCACCTACGAGCCCGGCCCGTCGCACGTCGGCATCTACATCGGCGGCGGCAAATTCATCCACGCCAGCTCGGGCGCCGACGAAGTCACCATCACACCGCTGGGCAAGCAGTATTATCTCGAACGCTATCTAGGCGCCCGCCGCTTAGTCAGGTGATGAATACATGAACCGGGGTTAAACTTAACCCCGGTTCTTTTGTCGGCCGCCCATAAGCGCCCATCTGCTTCGTTGCTCCTCAGCTGCCATCCTCAGCGTACTAACGTGTACGCCTCCGGTGTCAGCCTCCGGTGCGCCTTGCATCTGGGCACTTCTGAGCGGCCGTGCGCATTTCGATATTTGCAGGAACGAATAAGGCGGGGGAGACTTCTATCCTACTCCTCCAGCACCGCGAACTCCAGGCGCGGTTCGAGCCGCACCTCGAACGTCCGCTGCCACGGCAGATGGCTTTCCACCGTCAGGCCGCTGACCACATACTTCTTCCCCGCGGCGTCCAGCACCGGCAGCGGCCGGCCGGCCAGGGCGGTGCGGTACAGCGTCGCGGCCCGGTCGCCCAGAAGCCCGCCGATCCACTCGTCTACCCGCGCCAACTGTCCGCCGAGATTGTACGGGTCGATATTATACGCTTTCAGCCGCCCGTTAACGTATGGCTGGACATCCTTCTGATAATACCAGTCGTCCAGCAGCCTGGCGGTCAGGAACGCCAACTGGCGGCGGTAAAGGCCGAGCGGCGCGGCCGCCTCCCCGGAGCGGGCGAGCGCCCCGCTGTAAATCGCCGCTTGGGTAACCGCCGTGCCGATCGAATTGCTTGTCGTGTTCCAGCCCGCGTACGCCGCCAGCCGCGTCAGCTCGACGCCCTCCTGCAGCATATACGGCAGAATGGTCTCCGCGGCGAAAAAGTGCTCGCTCAAGTCGACCACCGCCACGCGGTGGCCTTCGGCCATCAAGTTCCTTACCGCCCGGGCCGCCGCGGCCAGTTTCCCCGGCCCCGTCCCGGCCGTGCCGATATGGACGAACAGCACGAAATCGGCCTCGCGCGGGTCGCCGACCTCGCGGCCGTCCGCCAGCGCGATCTTCTCGGCCACCGTGCGGGCCACCGAATGCGGCATATACGGCATCACCATGCCCGGGGCCGCCGGGTGCGAATACTGCACGAACACCTGCGGCTGAAACCCCGTCGTCTCCGCCGCCACCCGCCCGAGCACCGTCAGCGCCACCTCATCCGTGCCGCGGGTGATGACCACGCGCCCCGCCAGCTGAGGCCGGTGAGCGACAAAATGCGTCAGGCGGCTCTTCACCATATTCGGCAGCCCGAACGGGAAGCCGTCGTCCTGGCCGATCACCAGCCCGGACAACGCGCCCTGCTCCACCATCGCCATCAGCCGGTAATTGAACTGCGCGTTGGCCTCGTAAAGCGCCTGGTAGCGCCCGGCCACCGCCGGCGGAATCTGGGCGGCCAGCCGGTCCAGCTTCTCCCTGTCCAGCGGGTTCTCGAACGTCAGCACCTCATCCTTCAGAACCGAAAACTCGAACATCTTTTTCTGATAACGCACATCGCTGTCCTCGGCCAGAAGCAAGCGGGGAATAATACTGAACGCATAAATCTTCAGCTTTGGGTGGTCGCGGTGCAGCCCGGCCAGCACCGCCAGCACCGCCTCCGCGTCGGCCGCCGTCCCGACGCTCCGGCGCGAAGCCATTAGGCCGCCGTGCATCAGCATATCGGTCGAAACGATCAGCGCATCGGCCGCCGGCGCCGCGTCCCGCAGCCAGTCGCGCAAAGCCGTCCGGTCGGCGGGCGTCCGGTACTTGTCGAGCAGTTCCGGCGGCGGCAGGATGACGCGGATGCCCGCCAGGCCTGCCAACTGTTCCACATACTGCGTACAGGGCGGGCGGCTGTCGAGCGGCACCACCGCCACCGTCAGACGGGCGGGGGCGTCCGCGGGCTCGGCGACCGGCCGGGCGGTGCGGACGAACCCCGCCTGCCACTGGAGCGCTGCCGCCACCGCCGCCGCCGCCGCGATGATTGCCAGGCATGACAAGAACCGACGGAACATATACCACCTCAGATTACCTTGATCATCAACATGTTCGACCAACGCCGCAAAAATCCTGTAAAACGATAATTTAGCGCGGAAACTTGACAGAACCTAGTGATATTTTGTATAAATGTGGTAAGATATATAAGACGATTGGTTGAAAAAATGCGAATAATCACCGGCACGGCCAAAGGCCTGAAACTTAAAACCCCCCGCGGACGCGACGTCCGTCCCACCGGCGACCGGGTCAAGGAATCGCTGTTCGCCATCCTCGCCGACCGGATACCCGGCGCCGTCGTCGCCGACATCTTCGCCGGCACCGGCAACCTCGGCCTCGAAGCCCTCAGCCGAGGCGCGGCCGCCGCCGTCTTCGTCGACGCCAGCGCCGACAGCATCGCCCTCGTCCGCGCCAACGCCGCCCTGGCGAGGCTCGCCGACCGGGCCGAGATCCTCCGCCTGGACGCCGCCGCCGCCGTCAGCCGTTTCGCCCGCGCCGGGCGCACCTTCGACCTCATCTTCTGCGACCCGCCTTACAACAAAGGCTTGGCCGCCGCCATCGTGGACAAGATCGACGCCGCCGCCATCGTCCGGCCCGGAGGCGCGCTCATAATCGAACACTCCCGCCACGAACAACTGCCAGCCGACCTGGTCAACCTGACCGTAACCCGCACCGAACGCTACGGGGAAACGCTCGTTTCCTTCCTAACCAACAATACCTGAAACGGAGGGCTCCACCAGTGCGCATCGCAGTATGTCCCGGCAGCTTCGATCCCGTCACCTGCGGCCATATCGACATATTCGCCCGGGCCAGCACCATCGTCGACCGGCTCATCGTCGCCGTGTTCCACAACCCCGGCAAAAAGCCCCTCTTCACCATGGAAGAGCGGGTGGAGATGCTGCGGGTCGCCACCGCCCACATCCCCAACATCAAAGTCGACTGCTTCTCCGGCCTGCTCACCGAATACGTGCGGCAGCAGAACTCCACCATCATCGTGCGCGGCCTCAGGGCCCTGACAGATTTTGAAGCCGAATTCCAACGGGCCCTGCTCATCAAAAAAATCGATCCGGGGATGGAAACCGTCTTCATGATGACCAACACCGAATACTCGTTCGTCAGTTCCACCGGCGTAAAAGAACTGGCCATGTTCGGCGGCAACATCTCGGGCCTGGTGCCGGAGGCGGTAAAGGCGAAGATCATAGAGCGCCTGAACCACGACTGAGCCCCGAGGCAGGGGGGAGGAGGACAATGGTATGACAGTGGAAGAAATACTGGAAGAAATGGAAAACCTGCTCCTGGAAGCATCGCGGCTTCCCTTCACCAACAAAAGAGTGATCGACGAAGACGACCTCGGCCGCCTCATCGACGAACTGCGCGAAGTGCTGCCGGGCGAACTCATGGAAGCCAACCGCATCATCACCGAACGGCAGAACATCATCGAAGCAGCCCAGAAAGAAGCCCAGGGCATCGTCGATCAGGGGAAAAACTACATCACCCGCCTCACCGACGAAAACGCCATCGTCCGCCAGGCTCAGGAACAGGCCAGCGAAATCATCCAGCAGGCCCAACGGGAAGCGCGGGACCTGCGCACCGACGCCGTCATCTACGCCGACGACGTATTCAGCTACCTGGAAGACAACTTTGCCAAAGCCCTCGAAGTCGTCCGCCAGGGACACAATAAACTGCAACAGGCCAAGAAAGAATAACGGCGGCGACCAGCCGCCCTATTTTTTTCCGTACAGCCGCAGCTCGCGACTGAGCTGCAAAACCAGCGACACCGCCAGCAGCAGCGCCGTGAACAGGACCGCCACATACGCCATCTGCTCGAACCGGGCGAACCAGAAGAGCGGCGACCAGGCACCTCCCGGCAAGGCGGCCGCCGGCACGCTCAAAAACGACGTCACACCCTCGCCCGCGCCCATCAGCAGCAGCGTTATCGCCGCCGCCAGCACCGCATGCAACGCCCGGCCGAAAATATACGGCGTGATCCTGATCCCCGACTCGATCACGATGCTCGCCACCTGGCCGTGCACCGACAAGCCGCTCCAGGCGATGATCGCGCTGACCACCGCCACCTTCTCCGTCAGCGGCGCGTCGGCCTGGGCGGCCGCCATCGCCCCGATATCGATCTCGAACAGCCCGCTCACCAGCGAAGGCGCCAGATTCCCGCTGAACCCCACCGCCCCCAGCAGCCAGGTGAACGCCGTACCCAGGAACCCCGTCAGCCCGACCACCGACACGATCCGCAGGAAAACCGAGAAAACGATGATGAACCCGCCGATAAGGAGGATAGTATTCATCGACGACTTCACCGCGTCGCCCAAGAGCTGGCCGATGGCCCGCTTATCCTCCTGCCTGGCGTTATACAAGGCCCGGAAGGCGCGGACGACGATATTGCCGGCCGGCAACGCCGCATCGGCCGTCTGCACGTCGCGGCCGCGGGCGTGGAAGCGGAAAACGATACCCACGAGGAAACTCGACAAATAATGGGCCAAGGCGAGCGTCGCCCCCAATTCGGGCATCGCGAACATCCCCACCGCCACCGCCCCGAACATGAACAACGGGTCGGCCGTGTTCGTGAACGACAGCAGCCGTTCCGCCTCCACCGCCGTGCACAACTGATTCTTGCGGAACTTGCTCGTGATCACCGCGTCCATCGGATAACCGGACGCGAGGCCCATACTGAGCGCGAACGCCCCGACCCCCGGCACGTTGAACACCGGCCGCATCAGCGGCTCGAGCAGCACGCCGATGAAATGGACCACCCCCAGCCCCATGAGGATCTCCGATAAAATAAAAAAAGGCAACAGGGCGGGGAAAACGACCGTCCACCACAGATTCAGCCCCATTATCGCCGAATCGAAAGCATCCTTGGGGTACTGCACCATCGCCACCGTAATTAAAACTGTGGCGAATGCCATAAAATACGTAATGAAGCGGGAACGGTAGCGCCTTCCCATCCCCCAGACACGCATCTATACCTTCCTCCTCACCCCGGCGTCTGCTAATATATATATTGGGGCGGCAGAAGTAATATACCCCGACGGCCGCCGCCCGCAGGAGGTATCCATGGCCCAGCCCACCGTAGGTCTGGCCCTTGGGTCGGGCGGTCTCAGAGGACTGGCCCACCTCGGGGTCCTGAAAGTGCTGGAACGGGAAAACATCCCCGTAAACTACATAGCCGGCTGCAGTATCGGCAGCCTCATCGGCTCCCTCTACGCCGCCGGCCACGACAGCGAAACGATCTACAAACTCGCCAAAAACCTCAAGCGTCGCCACTGGTTCGACTTCGTCATCCCCAAAATGGGCCTCATCGGCGGCGACCGGACCCTCGAAACCCTTCAGCTCCTCACCCAACGCAAACAATTCGCCGACCTGGCTATCCCCCTCGCCGTCGTCGCCACCGACCTCGACACCGGCCACGAAGTCGTTCTTCGCGAAGGCGAAGTCGCCCGCGCCGTCCGGGCCAGCATCTCCGTCCCCGGCGTCTTCGTCCCCTTCCGTCACGAAGGCCGGCTGCTCGTCGACGGCGCCGTCGTCAACCCCACCCCCATGGACGTCGTCCACGGCATGGGCGCCGACATCGTCATCGCCGTCGACCTCGTCCCCAACGGCGACATCGCCGCCATCACCAACATCTTCGACGTCCTCATCCAGACCATCGACATCGTAGAACGGCAGCTCTTTCGGCAGCGCGAACACTACTGCGACCTGCTCATCAAACCCGACGTCGGCCACATCTCGCCCAGCTCCTTCGACGCCCTCGACGAATGCATCGACCTCGGCATCAAGGCCATGGAAGACGCCCTGCCCGAACTTAGGCGGCTGCTCGCCCTCAAGGCAGATACAGCGGCGACAGGCGAAAATCCAGCCCCGCCCGCCGCCACTGGGTGCCAGTCATCCCCAGGCAATACACATCCGTCGCCGCCGCATCCAGCGCCAGCATCGCCGCCGCCGGCGGCAGATCAGTCCCCGCCATATCCCGGCTGCGCAGGAAATGCGCCGTCTTCGTCACCACCGGCACCGCCGCCTTCCGCGCCATCGTCCGCAGCAGACCGCGGCCGCGGTCGTTGAACGCCAGCACCCGCGCGTACAGCGGGCCACTCTCGTCCCAGGCCGCCACCGCCTCCCGCCGCGTCCGCAGCAGCGCGTGCACCAGAATGCGCTGCAGGCGCGTGCGCGCATACCGCTTGCTTTTCAGAACCGACAACAACTCCTCCAGGCTGCCGGCCCCGCCGGCAGCCTTCAGCTTATACTCCAACCCCTCGCTCGTATCCGGCAGCGCCGCCAGCTCCGCGAGCGTCGCCCGGCGCAACCCGGCCAGCAGCGCCTGGGTAAAATCCCCCCACACCACCGGCCCGCGTCCCTCCGCGGCCAGCCGCGCCGCCAGCTCACCGCCGGCCGGCGGCATCGCCCCGTAAGCCTCGTCCGCCCGTCCGGCCAACAGCGCCCCGCGGATCGCCGTCGCGCTCGCGATCTCGCCCGCCACCGCCGTATCGTGATAGCCCGCCCCGCGGCGGGCGACAGGGAGGGGGGCGATTGCCGGCGCATAACGGCCCAGAGCCCGAAGATACTCCACCGCCAAAATATTGTTCGGCGCCGCCGCCATTGCCGGCGGCAGGCCGCTCGCCGCCGCCAGCGACCTCCCCAGCGCCGCTGCGTACGTCTCGCCCTTATCCAGCCGCCGCCTTAGCGCCGTCGCCACCGCCGCGCTCTCGCTCGCCGCCGCCAGCCGTCGCAGCCCCTCCAGGTCGGGGTTCTCCGCCCCGAACGACAGCCTGTCCACCACCCCCAGCGCCGCCAGCAGGCAGACTGCGCCGGCCGCGAAATACTGGGCGCTACGCACCGCGAACGCCGCCGGCAGCTCCAGCACCAGATCCACGCCGCCGCGCACCGCCATCTCCGCCCTAGCCCACTTATCGAACAGCGCCGGCTCGCCGCGCTGCACGAAATTGCCGCTCATCGCCGCCACCAGCGCCGTATCGCCCGCCAGGCGGCGAATCTCCGCCACATGATGCCTGTGGCCGTTATGGAACGGATTATACTCCGCGACAATGCCGGTCGCCCGCACAAGACCCACCCCCGTCAACCCTAATCCCACAGCCTTCGCGTTCGGCCGCGGCTAATCCTCCCGGGCAGAAGGCGTTTTTTTGATAATAGTTTCACAAAAAAGGCAGGGAAAATAACAACAATGTCGAAATTAAACTAACTGTATTGCAGTCTGGTGGCCTGACCAGGATGCGACGAAACATTACGGGAGGAATGCGCGTGAAAATACTTGTTGTCAATTGCGGTAGCTCGTCGATAAAATACCAGCTCTTCAACATGGAAGACGAATCGGTGCTGGCCAAGGGCCTGCTTGAACGGATCGGCCTCGAAGGCTCCGTCCTCACCCATCAGCCCGCCGGCAAAGAAAAAGTCGTCATCAACGGCGACGTCGAAAACCACAGCGTCGGCATCAAACTCGTCCTCGACGCCCTGACCGACCCCAGCCACGGCGTCATCAAAAGCATGAAAGAAATCGACGCCGTCGGCCACCGCGTCGTCCACGGCGCCGAAAGATTCGCCGACTCCGTACTTATCACCCCGCAGGTCATGGACGCCCTCGAAGAATGCATCCAGATGGCCCCCCTCCACAACCCGCCCAACATCCTCGGCATCAACGCCTGCACCGAACTCATGCCCGGCGTCCCCCAGGTCGGCGTCTTCGACACCGCCTTCCACCAGACCATGCCCAAGCACGCCTTCCTCTACGGCCTGCCCTACGAAGCCTACGAAAAATACGGCCTGCGCCGCTACGGGTTCCACGGCACCTCCCACCGCTACGTATCGCAGCGGGCCGCCGAACTCATGCAAGAACACATGACCAACCTGCGGATCATCACCTGCCACCTCGGCAACGGCGCCAGCATCGCCGCCGTCAAGCACGGCAAATCCGTCGACACCTCCATGGGCTTCACCCCCCTCGAAGGCCTCGTCATGGGCACGCGCAGCGGCGCCATCGATCCGGCCATCATCCCCTTCCTCATGAAAAAAGAAGGCATGACCCCCGAACAAATCGACAACTACCTCAACAAAAAATCCGGCGTCCTCGGCCTGTCCGGCATCTCCAGCGACTTCCGCGACATCGAGGAAGCCGCCAAGGACGGCAACGAGCGCGCCCAGCTCGCCCTCGAAATCTTCGCCTACACCGTCCGCAAATTCATCGGCAGCTACGCGGCCGCCATGGGCGGCGTCGACGCCATCGTCTTCACCGCCGGCCTCGGCGAAAACTCCATCGCCATGCGCGACAAAATCTGTCTCGGCCTCGAATTCCTCGGCACGCGCATCGACCCCGTCAAAAACAACGTCCGCGGCAAAGCCGCCGAAATCAGCGTCGACGGCGCCAAAGTCAAAATATTCGTCATCCCCACCAACGAAGAACTCGTTATCGCCCGCGACACCAAGGAAATCTGCGCCAACTTGGTTTAGTGCCGATAATTTAGCGGCCGTTGATAAGCCCCCATCTGCTGTGTTGTTCCTGCGGGCGCTCGCTCGCCGTACGTTTCGATGTACTGTCTTCGCGAGCGTCCTCGGAGCCGCCTTGCATCGGGGGCTCCTGAACGGCCGGAATAATATATTGCTTTTTTTAGAACGATAGGGAAGGGGAGACCTTCCTTATTTTTTGTTATAGAGCGCATAAACCTTGTATTCTTGACAAACCCCTACCGTATCGCTATAATAGATGAAGGTTGGGGTGGAAAAAGATGAAAATTAACATCGCGCAGCTTCGACAAGCGATTGGCGCCCGCCAATCATTTACTTTTCATAGCCCGGTAGAAAAAGTCGCCGGCGACGAAAAGAACTTCTGGCTGCACGGCGATATTGAAGTCAGCGGCGAAGTCGTCAACAACGGCCGCCTGCTCGCCGTCACCGGCACCATCGGCGGCGTCGCCAGCCTCGTCTGCACCCGCTGCCTCGAAGGCTTCATCCGCCCCGTAACTATCCCCTTCGGCCAAACCTACCGCGAGGACGACGGCCAAGCCGACCCTGACGCCATCGACTTTCACGGCGACGAAATCGACCTCGCCGAACCGGTCCGCGAAGCACTCATCATGGCCGAGCCGCTCAAAGCACTTTGCCGCGAAGACTGCCGGGGACTGTGCCCCCGTTGCGGCGTCAACCGCAACGAAACACCCTGCGCCTGCGGCAGCGACGACATCGACCCGCGGCTCGCCGCCCTGGCGAAACTGCTCCCCCCGCAATAACGCACCTAAATGCACGAACGCGCGACACGACCGGCGGCGACAGGCCGCTGCAAGGAGGTGGATACAGACCATGGCAGTACCCAAGCGCAAAATGTCCAAAGCGCGCCGCGACAGCCGCCGCGCCAACTGGAAGCTAACCGCCCCGGGCGTTATCGAATGCCCCCAGTGCCACCAAATGAAAATGCCCCACCGCGTTTGCCCTGAATGCGGCTACTACAAGGGCAAAGAAGTCGTCAAAACCGCCGAATAATGTTGAATAAAAGCGAACCAGCCGAGCAAGATAAAAGGCAAAATGCCGTTTTATCTTGCTCTTGTTTTTTCCTTGCAAATTGTCACCGCCCCCGCTATAATGTTACTAGCAATAGGTTATAGTACTTGATGATAAAAGGTGATAAAATTTGACACGCCCCCAGAAGAAGCTCAGGCATGAAGCCCTGCGGGAAAAACTTCATATCAGTCCTTTTCTGACCGACGAAGCGCTGTCGGAAGCCTTGGGCGTCAGTGTCCAGACCATCCGGCTCGACCGGCTCGAACTCGGCATACCCGAGCTGCGGGAAAGGACCAAGCAGATGGCCGAAGAAGCGCGCACTAAGCTCAAGGCCATCGGCACCGGCGACGTCATCGGCGAACTCGTCGACCTTGAGCTCGGCCGTTCCGGCATCTCCGTCATGACCGTCGGCGACGACATGATCATGGAAAAGACCCGGGTCGCCGGCGGGCACTACATCTTCGCCCAGGCCAACTCCCTTGCCCTCGCCGTCCTCGACGCCCCGGCCGCCGTCACCGGCGTCGCCAACATCAAGTACAAAATCCCCGTCGCCTCAGGCGAAAAGCTGATTGCCAAGGCCGAAGTCGTCAAAAAAAGAGGCAATAAATATTTCGTTTGGGTAAAGACTAGGAACGAAAAACAGGAAGTATTCCGCTCAAAATTCATAATGGTCTCGCTAGACAGTGAAGGGAGATAACATGAAGGTTGCCATTGATGCGATGGGGGGAGACTTCGCACCAGAGGAAATCGTCCATGGTGCCGTCCAAGCGGCTGGCGAGTACCACTGCCAGATAGTGCTCGTCGGCGACGAAGCGCGCCTCATACCCCTGCTCGAAAAAACCGGCGACTGGCAAAAGCTCGGCATTACCGTCCAGCACGCCAGCCAGACGATCGATATGACCGAACATCCCGCCACCGCCGTACGCAAAAAGAAAGACGCCTCCGTAGTCGTCGCCACCCGCCTCGTCAAGCAAGGCGACTGCGACGTCGTCATCGCGGCCGGCAGCACGGGGGCCGCCGTAGCCGCGGCCCTCTTCGGCCTCGGCCGCATCCCGGGCATCGAACGGCCGGCCATCGCCACCCCGCTGCCCAACCTCTCCGGCACCACCATGCTCATCGACTCCGGCGCCAACACCGACGCCAAGCCCAAGCACCTCCTGCAATGCGCCGTCATGGGCTCGATCTACGCCGAATACATCCTCGGTATCAAAAAACCCCGCGTCGGCCTCCTCAACATCGGCGAAGAAGAAACCAAAGGCAACGACCAGGCATTGGCCGCATATCCTTTGCTGCAAAACGCCAAAACCATCAACTTCATCGGCAACATCGAAGGCCGCGACATCCCCAAAGGCGGCGTCGACGTCGTCGTCTGCGACGGCTTCGTCGGCAACGTCGTCCTCAAATTCGGCGAAGGCCTTGCCAGCGCCATCCTCCAGCTCGTGAAAGACGCCATCAAAAACGCCGGCTTCTTAGCCAAAGCCGCCTCGCTGCTTGTTCTCCCGGCCCTCAGCGTCCTCAAAAAGAAACTCGACTACGCCGAATACGGCGGCGCGCCGCTCCTTGGCGTCGACGGCGGCTTCATCATCTGCCACGGCAGCTCCAAAGCCAAAGCCATCAAAAACGCCGTCCGCGTGGCCCAAGAATTCGCCGAAAAAAAAGTCGTCGACCACATCCGCGAGAACATCGCTAAGGAGGGCATCACCGCCAATGAAGAATGAACACGGGGTAGGGATACTGGGGCTCGGCATCTTCGTACCCGAAAAAATCCTCACCAACCAAGACCTGGAAAAAATGGTCGACACCTCCGACGAATGGATAGTGGAACGCACCGGCATCCGCGAACGCCACATAGCCGACGAAAATACCGCCACCTCCGACCTCGCCACTCACGCGGCCGAAAAAGCCCTCGCCGAAGCCGGGATGAGCCCGGACGAACTCGACCTCATCATCGTCTGCACCGCCACCCCCGACATGTTCTTCCCCTCCGTCGCCTGCCTCGTGCAGGCCAACCTGCACGCCACCAAGGCCGCCGCCTTCGACCTCGCCGCCGGCTGCACCGGTTTCATGTACGGCATCGCCACCGGCACCCAATTCATCAGATCCGGCTTCTACAAAAAAGTACTCGTCATCGGCGCGGAAACGCTCACCAAAATAATGGACTACACCGACCGCAACACCTGCGTCCTCTTCGGCGACGGCGCCGGCGCCGTCGTCCTCGGCGAATGCCAAAGCGGCTACGGCATCCTCGGCCTCGACCTAGGCGCCGACGGCACCGGCGGCGACCTCCTCAAACTCCCCGCCGGCGGCTCCCGCATCCCCGCCAGCGCCGAATCCGTCGCCAACCGCCTGCACTTCGTCCACATGAACGGCAACGAAGTCTTCAAATTCGCCGTCAAAGTCATGGGCGAAACAGCCGTCAAAGCCCTGGACAACGCCGGCCTCGCTGCGGGCGACATCGACCTCCTCATCCCCCACCAGGCCAACATCCGCATCATCCAGTCGGCCGCCAAACGCCTCAAAATGCCCATGGACAAAGTCATGGTCAACGTCGACAAATACGGCAACACCTCGTCGGCCTCCATTCCCATCGCCCTGCGCGAAGCCATCGACGCCGGGCGGATCAAAGACGGCGACATCATCGTCGCCGTCGGCTTCGGCGCCGGCCTCACCTGGGCCTCCTGCGTCATAAAGTGGGGCAAGGGGGCTAACACTATTGCTTAAAAGCAGACTCTGCGACCTCCTTGGCATCGAATACCCCATCCTCCAAGGAGGCATGGCCTGGGTCGCCACCGCCGAACTCGCCGCCGCCGTATCGAACGCCGGCGGGCTCGGCCTCATCGGCGCCGGCCATATGCCTCCTGGCCCCCTGCGGGCCGAAATCCGCAAAGCAAAAACACTCACCGCCAAACCTTTCGGCGTCAACATCATGCTCATGTCGCCGTTCGTCAAAGAAGTCATGCAAGTCATCCTCGACGAAAAAGTACCCGTCATAACCACCGGCGCCGGCAATCCCGGCGAATACATAACCGCCCTCAAAGAAAACGGCACCAGCGTCATCCCCGTCGTCGCCTCCGTCGCCCTCGCCCGCCGCCTCGCCCGGACCGGCGTCGACGCCGTCATCGCCGAAGGCATGGAAAGCGGCGGCCATGTCGGCGAAATCACCACCATGGCCCTCGTGCCCCAGGTCGTCGACGCCGTCGACGTCCCCGTCATCGCCGCCGGCGGCATCGGCGACGCCAGAGGCGTCCTCGCCGCCTTCGCCCTCGGGGCCGAAGGCGTGCAGATCGGCACGCGCTTCGTCGCCGCCAGCGAATGCACCGCCCACCCCGACTACAAAAACGCCGTCCTCAAAGCCAAAGACCGCTCCACCGTCGTCACCGGCCTGTCCGGCGGCCATCCCGTGCGCGTCCTCGACAACCGCCTCGCAAAAGAATTCGCCGAACTCGACCGGCGGGGCGCCCCTCCAGAGGAATTCGACCGCCTCGGCGCCGGCCGGCTCAAAGCCGCCGCCGTCGACGGCGACATCGAAAACGGCTCCGTCATGATCGGCCAAGTCGCCGGCATGATCACCGAAATCAAGCCCGCCGCCGCCATCATCGCCGAAATCGTCGGCGCCATACCCCGCGTACTCGCCGGCCTCAACCGGCTCTAGCCCTTACTACATAATGCCCACAAGCAAGGGGGATGCTTAGTAATGTCAAAAATCGCCTTCGTCTTTCCCGGCCAGGGCTCGCAGGCCGTCGGCATGGGCAAGGACCTCCACGGCCTCTACGCCACAGTCCGCGCCACCTTCGCGGAAGCCGACGCCGCCCTAGGCTTCTCCCTCAGCGGCCTCTGCTTCGAAGGCCCTGAAGAAGAATTGCGCAAAACCATGAACACCCAGCCCGCCATACTCACCGTCAGCGTCGCCTGCCAGCGCGTCCTCGCCGAAAAAGGCCTCGTCCCGGCCATCGTCGCCGGTCACAGCCTCGGCGAATACTCCGCTCTTGTCGCCGCCGGCGCCCTCGCCTTCGCCGACGCCGTCCGCCTCGTCCGCAAGCGCGGCCAACTCATGCAGGAAGCCGTGCCGCTCGGCGAAGGCAGCATGTCCGCCGTCCTCGGCCTCGAGCGCGACCAAATCGTCGCCATCTGCCGCCAGACCGAAGCGGCCGTCGGCCCCGTCCAGGCCGTCAACTTCAACTGCCCCGGCCAAGTCGTCATCGCCGGCGCCACCGCCGCCGTCGACGCCGCCGGCGAAGCCCTCAAACAGGCCGGCGCCAAACGGGTCGTACCCCTGCCGGTCAGCGCCCCCTTTCACAGCACCCTCCTAAAACCGGCCGCCGAAAAACTCGCCGGCGAACTCGACAAAATCACCGTCGCCGACGCCGCCATCCCCGTCGTCGCCAACGTCGACGGCCGCGCCATCACCAACAGCGCCGACATCAAAGCCTCCCTCGTCCGCCAGGCCGCCAGCCCCGTCCTCTGGGAAGACTGCGTCGCCGCCATCGTGGCCTTCGGCGCCGACACCTTCGTCGAAGTCGGGCCAGGCAAAGTCCTCACCGGCTTCACGAAGAAAATCGCCAAGGACGCCGTCACCCTCAACGTCGAAGATGACGCATCCCTGCAAAAAACCCTTGATTATTTCAAGGAGGTTCGCTAAAATGCTTTTAGATGGCAAAGTGGCAATAATAACCGGCGCTTCCAGGGGAATTGGACGGGCCGCGGCCTTGCGCCTGGCCAGGGAAGGCGCCAAGATCGTCATTAACTACGCCGGCAACCACGCGGCCGCCGAAAAAACCCTCGCCGACATCAAAGCCGCCGGCGGCGAAGCCGTCCTTTTCCAGGGCGACGTCGCCAGCGCCCAGGCGGCCGGCGAACTCGTCAAAGCCGCCCAGGCAGCCTTCGGGCGGATCGACATCCTCGTCAACAACGCCGGCATCACCAGGGACAACATCCTCGCCCTCATGAAAGAAGAAGACTGGGACGCCGTCATCGCCACCAACCTCAAAGGCATATTCAACTGCACGAAAGCCGCCGCCAAAGTCATGATCAAACAGCGCGCCGGCAAAATCATCAACATGACCTCGGTCGTCGGCATCATGGGCAACGCCGGCCAGGCCAACTACGCCGCCGCCAAGGCGGGCGTCATCGGCTTCACCAAATCCGTCGCCAGGGAACTCGCCGGCCGCAGCATCACCGTCAACGCCATCGCCCCCGGCTACATAACCACCGACATGTCGGCCGCCATACCCGAACAAGCCAAGGCCGACCTCGCCCAAAAGATCCCCCTAAGCCGCCTGGGTACGCCGGAAGACGTAGCGGAAGCCGTGTTATTTTTGGCCTCCGATGCGGCAAACTATATTACCGGCCAAACAATAAATGTCGATGGCGGCATGGTAATGTAATTGACTGCCCAGGACGTTCCGGAAGGAGGTGAACATAATGACGACTTTTGACAAAGTCAAAGAAATCGTTGTCGAACAACTCGGCGTTGACGAAGCCGACGTTACTCTGGACTCCACCTTTATTGATGACCTGGGGGCCGACTCGCTTGACATCGTCGAGCTGATCATGGCCTTTGAAGAGGAATTCAATATCGAAATCCCCGACGAAGCTGCCGAAAAGATCAAGACCGTTAGAGATGCTGTGGAGTACATAGACAAAGAAAAGCAAGGTTAAAAAAATTACCTGAAAAGAAGAAAGTCCCGTGGAAGTTGTTTTCGCGGGACTTTCTTAAGGGTAATTGTCCGGCGAATGGAGGTAGTTGTTTCTTGAAACTTCCTGAACTGAGGATAGGTCACCTGGTGGCGCGCGTGCCCATCATCCAGGGCGGCATGGCCATCAGGATATCGACCGCTCGGTTGGCGGCCGCCGTTGGCGAAGCGGGCGGCATCGGCCTCATCGCAGCCTCCGGCATGACTCTGGACGAGCTGCGCCACGAGATCCGGCTTGCCAGGTCCCTGACCAAAAACGGCCTCATCGGCATCAACGCCATGGTCGCCGCGCGGGTCTTCCCCGACCTCATCCGCACCGCCATCGACGAAGGCATCGACATAGTCGTCGCCGGCGCCGGCTTCTCCCGCGACATGTTCGGCATCGGCAAGGAAACAGGCACCCCCATCGTACCCATCGTCTCCAGCGCCAAACTGGCGAAAATCTCCGAAGGGCTCGGCGCCGCCGCCGTCATCGTCGAAGGCAAGGAAGCCGGCGGCCACCTCGGCACCGACCGGTCCATGAAAGTCATCGTCCCCGAAGTCCGGGAAGCCGTCAAAATCCCCGTCATCGCCGCCGGCGGCGTCATCACCGGCCGCGACATCGTCGAAGCCTTAAAGCTGGGCGCCAACGGCGTGCAAATGGGCACCCGCTTCATGACCAGCGAAGAATCCAACGCCGCCCCGGCCCTCAAAGAATACTACCTCAAAGCCCAACCGGAAGACGTAGTCATCATCAAGAGCCCTGTCGGGCTGCCCGGCCGGGCGGTCAAAAATCCCTTTGCCGAGAAAATCCTTGAAGGTACCGCCGACACCCCCGATTCCTGCGACGCCTGTCTCAAACACTGCGCGCAGAACTTCTGCATCATCAAAGCCCTCATCCGGGCGCAGCAGGGGGACGTGGAAACCGGCCTGGTTTTTACCGGAGAATACCTTCATAAGATAGATCAAATACTTCCTGTCAAAGAAATCTTCGCGCGGCTCTTAGAAGAAGTCGACGCCATCAACGAATAACAACGCGAGGTGAAACACGTGAAAAAAAGGGTCGTAATCACCGGCATGGGGGCGATAACGCCGCTCGGCAACACCGTCGCCGACTACTGGAACGCCCTTGTGGCAGGCAAATCAGGCATCACGCGGGTGACCGCCTTTGACGCCAGCGACTACGCCACCCAGATCGTCGGCGAAGTCAAAGGCTTCGAACCCGGCAACTATATGGACAAAAAAGAAGCGCGGCGCATGGACCGCTTCACCCAATTCGCCGTCGCCTGCACCCGTATGGCCCTTGACGACGCGAAACTCGACCTCGGCAGCATCGACCGCGACCGGGCCGGCACCATAATCGGCACCGGCATCGGCGGCATGGAAACCCTCCACGACCAATACAAGGTCCTGTTCGAAAAAGGCCCCAACCGCATCAGCCCCTTCTTCGTCCCCATGATGATCGCCAACATGGCCTCCGGCCTCACCTCCATCACCTTCGGCCTCCAAGGCCCCTGCCTCACCGTCGTCACCGCCTGCGCCACCGGCACAAACTCCATCGGCGAAGCCCTTAGGATCATCCAGCACGGCGACGCCGACATCATGGTCTGCGGCGGCACCGAAGCCACCATCTCGCCCGCCGCCCTCGCCGGCTTCTGCTCCATGAAAGCCATGTCCACCCGCAACGGCGACCCGGAAAAAGCCTCCCGGCCCTTCGAAGCCGGCCGCGACGGCTTCGTCATGGGCGAAGGCTGCGGCGTCGTAATCCTCGAAGAACTAGAGCACGCCAAAGCCAGGGGCGCCAAAATTTACGCCGAACTGGGCGGCTACGGCACCAACGCCGACGCCTACCACATCACCGCCCCGGCCCCCGAAGGCACCCAACAGGCCAAAGTCATGGCCCTGGCCATCAAAGACGCCGGCCTCACCCCGGCCGACGTCGACTACATCAACGCCCACGGCACCTCGACCCCCCTCACCGCCAAAAACGAATCCCTCGCCATAAAAACCCTCTTCGGCGACCACGCCAAAAAACTCGCCATCAGCTCCACCAAATCCATGACCGGCCACCTCCTCGGCGCCGCCGGCGGCATAGAATGCATCGCCTGCGCCCTCACCGTCGCCAGCGACACCATCCATCCCACCATCAACTACGAAACCCCCGACCCCGAACTCGACCTCGACTACGTCCCCAACAAAGCCCGCCAACAGGTCGTCAACGTCGCCATCTCCAACTCCTTCGGCTTCGGCGGCCACAACGCCACCATCCTCGTCAAAAAATACCGCGACTGACGCCATGGCACCGCGACGGGACGCCGGCCAACCGGACGACCTTGGCCGACGGCTCGGGCTGACCTTTACCGACCCCGGCCTGCTGCGGCAGGCCCTCATCCACACCTCCTACGCCAACGAACGCAGCCACGGCCGCCTGCTGCACAACCAGCGCCTCGAATTCCTCGGCGACGCCGTCCTCGACCTCGTCATCAGCGAATACCTCTACCGCAACTTCGCCGCCCTGCCGGAAGGCGAACTCACCAAAGCGCGGGCCGCCGTCGTCTGCGAACCCGCACTGGCCAGACGGGCCAAAGAACTCGGCCTTGGCCGCCACCTCCTCCTCGGTCGGGGCGAAGCCGCCTCGGGAGGGCGGGAGAGGGACTCCATCCTCGCCGACGCCTTTGAAGCCGTCATCGGCGCCGTCTACCTCGACAGCGGCTACGCCGCCGCCAGCGCCTGCGTCCTCCGTCTCCTGGCCGCCGACCTCGACGCCCTCGCCGACGGCGAATACGGCAAAGACTACAAAACCCTCCTCCAGGAAATCGCCCAACAAGGCGGCGATGCCAGGATAGGCTACGAAGTCACCGGCGAAAGCGGCCCCGACCACAGCAAAACCTTCACCGTCGCCGTCAGCATCAGCGACGTCCGCCTCGGGACAGGCAGCGGCCGCAGCAAAAAAGCGGCCGAACAGGACGCCGCCCGCCGGGCGCTCGAAACACTCACCAACGGCTGACCGGCACACGCCAAGGATGTTTTAAAAAGCTCCCCGCGGACTTTTTAAAACATCCTTTTTGGTCGGCCGGAAATACCAGGAAGTGACGCCATGAAACACCGCATCATCCCCATCTTCATCCCCCATCACGGCTGCCCCCACCAATGCGTCTTCTGCGACCAGCGCGCCATCACCGGCACCGCCCGCCCGCCCGGCGGGGCGGAAGTGGCCGCCCTCATCCGCGAACGCCTAGCCGCCCCGCGCCGCGAAGGGGCGTGGGAAGTCGCCTACTACGGCGGCTCCTTCACCTGCCTGCCTCCCGAGCGGCAGCGCGAGCTTCTCGCCCCCGCCGCCGCCGCCCTGGGACGCGGCGACATCGCCGCCATCCGCGTATCCACCCGGCCTGACGCCGTCGACCCCGCCACCGTCGCCCGCCTCGCCGCCTGCGGCGTAGCAACCGTCGAACTCGGCGCCCAGTCCCTCGACGACCGCGTCCTCGCCGCCGCCGCCCGCGGCCACACCGCCGCCGCTACCTGCGCCGCCGTCGCCGCCCTCAGGGCCGGCGGCCTCAAATGCGGCCTCCAGCTCATGCCCGGCCTGCCCGGCGAAGACTGGCCGAGCCTCATCGCCACAACCCGGAAAACCCTCGCCCTTGCGCCCGACTTCGTCCGCATCTACCCCGCCGTCGTCCTCGCCGGCACCGAACTCGCCGCGCTGACCGCCGCCGGGCGCTACCGGCCCCTTGCGCTGGACGCCGCCGTCGCCCGCGCCGCCTACCTTAAAACCGCCTGCGAACAGCGCGCCATCCCCGTCATCAGAGTCGGCCTCCAGGCCAGCGAAGAACTCGGCGGCGCCGTCGTCGCCGGGCCGTACCATCCCGCCTTCGGCGCCCTCGTCGAAGCCTACCTATTCCGCGTAATGATCGGCGGCCTCCTCGAACGGCTCGGCCCCACCCCGGACGGCGTCCTCCTCCGCCACCATCCGCGCGACGCCTCGGCCGTCCGCGGCCTGAAAAACGCCAACCTCCTCGCCTGGCGTCAAAACCACCGCCTCGGTCCCTGCCGCCTCAGCGCCGACTGGCCCCGGCGCCGCGAAGTGGCCCTCATCGACCACGATATGACATATATCGTAAATAATGCTATGCTATTTGGCACTTAGAAAATACCAAAGAAGGAATTTTTAGGAAACATGGCGAATAAGTATCAGCAAACGGAGCTCTAACCGCTAGAGGAGGTCATGGAATGGAGGTACTCAAAGTATCCGCACAGTCTAACCCCAAATCCGTAGCAGGCGCCCTGGCAGCCGTACTGAGGGAAAAAGGCTCGGCCGAAGTACAGGCAGTGGGGGCGGGGGCTGTCAACCAGGCAATCAAGGCGGTTGCCATAGCCCGCGGTTTCGTCGCGCCCAACGGGATCGATCTTATCTGCATTCCCGCATTTGCCGAAATCACCATTGACGGTGAAGAGCGCACGGCCATCCGGTTCATCGTCGAACCGCGTTAAGCGTCCGGGGCCTTGGAGAAGGAGGGAGGGGGCACCCCAAGGTGCCCCTCTTTTTTTATTACGGCCGTCGATAAGCGCCCATCTGCCGCGTTGCTCCCCAGAGCGCCTTGCATCCGGCGCTTCTCAACAGCCTAAGCCGATACATAGATAGTTGGCAAAGCAGTACAAGGGTTTTCCTGAAATGTGTCGTATATACTATATGACGTGGAAAAATCTTCAGATTACTACTACATATTGTAGTGAGGGTGGGTTGGGCTTGCTGCTCCGCAGACTCGAAGCCTACGGCTTCAAATCGTTCGCCGAAAAAACCGAAATGGAATTCAAATCAGGCATCACCGCCATCGTCGGCCCCAACGGCAGCGGCAAGAGCAACATCTCCGACGCCGTCCGCTGGGTGCTCGGCGAACAGAACATCCGCAACCTCCGCGGCAACAAAATGGAAGACGTCATCTTCTCCGGCAGCGCCAAGCGCCGGCCGCTCGGCGTCGCCGAAGTCTCGCTCGTCTTCGACAACGCCGACGGCCTCCTGCCCCTCGACTTCAGCGAAGTCACCATCACCCGTCGCGTCTTCCGCTCCGGCGACGGCGAATACTTCATCAACAAAGCCCCCTGCCGCCTCAAAGACATCCACGACCTCCTCCTCGACGCCGGCCTCAGTCGCGAATCCATGACCGTCATCAGCCAGAACAAAATCGACGAAATCCTCAACAGCAAGCCCGACGAACGGCGAGCGCTGTTCGAGGAAGCCGCCGGCATCGTCAAATACAAAAACCGCAAAAAAGAAGCCCTGCGCAAGCTCGAAGACACCGACCAGAACCTTACCCGCGTCCTCGACATCACCGCCGAAATCGAAACCCAGCTCGGGCCGCTCGCCGAAAGCGCCGCACGCACCGCCAAATACAATGAGCTCTTCGCCGAGCAGACCGCCTGCCAGGTCACCCTCCTCCTCCATCGCCTCACCCATGCCGAAAAAAACCTCGAATCCGTAACCCTCGAACAGGCCGCCCTCGCCGACGAAGACCTCACCGTCAGCACCAGGCTGGCCGTCGCCGAAACCGACAAAGAACGCTTCGTCGACCACCTCGCCGAGCTCGACGAAAAAGTGCGCGACGCCGAAACCGCCCTCGCCCAGACCGCCACCGAAATCGAGCGCCTCGACGGCAAAACCGGCATCCTCGCCGAGCGCCTCGACCAGGAGCGCAAGAACCGCGACCGCGTTGCCCAGGAAATCGCCCGCATCGACCAGGAAAAAACCGAAAACCGCACCCGCCTCGAAGAATGGCAGGCCAGCCACGCCGCCAAAAAGAGCCAGGCCGAACAATTGCGCGCCTCCCAGGCCGGCCACGACGCCGCCCTCGCCCAGGCCGCCGCGGCGATAACCGCCCTCGAAAGCCGCCTCGAAGCCGCCAAAGACGAAACCTTCGCCCACCTCCAGGAACTCGTCACCCAGAAAAACGCCCTGCGCACCCTCGAACGCGACCAAGAAACCCAGAAAGCCCGCGAAGCCCAGCTCGGCAAAGAACGGGAAAACTTCGCCGGCCAGCACCGGGAAAGCAGCCAATCTCTCGGCAGCGTCCAGTGGGAAAAACAGGCCCTCGACCAGGACCTCGCCGCCACCGACGCCACCGCCGCCGACCTGGCCGCGCGCAAACGCGACCTCGACGCCCGCCTTACCCAGCACGCTGCCGCCGAAACCCGCCTCAGCGGCGAACTCGGCCAGCTAGCCTCGCGCATCAAAGTCCTCGGCGACATGCAGGAAGAATACGAAGGCTTCGGCCGCGGCGCCAAAAGCGTCCTCAAAAGCGACAAACCCTGGCGCCAGGGCATCCACGGCGCCGTCGCCGAAATCCTCACCGTCCGCGACGCCCACATCGTCGCCATCGAAACCGCCCTCGGCGGCGCCCTCCAGCACATCATCGTCGCCAGCGACGACATCGCCAAAGCCGCCGTCGAACACCTCAAACACAACAACCTCGGCCGGGCCACCTTCCTGCCCCTCAACACCATCCGGCCGTCCCGCCCCAGAGACGCCGAAACCGCCGCCGCCCACTCCCAGGGCGCGCTCGGCTTTGCCGCCGGCCTCGTCGAATGCGAAGCACACTTTAGGCCGGTCATCGACTACCTCCTCGCCCGCACCGTCGTCGCCGCCGACATCGACGCCGCCCTCAAAATCGCCCGCACCGCCGCCTTTGGCGTCAAAATCGTCACCCTCGACGGCCAGCTCATAAACCCCGGCGGCAGCATCACCGGCGGCAGCGTCGGCCGGCGCGAAGCCAGCTTCCTCGGCCGCAGCGGCGAAATCGCCGCCCTGCGCGAACGCCACGCCGCCCGCGAACAAGACCTCGCCGCCCACCGCCGCCAGACCGCCGAGCTCCAGGCCGACCTCGCCGGCCTCGACGACAAGCTCGCCGCCGCCGGCAGCCGCCGTCGCACCCTCGAAGTCCGCCAGGCCGAGCTCGCCGTCCACGCCGAAAACACCGGCGCCGAAATCAAGCGCCTCGACCTTGCCCTCGCCACCCTCGAAGCCGAGCTGGCCGCCAGCCGCGGCGAAGCCGCCGCCATCGCCGGCAAAATCGCCGAAACCGCCGCCGCCATCGCCGACATGGAAGAACGCGACAACGAACACAAGCGCCAGGTCGCCGCCTCGCAGGACGAACTCCGCAAACTCCAGGCCGGCCGGGAAAGCATCGCCGGCGCCCTCACCGACAGCAAAATAAAACTCTCCGCCCTCGAGCAAGAAGTAAATGCAATCGCCGTAAACTGCGAACAATATCTCCAGGCCGAAAGCCGCCTCAACCGCCAAATCCTCGCCCTGCGCGCCGACGACGAACGCGTCGCCGAAGAAATAGCCCGCGCCGAAGCCGACCTGGTCGCCCTCGCCCAAGCCAAGGAAACGCTCGCCGCCCAAAAAACGGCCAGAGAACAAGACCGCGACACCGTCCTCAAAGACAAACTCGGCATCCTCGCCAAACAATCCAAACTCGAACGCGAAGCCAAAGACTTGCGCCGGCGCCAGAATAACTGCCAGGCCAGGCTCCACGAGCTCGACCTCCTCGCCGCCAAACACGGCTTCGAAGTCGCCAGCTGCACCGACCAGCTCCGCGACCACTACGCCCTCGACCGCGAGCAGGCCCAGGCCCTCTTCCGGCCAGAAAACCCCGCAATCCTAGGCGCCCGCGCCGACGAACTCGCCGCCGCCATCGACGAACTCGGCCCCGTCAACCCGGCCGCCATCGACGAATACGCCCGCCTCAAAGAACGCTACCAATTCCTCCGCACCCAGTACGACGACCTCACCGCCGCCAAAGACTACCTCCTCACCATCCTCAAAGACATCGACGCCACCATGGCCAAACAATTCAAAGCCGCCTTCGCCAAAATCAACGAACACTTCGGCGACCTTTTCGTCCGCCTCTTCGGCGGCGGCCGGGCTCAGCTCGAACTCGCCAACCCCGCCGACATCCTCGGCACCGGCATCGAAATCATCGTCCAGCCGCCCGGCAAAAAGCAGCAGAACCTCGCCCTCCTCTCCGGCGGCGAACGGTCCCTCACCGTCATCGCCCTCCTGTTCGCCTTCCTCACCTACCGGCCCACCCCGTTCTGCGTCCTCGACGAAATCGACGCCGCCCTCGACGAAGCAAACGTCCAGCGCTTCAGCGAATTCCTCCAGGACTACGCCCGCAGCACCCAATTCGTCGTCGTCACCCACCGCAAAGGCACCATGGAAGCCGCCCACGTCATGCACGGCGTCACCATGGAAGAATCCGGCGTCTCCAAACTAATCTCCGTCAAATTCATGGACAAGGCAGGTTAACCCGACATGGGCTTCTTCGACCGGCTGAAAGAAGGCCTCAGCAAAACCCGCAAAGGCTTCACCGACAAAATCGAACAACTCGTCACCGGCTACGCCGCCATCGACGACGACCTCCTCGACGACCTCGAAGCCGTCCTCCTCGCCGCCGACATCGGCGCCCGCACCGCCGGCGCCCTCCTCGGCGACATCCGCGCCGCCGTAAAAACAAAAGAAATAACCGGCCCCGACGACCTCGTCCCCTTCCTCAAAACCCGCATAGCCGCCATCCTCGCCGAAGGGGAGGGGGCCCCGCGCGAAGCCGCCGCCGGCCCCACCGTCATCGTCGTCGTCGGCGTCAACGTCGTCGGCAAAACCACCACCATCGCCAAACTCGGCCACTACTACCGCGAACAGGGCCGCCGCGTCCTCCTCGCCGCCGGCGACACCTTCCGCGCCGCCGCCGGCGAACAGCTCGAAATCTGGGGCCGCCGCATCGGCGCCGAAGTCATCCGCCACCAGGAAGGCGCCGACCCGGCCGCCGTCGCCTTCGACGCCGTCCAGGCCGCCAAAGCCCGTGGTGCCGGCCTCCTCATCGTCGACACCGCCGGCCGCCTCCACACCAAAGCCAACCTCATGGAAGAACTAAAAAAAGTCCACCGCGTCATCGGCCGCGAACTCCCCGGCGCCCCCCACGAAGTCCTCCTCGTCCTCGACGCCACCACCGGCCAGAACGCCCTCAGCCAGGCCAAACTCTTCAAACAAGCCGTCGACGTCACCGGCCTCGTCCTCACCAAACTCGACGGCACCGCCAAAGGCGGTGTCATCGTCGCCGTCAAGAACGAACTCGACCTCCCCGTAAAATGGATCGGCGTAGGCGAAAAAATGGAAGACCTGCGCCCCTTCGTCGCCCAAGACTTCGCCGCCGCCCTTTTCGGCGAGCGTTGAAACATCACGGAAGAAGGTAAGACCATGACCGACGCCACCCCCTCCACCGGCGACATCGCCAAACCGAGCGCCCTCCGCGTCGCCGCCCTGCGGGCCGTCCACCAGCTTGCCGACAGCCCCCTGGTCTACCCCGACCCCCTCGCCCTCACAATCCTCGGCCCCGCCGGCGAAGCGGCCGTGCGCGCCAACCTCGCCAAATACCACGCCCCGCACTTCCGCGGCCTGCGCGCCTCGCTCGCCGTCCGCAGCCGCCTCGCCGCCGACCAATGGGCCGCCGCCCGGCACCGCGGCGTCCGCCAGCTCGTCATCCTCGGCGCCGGCCTCGACACCTTCGCCTACCGGCCCCAGGACGACGGCGTCGCCATCTTCGAAGTCGACCTGCCGGCCATGCAAGCCTGGAAGCGCCACCGCCTGCGCGCCGCCGGCATCGCCGAACCGCCCGCCCTCACCTTCGTCCCCCTCGACTTCGCCGCCGCCACCCTCGCCGCCGCCCTCGCGGCCGCCGGCTTCCGCCCCGCCGAACCCGCCTTCTTCACCTGGCTTGGCGTCACCATGTACCTGCCGGCGGACGCCGTCTTTGCCCAACTGCGCTACATCGCCTCCCTCGCCCCCGGCAGCGCCGTCGTCTTCGACTACGCCGTCGCCCCCGCGCGACTTTCGCCCCGGGAACGCGCCGGCCTCGAAGCGCTCGCCGGCCGTACCGCCGAGCACGGCGAACCGTGGCAAACCTTCTTCGACCCCGATACCTTCGCCGCCGTCCTGCGCTCGCTCGGCTTCGCCGCCGTCGATGACTTTGGCCCCGAACAGCTCAACGAACATTACCTTGCCGGCCGCGCCGACGGCCTGCGCAAAAACGGCCTTACCCATATAATCTGCGCAAAAGTATAAAGCTCCCGGAAAAATCCGGGAGCTTTATACTCTCTACTCCGCTCTCGCCAGCCGCAGCAGCGCCTCGCGGTTATGGCAGTACTCGAACTCCGCCGCCATCACCGCCGCCTTCACCCGTTCGCGCCGGCCGGCCTCGCCGCCGACGTCCGCCGCCGCGATCCGCCGCCCCAGCGCCCGCAGCAGCCGCGCCGCCCCAGCCAGCCCGTGAAGATAAAAAACCTTCTTGAAAATCATATTCACGAAAAAATGCTCCGCCAACACATCCGCCGGCCCATCCCACTTCGCGCCCCCGGCCTCCGCCGCATCCAGGCGCGCGTAATTCCCCCGAATCACTCCGTCGATTTCCCGGCCGATGGCGAGGGAAGGGGGTAGGCCCCCCAGCTCCGCAGCCGTCGCCGCCAGCAAAACCAGCCTCCCGGCCACCGGCAGGCCGCGGCACTGCATAATATCGATAAAATGCTGCTCAAGCTCGAAATAATAACCCAGCACCCCGTACAGCGGCTGCTGACGGGGAAAAACCTCGGCCGTGAAACCCTCCTCCCCGATTTGCGTCGGCGCCTCCGCCGCGCGCACCACCGCCAGCGGCGCCGTCCGCTCCTCCACCAGCCGCAGCACCTCCGGGCAGCTAAAACTCAGCGTCACCTCCACCCCCCGTGCCGTCCGCATCGGATAACGGGGGAAAAGCCGGCACACCCCGTCCAGATGCTCATGACCCGCCTCGCGGTGCAGCAGGCACAGATTATCGTCCCGCAAAAACCAGCAGCCCCCACCCGGCCCTTTGGCGATCGCCGCGTACTCCCCGGCGCCCCGCCGCCCCGTCAGCGGCCGGAAAGCCGCCGCGAACTCGCCCGCACGGCCCGTCCGGGCGAAAAACTCGCGGTTGCGGCCATAGCCCGCCTCATCCACCGTCACCAGCCACTCGTTGCGGCAGCACGAACCGCAGCAGGCGCAGGAGAATTCCGGCACGATATCAAGATAAATAAACATCTAGTGCCTCCGCAAAAGGAAATATGATGCTCATAAGTAATACTTCATTTGCTCTCTATTTCCTTTTGCTAATACAAGGGGACCGCCCATAAGGCCCCATCTGCGTTGTTGCTCCTCGGCTGCCATCCTCAGCGTACGTTTCGTGTACGCGCGATGCTGTTAAACCTATCCTGTGCAAACAAGGTCTATGAACATTGTCGCGGAGGAAACGGTGGTGTCATCCTCCGGTGCGCCTTGCATCTGGGACCTTCTGGGGAGCGAACACAAAAAAACTCCCGAATTACTCCGGGAGTTTAATTCTGTATCAAACGTTCTACTCCTTCAAATTGAAAACGACTGTATTTCTCTTTTCTTCGCTGTCCCGTTTCACGATATACGTCACAGCCAGGGTGCCCGGGCTGTCCCAGTGGAATGATTCCAGGGCGTCGTAATGCGGTGCAAATTTCTCGACGAAGATAATCTTATAAGTACGGTCTCTGACGAATTGATCGGACAACACTATTTTGCCGTAACTCGCAATAACGACTTTCCCATCGCCGACCAGAAGCGGATTTCTAAAACTCGGTGAAACCCGATTGTATTTGCGGTCGTAGTAAGTGATGTACGGAAGGTCACCGCTTACGTAGAGCGACATTTCAACGATGTCTTTGTCCAACATCTTTACCTGCAGTTTTCCGCCGTAGTCTTTTTCATACAAAACCTTTCCCTTGTCATCGAAAATCCTGACTACATAGCGGGTGAAGACTTTTTCGTTTATCGTGCCCTTCAGCACATGATATTCTTTGGCCTCGTCTATCAGCGCGAAACTTTCCGCCACGCCAGTCTGCTCCTCGTTCAAATCAAAGACCGCCGTTTTTCGCGCATAATTAACGTCAACATATGTCACCGACAATTTATCCTCGCCCAGCCATTTAACCTCTCTGAACGCGTCCACTGGGTTGGCAACGGGCGGATAATCCACGAAGAGGATTTCTTTATAATAGACGTTCTTATCGAAGATATCGGATACCGCAAGGCGGCCGCTTTTAGGGATGACGACCTTCCCGTAACCCGTAAGCAATGGACTTTGATAGATCGGAGAAACCTTGTAATTTTTTCGGTCGTAATAATAACTGTACCAAATCCCGGTTCCCGCTCCCTGTCTTATTTGGACGACATTTTCGTCCACCATCTTCGTCCAAGGTTCATAATTAGCCCTTTTCGCAATGCGCCCTTCGTATATCACCTTTTTTTCGGCATCAAGAATCCGGACGAGATAGCCCTCATGACCCCCTTCTACAGGGTCCCTTATAACAAAAACCTGCGATTCTGGGTTCTCGCTCAATAACCAAAGATATTCTCCCGTACTCGCCACTTCCGGCGGTCGCGGCTGTTTGGCGCTTATTGCCGCCGTTGCCTTATCTGGGGCCTTCACAACCTCCTCGCTGTCGCCATTGCACCCATATGAAAACAAGGCAGCGACAAGCGTTGTAATCATCAAAACCTTGCATGATTTCTTAATCATGGTTCTCGCCTCCGGTGGCAGAAAAAAGAAGAATTACCTCCTGCCAAAGCTTACCAAGAGTTTCGACAGGAGGTAATTTTATCCTTTAATAGAACTACATAATCCTAACTACTTATATTTGAAAAAACGGAAATCGTCGTCTTCGGCCCCTGGTACGACAAGATCTTCCAATTCGTTATAATTCCAACGCGGAGGGTTAGGATTGGCTTCTGCGTCTTCCTGGTTTTTTTGTGCTTGAGCTTTCGGACTATAAAATATGACCGCACCCCCTGTTGAATCTGGCTCCTTCCTATGATAGACATTCATCGCCAAATTAATCAATCTTTCCAATCGAGGATTTGAACCGTCCCGGTATTTGAGATATTCTGTCATCTCATTAAATGGCTGATTTTGGGGATCGTTAATACTCGAGAACTGGTCGCGCGTTAAATTCTTTCCGATCGTGTCACGATCTTTCCATTCTTTATATCCTACCCTGTTCATTATTACGTTCGCGACCGCCCGTTGGGCGGCATCGCTACTTCCGCCTGCCTCTCCAGCCACAGTTGCGATAAACAGTTTCTGCTCGTCAGTGAGGTTGGGATACGCCAGTCCGCTCGATGGAGGAGCGCTAGGTGTTTGGTTCTTATTCATATGCACTCCCACGTCGTGCCCGCTCGGCCCGTAGCTCATCTTCCCGGTTGAATCCTGGCTGGCTCCGCTGTCATCCGGTGTATCCTGCACCTTGCCCAGCGAACTTACGACATACTTCACATCGTTCATCCTGGCCGCCTCGGCGTCGTTTTCGTTAATGTTCAGAGCGTTGTAGTGTCTCAGTAGTTCCCCGCCTCCACGGCTGGCGATGATGCGGTGGACGGCCGCCTCCCGCTCCACCGGCATCGCAATAATTTTCTGCCGAATTCAAGAGGACCGCCCATAAGCGCCCATCTGCGGCGTTGCTCCTCGGTTGCCATCCTCAGCGTACGTTCCGTGTACGCTTCCGGTGTCATCCTCCGGTGCGCCTTGCACCTGGGCACTTCTGAACGGTCCCGGCAGTTCATGGTTTTAGGGAAGTAGGGGAGAGGGGGGCACTTGTGAAACACAAAAAACTCCGGAGCAAGAGCCTATTGTCATATTCTTGTCCCCTATGGCCGGGGCATTTGTGTCAGTCAGTACTCCCTTACCACTAAACCTTCTTTGAGCCTGAGTTCGATTGCTTCGTTTTTATCTGCGAACACGAAAAAGACAAACCCGTCACCCAGTGTATTCGGCAGCGTTTCAAGCGGTTTTGGCGGCTGGCTTTCGATGACCACGTCGTTGCCATATATCCGTAAATTCCACTTTTCATCTGCTGCGACGTTCGGACCGAAGATCGGCGTTTTCGCCCATTCGGCGCCCGACAATTGCCAAGTGGACAGGATATGAGGGCATGGGCGATAAACACTGGAATATTCGGCCAGGAGCAACGTAGGTTTACCATCAACCGGCAGCACCAGAAAATCTACAGGTGTACTGCTCTCTCTCGCGCGCAGCACCTGGACATGCACTGAGCTTTCGTCCCACCACTGTACGTACGTCCAGTAGCGGTGAAGTGTCCCGGGGGTCACCCAGAAAAAACTGTCCAGGCGGGCGATTCTGACCTTAATCGCCTTGCCGTCGATACTGGCGGCTTTGGTTTGGAAATGTAGACTTCGCAAAGCCTTTTCCATCTCGGTATCGCTGAGAATGGTGCTTTCCTTCATTAACAACAAGAGGGAAAGATTTTCAGTGATGTTGGCGAAGTGTTGTTGCCGTTCGGCTGCCGTTAATTTATCGTCTTGCACACCTTTCAGGCTCTCCTGCAGGCTGCTTAGAAGTTGCGTCATTTCCTGCCCGGCTGCATGAACAGTAAGTGCCAACATTGCCGCCAGACAGAGCGAGGTAAACACAATCGCCAGCATCCGCTTCATTATTTATCCTCCTAATCATCTATATGAATCGTCGGTAAGCCCAAATTCCTGTCCAAGGTCATAATCTTTGCCGTGAACCATTCCCCGCCCCTCGGCTATCGTCAGTTTTCTCGCCCTTACATCTTCACGCCACCTTGGTTTTGACTGGTCGGCCACGGCATGGGCCATAAGGCGGAGAATCTCTGTCTCGCTGGCACCCTCCACCATCCGTTGTTTGATATAATCGGTGGCATCGATGCCGCCGTTTTGGACAGCGATATCCAGTGCCAGGGCAAGTCCTCTTTCCGACTTCAGATTGAATTCTTTGGCGATCTCATGTGCTTTGTTAATATATTTTGTCATTTCACTTCGCTGCATTTCCTGAAATTCCTTTGTTTTACATAAGTTAGTAAATTGCTCCTGCCACTCCGGTAACAATTTGCCTTTGTCGTCGTTTATCGACCTTGCCCAGTTCATTTGTTCCTCTTTCGTGCCATCCAGCATGCTTGCCACAGACTCAAAATTTTTGCCGAAAATCTGCCGCGCCTTTTCGGGATTTTCATTGATAAATTTAGACAACATAGGTTGCAGAGTTTTTTGCCCGATATTCCACTGAAATTTACCCAACGAAAGGCCCGCTTCGTCGGCGTTTCCTGCCACATTCTCATATCCGGCGTGGCCCTCGAATGCCCCAGTAATATTGATCGCTTTCGCAATTGTGGCATCAAGATTGTCTTTGTTGTCACGCTCCGCCCCGCCGGCGCCGCCCTTCATATGCACTCCCACGTCGTGCCCGCTCGGCCCGTAGCTCATCTTCCCAGTTGCATCCTGTCCTGTTCCGCTGTCATCCGGTGTATCCTGTACCTTGTCCAGCGAACTTACGACATACTTCACATCGTTCATCCTGGCTGCTTCGGCGTCGTTTTCGTTAATGTTCAGAGCGTTGTAGTGTCTCAGCAGTTCCCCGCCTCCACGGCTGGCGATGATGCGGTGGACGGCCGCCTCCCGCT
>JARKPR010000021.1 GCA_029975165.1 Selenomonadales bacterium
CTGAAAAGAAAGGCATGTTCGATTGGTACTTCAAGTCCAATCTGCTATCGCGCATCATGATTGCGCTGATTGCCGGCGTGATCGTCGGCATTGCGCTGGGGTACGGCGACCCGGAGACCAGCAAGGGGTTTGTCGAGAACACCAAGTTCCTTGGTGACATCTTCATCCGGTTGCTCAAGATGATCGTCGTTCCGGTGATCCTGTTCTCGCTGATCGGCGGCGCGGCCAGCATCGCCCCGTCCAAGCTCGGGCGCATCGGCGTCAAGATCATCGCTTTCTACATGGCCACCTCGGCCCTCTCGGTGGCGCTCGGGCTGTTCTTCGCCAACCTGCTGCAACCGGGTGCCGGCATGAACCTGGTCGGTTCCGCCGGTGTGGCCGGCAAGGCCGCCCAGGCCCCGTCGCTGGCCACCGTGTTCATGAACATCATCCCGACCAACCCGGCCGAATCGCTGGCCAAGGGCGACGTGCTGCCGATCATCTTCTTCGCCATGCTCTTCGGCCTGTCCATCGCCTTCCTCAAGGACGCCAAGGACCCGGCGCTGGTCAAGGGCGCGAATACGCTCTATGAAGTGGTGAACGCCGCCGCGGAAACGATGTACAAGATCGTGCATGGCATCATGCAGTACGCCCCGATCGGCGTGTTCTTCCTGATCGCCATCGTTTTCGCCCAGCAAGGCGCCAAGGCGCTCGGCCCGCTGCTGCTCGTCACCCTGACGGTGTACCTGGCCCTGATCGCCCTGACCATCATCGGTTACGGCGGCCTGCTGACCGTGTTCCGCCTCGGCTTCTTCAAGTTCATGAAGGGCGCCAATGAAGCGCTGATTACCGCCTTCGTCACGCGTTCGTCGAGCGGCACGCTGCCGGTGACGATGCGCGTCAGTGAAGAGAAGCTGGGCATCCCGCGTTCCATCTCCTCCTTCACCCTGCCGCTGGGGGCCACCATCAACATGAACGGCACGGCCATCTACCTGGGCATCTGCGCCATGTTCGTCGGTTACGCCATCGGCCAGCCGCTGACTTTTGCCCAGCAGATGACCGTGGTCACCACCGCCACGCTGGCCGCCATCGGCACCGCTGGTGTGCCGGGCGCCGGCGCCATCATGCTGCTGATGGTGCTCGAGTCCGTGGGCCTGAAGGTCGAGGCCGGCTCCGCCGTTGCCGCCGCCTACGCCATGATTCTCGGCATCGACGCCCTCCTCGACATGGGCCGCACCTGCCTGAACGTCGGCGGCGACATGGTCTGCACCGCCATCGTCGCCAAGGGCGAGGGCGAACTCGATATGGAAAAGTGGGCGTGATCGCCTGA
>JARKPR010000053.1 GCA_029975165.1 Selenomonadales bacterium
GCGCCTGTTCACGCTGCTCCTGGCGGTCGCCGCGTGCCTGTCGCTCCTCGCCCCGGCCGCCCAGGCCGCGCCAGACATCAAGGACGTCCTCAGGCAGATCGAGCCGGCGGTGGGGATCGTCTGGACCCAAGACCAGAAGGACCAGCTCCGCGGCCACGGCAGCGGCTTCTTCCTGACCGCCGACGGCGAATTCGTCACCAACCGCCATGTCCTGCAGGGCGCCTACTCAGCCTATATCGAGATGGCCAACGGCAAGAAGTACCGCGTGATCAAGGTGCTGGCCTCCCATCCCGCCCTCGACATGGTGAAGGTCAAGGTCGAAACCCGCGACGAACAGGTGCCCTTCCTCAAAACGGCCGCCGGCCTGCCGGAGAAAGGCGACCGCGTCCTGGCGTACGGCAATCCCAAAGAATTCACCTTCGTCGTCACCGAAGGCATCGTCTCGGCCATCCAGCAGGTCCAGGGAATGGGCGGCGATACCTGGATCCAGTTCACCGCGCCCGTGTCCCAGGGCAACAGCGGCGGCCCCCTCATCAACATGAACGCCGAGGTGGTCGGCATCGTCACCTGGGGCAGGACGAGCGGCCAAAACCTCAACTTCGCCCTGCCGATGTACGAGCTGCGCAACCTCCTCGACTACGCCGCCGGTCCCGACTACGCCCCGCCCGGCAGCGACCTGCCGCTCATACCGGCACCCGGCGCCGTCCAGAAGGCCAAGCCGGAAAAACCGGTCGTGCTCTCCTGCCTCTTCGCCCCGGACTGGTTTTGGAATCAGAAATTCATCGTCGACCTGCTGGCGCAAAAAATATTCGCCAAACTCAGCCTCGACAAATATGACGTGCGCGGTTATCAGGACGCCAGGTCGGATATATTGAAGTACCTCGACGGCCGCATCGATCCCCACAAGGATCTTGACATGACCACAGTGCCGCACCAGGTCCTGATTGACTTCGGCCGCAAGACGGGCCTCGACTACATCCTGGCCGTTAACATCTCGGCCCAGGCAGCCTGGGAAGATTACACACGGAGAGTCGACCTGCGCATGGTCGTGAAACTCCTCGACGTCGCCCAGGGCAAATATCTCTATTACGATGTCCTGGAGGGCGTCGGCCGGAACAAAATGGGCTATTGGTCCTCCGCGGAAACCGCTACCGAAAAAGCTATCTTTAAAGCTTTTGAGGAAGTCATGACCCGATTTGAAAAAGAAGTAAAAATGCCCTGACCTCCACAAAAAACGACAAAAGGGGGCTATCGTAATGCGCACCCTGCGCCTGTTCACGCTGCTCCTGGCGGTCGCCGCGTGCCTGTCGCTCCTCGCCCCGGCCGCCCAGGCCGCGCCAGACATCAAGGACGTCCTCAGGCAGATCGAGCCGGCGGTGGGGATCGTCTGGACCCAAGACCAGAAGGA
>JARKPR010000055.1 GCA_029975165.1 Selenomonadales bacterium
AGAGGTTCCACTCTTAGTAAAGCAGTCTTTGCCGCAAGGAGGGATAGGAATCCTCACCCCATACGAGCTTATTATATCTCACGGTCAATTGACCGGCGATATACGCCTTATAACCAAAACTAATTATAGTAGGAGGGTCAATATGAGCGAGGTCCAAGGCAAGACGGCCGCCGTAGACAGCCCCTGTACGAATAAGATGACGCCCAAGTTATGGTGTCAGTGGCTTATCGCCATCGGTCTTCCGATCGCGATTGCCATGATACCGCCCACGCCTGTCTATACAAAGCCGGTTATCAATTTTTTCGCCGTAACGACCTGGGCGGTTTTCAGCTGGATCTTCGGCATCATACCCGAGGTGGTGGTGGGCTTTCTGCTGCCGCCGCTGTACATCGTGTTCGGCGTGGCCACGGCCAAGGAGGCCTTTTCGCCCTGGCTGACCAACGTGCCGTGGATTTCCTTCGGCGGCCTGGCCCTGAGCGCGATGATGATGTCGACGGGTTTGGCGAAGAGGATCGCCTATTGGGCGATTCTCGTGGTGGGCGGCACATACAAGAAGACGCTGGCCGGGCTACTGTTCGGCGGCCTGATAATGGCCCCGCTGATTCCGTCGATCATGGGCAAGATCGCCATTTTCGCCCTGCTGGGGGTGGCCGTCTGCCAGGCGCTCAATCTGGAGCCCGGGTCGCGGGCGGCTTCGGGGGTCATGATGGGGGCGTTCCTGGCGGTCGCCGGGCCGAAGCTAAGCTATCTGACCGGCTCGGGCGATACGCCGCTGGCTATGGGCCTGGTGGCCAAGGTCACCGGCACGATGATAACCTGGGGCGAGTTCGCCCTGCATAATGCGGTCATCGGCATCGTTTACAGCATCCTGGCCCTGCTGGTGCTCTATGCGACGCTCAAGCCGGAAAAGGAATTCGATTCGCTGGACGTCATAAGGGGCCGTTACCGCGAGCTGGGACCGATGTCGGCCGACGAGAAGAAGGCGGCGGTTATTCTCACCGTCACCCTCGCCCTGCTTGTGACCGATTTTTGGCATAAGGTCGATATCGGCTGGATCCTGATCATCGTTTCCGGTATTCTGTTCATCCCACGGATCGGCGTGCTTAAACCCGATCAGCTCGGCAAGATGGGCCTGCCGATGCTGTTCTTCATCTCGGGCGCCATGGCGATCGGGCCGATCGCGGCCAAGGCCGGGGTGGTGAAGGCGGTGGCCGGCGTGCTCGTGCCGCTGCTCAAGGGCAGCACGGTGTACACCTTCATGTCGGTTTACGTGTTCGGCGTGCTGCTGAAGTTCTTCCTCACGCCGCTGGCGGCGACGGCGATGTTCGTTTCCACGGTCGCCGAAACGGCCATCCAACTGGGCATCCATCCCTACCCGCTCGTGTATATGTTCAAGTACGGGATCGATCAGTATATCTTCCCCTACGAATACGCGGTGCTGCTCTATATCTATTCTTTCGGCTATATGACGCTGGGGGCGGTGCTGAAGGTGATGATACCGCGCATTTTCGTAACGGCGATTTTCCTGGCGCTGATCGCCATTCCCTGGTGGAAGTTGTGCGGTCTGCTGTAAGTGGCAAGAAAAGAAAACAGCGGCTTTCGAGCCGCTGTTTTTTTGTGGGGAGAGATGCGCATGGCCGGCCGGGGTCAGAGCTGGCCGCCGCTGGCCATCAGCCGTTCGATGAGCTTATCCTTGGAATCGTCGAGATGGAGCTTGATCGCCGCTTTCAGGGCCGCGTGGTCCTTTTCTTTCAGGGCCTTGATGATGGCGTAGTGCTGGCCGATGGCGCTGGTGACCATTTCCTTGGTGAACAGGGAGTTCTCGGCGGCCAGGTAATGATAGTTCATCATGTTCAGGTAGATTTCCACGTTCTTCTGGTTGTTGCCCATCTTGACGAAGGCGATGTGGAAGCGGAGGTTGTAATCGGTGCGCAGGAAGGAGCCGAGGGGTATTTTTTCCACCGTGTTGCCGGCCTGCTCGAGGATGTCTTCCAGTTCGCGGATTTTCACGAGGTATTCTTTTTCGTGGAGCGCGGGCAGTTTTTCCACGACCCAGTATTCGAGCATCAGCCGGGTGTCGATGATGTCGAGGACATCCTCGATGGCGATGGCGTTGACGAATGTGCCGACCTTGGAGACCGTCTTGACGAGGCCCTCCATTTCGAGGCGGGTGAGCGCGTCGCGGATGGGGGTGCGGCTGACGCCGAGCTTGACGGACAGGTCGGGGATGGAGAGTTTTTCGTTGGGCTTGAATTCCCGCCGGACGATAAGGTCTTTCAAGACCAGATAAGTTTTGTCCCACAGGTTCGAGTTGTCGAGTTTGGGGAGGTTCATAAAGCGGATTCCTCCAGGCATAACCTTAAATGTTGTATATAACAAAATCATAGTGCATAAAAATGCCGCTTGTCAACGGATTTTGCATTAATCGGCAAATTACAAATATTTTGCGAGTTTTCGTTGACAATAGCGGCTGCTTTCATTTAACATTTTAGCTAGGCGACAATGTTATATGTTGTATACAACGCTTGATGAGTTTAGTTGCGGCGTCATTGGGCCGGCAGCCAAACGCTTTTGAGGAGAAGACCATGGCCAGGGGCATATCCCGCTGAAGGTGCGTGGTTCGAGACTGGGGGTAAACCTCGCGGCGGGAGCTGCCGCCCGTCCTCGGAGCGAGGATGGCGAAGGCACGGTTTGGCGGCTAATTCAGGATCGGCAGGAGGGGGACGAGGCATGCGGCGGGGGGAAAGCATTTTTTCGTTGGCGGTGGCGGTGGTGTGTCTGGGGTATCTGTATTTCGTCCGGGAGATGGAGGAGTTCGGGTCGGTGACCGAGCCGGGGGCGGCGTTCGTGCCCGCGGTCATCGGCGTGTTGGTGCTGGTGATAGCGGTGAGGATATTTATCGCTTCGCTGCGGAGCGGAGAGGGCGCAAAGGTTGAAAGGATTCCCCGCGACGGCTTGCGGCGGTTTCTGGGTTATCTGGCGGTCTGCGCCGTCTTTATCCCGGTGTTCGAAATACTGGGCGCCTATGCGGCGATTTTCGCCCTGGTGCTGGCGCTGACGAAGATTCTCGGCGCCAGGGGCTGGGCGCAGCCTCTCGGCCTGGCCGCCGCCAGCGCGGTGATCGCTTACGTGCTCTTTTTCACCATCCTCGACGTGCCGCTGCCGCGCGGCATATTTTAGCACTCCCGGAAGAAGGTGTTGTCCATGGATGTGGTGGGAAATCTGCTGCAGGGTTTCGCGCTGGCGCTGTCGGTCGACAATCTGACGGCCTGTTTCGTCGGCGTGCTCATCGGCACGGTGGTGGGCGTGCTGCCGGGCATCGGGCCGGTAGGGGCGATGGCGCTGCTGCTGCCGTTCAGCTTCGGCATGGACGCCGGCACGAGCCTGATTCTGCTGGCGGGGATATACTACGGCGCGATGTACGGCGGCTCGACGACGTCGATCCTGATAAACGTGCCGGGCGAGGCGGCTTCGGTGGTGACCTGCCTCGACGGCTACCAGATGGCGAAGAAGGGCCGGGCGGGCGCGGCGCTGGCCGTGGCCGGCATCGGCTCGTGGGTGGCGGGCACGGTCGGGGTGGTGTTCCTGATGCTGTTCGCGCCGCCGCTGGGCAAGGCCGCGCTGGCGTTCGGGCCGCCCGAGTATTTCGCGATCAGCTTCGTGGGCATGCTGCTGCTCAGCAACCTGTCCGGCGACTCGTTCGTGAAGTCGTTCCTGGTGTTCATGCTCGGGATGATGATAAGCACGATCGGCATCGACGTGCTGACAGGGTTCAACCGCCTGTCGTTCGGCGTGCTCGAGCTTACGCGGGGCATCGAGTTCCTGCCCTGCGCCATGGGGCTGTTCGGGATGGCGGAGGTGTTCGCCATCGCGGTGCAGCCGTACAGTGTGGGCGAGATGATCAAGGTCAGGTTCCGGGAGCTTTATCCCAGCCGCGAGGAGCTCAAGAAGTCGGTCTGGCCGATCGTCAGGGGCTCGCTCATCGGCTTCCCCATCGGCCTCATCCCCGGGCCGGCGGCTATCCTGTCGTCGCTGGTGTCGTACCGGCTGGAGAAGGGGCTGTCCCGCAGGCCGGAGGAGTTCGGCAAGGGGGCGATCGAAGGGGTGGCCGGCCCGGAATCGGCGAACAACGCCGCGTCGGCCGGCGCCATGGTGCCGCTGCTGGCGCTGGGGATACCGTTCGCGCCGGCGACGGCGGTGCTGCTCGGCGGCCTGATGCTGCACGGGGTGGCGCCGGGGCCGACGTTCATCACCGGCAACGCCCATCTGTTCTGGCTGGTGGTGGCGAGCATGTACATAGGCAACTTCATGCTGCTGGTCCTCAATCTGCCGCTGGTCGGGTTTTTCGCCTCGCTGACCAAGGTGCCGCCGAAGATCCTCATCCCGGTGGTGACGGCGATCATGTTCGTCGGCGCGTACAGCCTCAACAACAGCCTGTTCGATATTTTCATGCTGCTGGTCTTCGGCCTGCTGGGGCTGGCCTTCAAGTATATGAACTATTCCGCCACCCCGCTGCTGGTGGGGCTGGTGCTGGGGCCGGTGTTCGAGAAGAGCCTGCGGCAGGGGCTGATCATGGCCGACGGCAATTTCATGTTCTTCCTCCAGCGGCCGATTTCGGGGACGCTGCTGGCGGTCGCGGCGCTGATCGTCGTCTGGACAGCGTACGGCGCGATAAGGAAACGCGGCCGGATCGTCACCGGCGAATAGCTGACACGGGTTGGTAGGCAACAAAGAATATAAGGGGGTAAGGTTATGAAGTCGAGGAAGGTTTTCTTATGGGCGGTGGCGCTCGTGGTCATCGCCTCTTTGGTCGCGGCCGGGTGCGGCGGCGCCAAGGAGACCAAGAAGGAGCAGCCCAAGTATCCCACCAAGCCGATAACGCTGGTCTGCCAGTATGCCGCCGGCGGCTCCACCGACCTGCTGGCACGGGCCCTGGCCAACAGCCTGACGAAGAAGCTGGGCCAGCCGGTGGTCGTCGAGAACAAGGTGGGCGCCAGCGGCACGATCGGCACGGATGCCGTGCTGAAGTCCAAGCCGGACGGCTATACGCTGCTGACGTCCTCGACCGGCAACTTCACGTCCACGCCGCTGGTGCAGAAGGTGCCGTACGACCCGAACAAGGACGTAAGACACATCATCAATATCGCCACCCACCAGATAGTGCTTGTCGTGCATGCCGACTCCCCGTGGAAAACGGCCGAGGAATTCATCGCCTACGTGAAGGCGAACCCCGGCAAGCTGAAGTACGGCCAGAACTCGCCCGGCGGGACGACCCACATGGCGATGGAGAGCTTCCGCAAGGCGGCCGCCCTTGACATGAAGATGGTGCCGTTCGGCGGCGGCGCGGCCGAGGTGGTCGCGGCCCTGCTCGGTAAGCATGTCGACGTGGCCGTGATGCACCCGCAGGAAGCCGGCGAGCATCTGACGGCCGGCAAGCTCCGCGCGCTGCTCGTGTTCGCCGACAAGCGGATCAAGCCGCTGCCCGACGTGCCGACCGCGAAGGAAAAGGGCTACAACGTGGTCATGGGCGTGACCAAAGGGGTCTGCGGCCCAGCCGGAATGCCTGACGACGTCGTCAAGATCCTCCACGACAACCTGAAGGCGATCATGGACGAGGAGGAGTTCAAGGCCGCCGCGAAGAAGACGGGCGACTTCGATTACCTGGAGTACATGTCCGGCGACGACACCGCCAAGTTCCTGCAGAAGATGTATAAGGAGATGGACCCGCTGATCAAGGAGCTGGGTCTGGACAAAAAGAAATAGGCCGCTTTGAAGCTGCCGCCGCTGCTCCGCCCAACCAGGCCGGGCAGCGGCGGCAGCACGGACCTATCGGGGCCTGAACCCGTCGGGGATCCTGGCCGACGCCGGGGCCGGACGCCGACATAGGACTACCGCTGAGGAAGGTTGATAATGATGCTCAAGCCGCAAGGAATCATAACACCGGTCATAACGCCGATGAACGCCGACGAAAGCCTCAATCTGGTCGAGCTGCGGGCCCACATCAACAGGCTGATAGCCTGCGGGGTCGGGGGCCTGTTCTGCCTGGGCACGAACGGCGAGGTTTACGCCCTGAACAGCGACGAGAAGCTGGCGATCATCAAAACCGTCGTCGACGAGACCAGGGGCCGGGTACCCGTGTACGCGGGCACCGGCTGCATCCGCACCAAGGAGACCATCGACCTGTCCCTCAAGGCCAAGGAGTTGGGCGTGGACGCCCTGTCGGTCGTATCCCCGTACTATGTGGCCGTCACCCAGGACGATCTGTACGACTACTTCAGCGAGGTGGCGGCGGCGGTCGACCTGCCGATCGTCCTCTATAACATCCCCGCCCGCACAGGCAACAATATCGACTGGAAGACGGTCAAGAAGCTGACGAAGTATGAAAATATCGTCGGCATCAAGGACAGTAGCGGCAATTTCGACAACACGCTGCGCTACATCGAGAGCACGGACACGCGGCTGGCGGTGCTGGCCGGCAGCGATTCGCTCATCCTGTGGACGCTGCAGGCCGGCGGCTGCGGGGCGGTGGCCGGGACGTCGAATGTTTTCCCCGCGCTGGTGGTGAGCATCTACGAGCTGTGGCGCGAGGGCCGGATCGAGGAGGCCAGGGCGGCGCAGTTCAAGCTCAGGCCGTTCCGCGACGTGATGGCGATGGGCAATCCCAATTCGGTCGTCAAGCGGGCCGTGAACCTGATGGGCTACCCGGTCGGGCCGGCCCGCAAGCCGGTGAGCGGCATGAACAGCAAGGCGGTCGACGAGGCGCTGGCCGAGGTGCTGGCGCTGTATAAATAAGGTATCGAGGGGAAAGAAGATGAACAAGGTCGTTATCACCCACAGGCTGCACGAGGCAGGCATGAAGGTTCTGGACGGCCAGGTCGACGTCGTGATCACCAACACCGGCGACCCGCGGGAGATGCTGCCGGCGCTCGTCGATGCCGACGGGCTGATAATCCGCATCGGCTCGATCGACAAGGAAACGATGCTGGCGGCGGAGAATCTTAAGGTTATCGGCCGCCCCGGGGTCGGGGTGGACGATGTGGACGTGAAGGCGGCGACCGAGCTGGGCATCCCGGTGGTCGTGGCGCCGGGGGCGAATACGCTGTCGGTGGCCGAGCACGCCATGGCGCTGATTTTCGCGGCGGCCAAGGATGTGCTGAACAGCGACCGCAGGACACGGGCCGGCGATTTCGGCGTGCGCAACAGCTACAGGGCGTTCGAGCTGGCCGGCAAGACGCTGGGGCTGATCGGCTGCGGCAATATCGGCCGCGAGCTGGCCCGCCTGGCGGCCGCCATCGGCATGGAGGTCGTCGTGTACGACCCGTACGTCACGGCGGCGAGCGTCGAGCAGCAGGGCTATGTTTACGAGCCGGCGATGGAGCGGGTATTGAGCTGCGCGGACGTGGTGTCGCTGCATGTGCCGCTGACCGACAAGACCCGCAACCTCATCGGCGAGCGGGAGCTGAAGCTGATGAAGCCGACCGCCGTCCTCATCAACTGCGCCCGCGGCGGGACGGTGGACGAACAGGCGCTGGTAAAGGCGCTGCAAGCGGGCGCCATCCACAGCGCCGGGCTGGACGTTTTTGCGGCCGAGCCGGTGAAGGCCGGCAGCCCCTGGGCGGAGCTCGACAATGTGGTCGTGACGCCCCATATGGCCGGGTTGACCAGGGAAGCGGCGGCCGGCGTGGCGACGCTGGCGGCCGAGGGGGTGCTGGCGGTGCTCGCCGGCCGGAAGTGGCCGCATGTGGCTAATAAGGAAGTCTACGAACATCCCAGGTGGAGGCGATAATATGGCGTATCCGGTGAACTATACCCTGTTAAACGCCGGCAAGATCGTGGCCGGACTGAACAGCAGCGAGGGGCTCGCGGCCGAGGTCGCCGCATTGGGGGCCCGCAAGGTTCTGATTATCACCGACAAGGGCGTGGCGAACGCGGGGCTGGTCGACAAGCCGCGCCAATTGCTGGCGGCGGCGGGCATCAAGGTGGAGCTCGTCGACGACACCCCGCCCGAGCCGGCGGTGGAACAGGTCGAGGCAATTTTCGGCGCCGTAAAGGACCGCGGCTGCGAGCTGGTAATCGGCATCGGCGGCGGCAGTTCCATGGATGTGGCCAAGTTGGTCGCGATCATGCTGAACAACGCCATCACGCTGCGGCAGATGCTGGCCAAGGAGCCGATCGAAAAGCGCGGCCTGCCGACCATCATGGTGCCGACGACGGCGGGGACGGGCGCCGAGGTGACGCCCAACGCCATCGTGCTCGTCCCGGAGGAGGAGCTCAAGGTGGGCATCGTCAGCAGCAAGATGCTGCCCGACTGCGTCATCCTCGATCCGCTGCTGACCGTGAAGCTGCCGCCGGCGATAACGGCGGCGACCGGCATGGATGCGCTGACCCATGCCATCGAGTGCTATACGTCGAAGAAGGCCAATCCGTTCAGCGACACGTTCGCCCTGAAGGCGGTCAGCCTGATCGCCGGCGGCATCAGGCGGGCCTACCGCGACGGCGGGGACGTCGACGCCCGCCACGATATGCTGCTGGGGGCGATGTTCGGCGGCCTCTGCATCGCGACGTCGAGCACGACGGCGGTGCATGCCCTGGCCTATCCGCTGGGCGGCAAGTACCGCATGCCCCACGGGCTGTCCAACGCCATCCTGCTGCCCCATGTGATGAGCTTCAACCTCGACGCGGCGGCGGACAGGTTCCGGGACATCGCCGTTGCCATGGGGCTCGCCGTGGCCGGGCTGACGGCGCGCCAGGCGGCGGAGAAGATGGTGGAAAATCTTTTTTCGCTGCTCGCGGACCTGAATATCGCGGCCAGCCTGAAAGACCGGGGCATCACCGCGGCCGAGCTCGACGCGATGGTCGAGGCCGCGGCCAAGGTCACGCGGCTGCTCGACAACAACCCCAAGCCGATGGCCAAGGCGGACATGCGGGCGATATACGCGAAGCTGCTGTAGGCATGGCGGCGAAAACGGAGCAAAAAAACGGCGGCCGGCGGCCGCTGTTTTTGTTGGCCGGGCCCGATGGGGCGATAGGCAAAAAAAATACCTATGAGGAAGGATTTTTTAGATAGCTAAATTAATAATCCCATAAATATCTCTTTCTGTGCGATGGTCCGCCTGCGGCGCGAGTGAAGTGAGGTGATTGGTCTGGTTGCCCGTCTGCTTGATGCATGCTCCTCGTGGAGCATACAAAAGAAGATGATCGCCGCCTTCATGCTGATCACCGCGCTGCCGTTGGTGGTGCTGAGTTTTTCGGTGGGCTGGTACGCGACCCGTCAGAGCGAGGCGATAATCCTCGAGGCGGCCGCCCAGGAGATAGCGCAGGTCGACAAGACGCTTGAACTGTTTATCGAGGATATGAAGGAGGATGTGCGGGAGCTGGCCGATCAGGCGGTGTTTACGGATGTCGACGATTCGGTCACGGCCTATGGCGATAAAAGAGGGGGCGACGACGGACGCGTGCCGATGGCCGTCAAGACCGACGAGAGCTCCGAAGCGTTGATTTACCGGAAATTCGCCTGGTTCAAAACGTTTCATTCGCGTGTCGATATCATGAGCTATGGCGTGGAAAGCAACGGGGGCTATGTGCAGTTCCCGGCGACGACCCGCCTGCCCGGCTTCGACCCCCGCACCCGGCCATGGTATAAGCTGGCCCTGGACAGGCCGGGCGAGGTGGCCGTGACCGACCCGTACCTGTCGGCGAACAAAGAGGCGACAGGGATGATAAGCTTCGTGAAGAGTATCGAGGACGGGGCGGGCCGGTTGAAAGGGGTCGTCGCGGTCGATGTCACGCTGCAGAATCTTTCGAATATCATCAGCGGCTACCGGTTGAGCGGCAAGGGGTTCGTGATGCTGACCGACGCCAACGGCGTCGTCATGGCGCACCCCCATGAACGCGAATGGATTATGCAGCCGGTCGGGAAGTATTACCCCGGCCACCTGGAAGACCTGGCGGCGGTGCGGGCGAAGACGGTCGAGACGGGCGGCGAAAGGCCGGTCATCCTTACCGTGTACACGTCGCCGCGCACCGGCTGGAGGATAATCGGCGTCATCGACAAGGCGGAGATAATGGCCGAGGCCGCCAGGATGCAGCGCGGCATCCTGCTGTTCGCGCTGGTGATTATGGCGCTGGCCACGGCCTGGGCGCTGCTGATTTCCCAGCGGATCACCGAGCCGATCTGGAAGGTGGTGGCGGCGGCGAAGGGGATCGCCGGCGGTGATCTTGCGGCGCCGGTAAAGCTCGACCTTCATAGTATAGGGACGGCGACCCGCAAGGATGAGATCGGCGTGCTGGCCGAGAGCGTGTCGGCCATGGCCCGGGCGATCGAGAAGAATTTCCGCGATGCGGAGGAGTATTACCGGCAGAACCGCGAGCACGATTGGCTGGTCGCCGAGCAGTTGAAGCGGGTCGATAAGCTGAAGGACGATTTTCTCGCCGTGGTGTCGCATGAGCTGAAGACGCCCCTGCATGGCATCATCGGTCTGGCCGAGTCCAGCCGCGAGCGGGTGTCCCGCACGCGCAACCGGGCGCTCGACGCCAACCTGGAGCTGATCGCTTCCAGCGGCAAACGCCTGGCGAATCTGGTCAACGACATCCTCGATTTCACTACGCTGAGGAATGACCAGATGCGCCTGAAGCTCGGCCCCGTCCGGCTGGCCGAGCTGGTAAGGAGGGTCGTGACCCTTGAGAGGGCGCGGCTCGGCGCCGGCCGGGTGAAGATAACGGTCGATGTGCCCGAGGATCTGCCGCCGCTCTACGCCGACGGCGATCGCGTGGCCCAGATACTTTACAATCTCATCGATAATGCCGTCAAGTTCACGGCCGACGGGGCGATAACGGTGGCGGCCGAGGCCCGCGGCGGCCGGATGCGGGTGGCGGTGAGCGATACGGGGATAGGAATACCGGCCGCCAAGCTGCAGGCCATCTTCGACCCGTTCGCGCAGGTCGAGGCCGGCGGCCGGGGCGGCGCCGGCCTCGGCCTGTCGATCGTCAAGCAGCTCGTCGAGCTGCAGGGTGGCGAGATCACGGTGGTGTCCGAGCCGGGGCAAGGCTCGGCGTTTACCTTTACCCTGCCGGTGCTGGACGACCGGGCGCAGGCGGCGGCCCCGCCCGGCCCGGCGGCGGCGGACGCGGCCTGGACGATGCCGGAGATCGCGGCGGGGGGCGAGGAATTGAAACCGGCGGCCCGGCGGCCGATGGTGGCGGGCAAGAGGATATTGGCGGTCGACGACGACCGGGTGAACCTGTCGGTGATCGGCAATTATCTTGCTGGCACGGATTACGGGTTCACGCTGGTCGCGAGCGGCGAGGAGGCTTTGGCCGAGCTCGGCCGCAGCCGCTACGACCTGGTGCTGCTGGATATGATGATGCCCGGCCTGTCCGGCCTGGACGTTTGCCGCGAAATCCGCGCCAGGTACGGCGGGACGGCGATACCCGTCCTGATGCTGACGGTGCGCAACCAGCCCGAGGATAAGGTGGCCGCTTTCCGCGCCGGCGCCAGCGATTTCATCACGAAACCCTTCCATAAGAAAGAGCTGCTGGCGCGCATCGAGGCGCATCTCGGCCTGCTGTCGGCCCATCAGGCCGAGATGCGGGCGCTGCAGGCGCAGATCCGGCCCCACTTTTTCTATAACGCCATCAATACGATCGCCATCCAGTGCCGCAGCAACCCCGAGATGGCCCGGGAGCTGCTCGTGGCCCTGGGGACGTATCTGCAGGGGTGCTTCAACTTCCAGGAGGAGTTCGTGTCGCTGGCGAAGGAGATGGCGCTGGTGGACGCGTATCTGGCGATCGAGAAGGCGCGGCTGGGCGATCGGCTGCGAGTGGTCGTCGATGTCGAACCGTGCCGCGACTGCGAGCTGCCGCTGCTGACGCTGCAGCCGCTGGTGGAAAACGCCGTGCAGCACGGGATTTTCCCCAAGCGGGGGACGGGGACGGTCACGATAACCTGCCGCCGGGAGGCCGGTTTCCTGGTATTCAGCGTTAGCGACGACGGGGTGGGCATGTCGCCGGAACGGCTGGCGGAGATCTTCGCGCCGGACGAAAAGAGCCGCGGCGTCGGTGTCGTAAACGTGGATGGCCGGCTGCGGCGGCTTTACGGGAGCGGGCTCGACGTGAGCAGCGAGGAAGACGCGGGTACCAGCGTCAGTTTCCGGCTGCCGGCGCCTGCCGGCAGAATGGAAGCACATTAGGGGAAGGGTGCGAGCGGGCAGTGTTGAAGGTCGTGCTGCTGGATGACGAACAGGGAAGCCTTGAGGAGCTGGCCGGCCAATTGGCCGGCCGGGCGGAGGTCGTGGCGCGGTTCGGCGATCCGCTGGCGGCGGTGGAGCAGATCCGCGAGCTCAGGCCGGAAGCCGTTTTCCTCGATATCGAGATGCCGGGCATGAATGGCTTCGCAGTGGCGCACGAGGTCTTGAACTACGCGCCCGGCACCGGCATCGTCTTTATCACCGCCCACAGCGATTTCGCGATCAAGGCGTTCGAAATCGATGCCGTGGATTATATCGTGAAGCCGTTCACCGCCGAACGGCTGGAGAGCGCGCTGCGCCGGTTGGAAAGGCGGCTGGCGGCCGGCGATCCCCAGCGGGTCAAGCGGGCTGTGTACAACCAGCTGCTCCAGGCGAGGCAGGAGCGCATCCTTTTGTGGCACGGCGGCAGGGCCGTACTGGTGGCGGCGTCGAAGATCGCCTGCTGTTATGTGGCGAAATCGCGGCGCGGCGTCGAGGTGGCGGCGGACAACACGATTTTCCAGTGCAGCGACACGTTCGCGGAGTTTCTGGCGAAGGTCGGCAAAAGGCGGCTGGTGCAGTGCCATCGCAGCTGCGCCGTAAACCCGGCCCGCATTACCGAGCTCAAGCCGGATAAGAATTCGACGATGACGGCGCGGGTCGCCGGCTATGACGGGGAGATCCCGGTCAGCCGGCGGTACGGACCGGCGTTGAAGCGGCTGATAGGGCTAAGCAAGCGGCCCGGGCCGTTTAATGCGGCCGATCCGGTCAAGCGGGAATGACGACTGCATTTCGTGCCGGCAAAAGTGCATTTCGCGTCATGGCTCTATATTTTTGCCGACGATGTAGTATTATGTAAGTATCAGGCAGTCCGGGCTTTTCTGCGGAAGGGATGATGAACGGCATGCCGGGCGGAACTTTGCCAGCTGGCAATCCCGAGACGGTGCTTCGCTGGGTGCCCCGCAACAAACGGACTCTGGAACGGTTGTACGAGGAGTATTGCGCCGATGTTCTCTCCGCCCGGAAGAAAGCGGCGGAAAGATATGACGAGATTACGGAGCAGCTTATCCGCGAGTACGACGCGAAGTTGTGAGCGGGCGCTTCCCGCTGCGGACAGTTTGCCTGTCCTCACCTGCGAACGAAACCGCGGGTTAAAAAGTATGCCAACGAAGACGGTCGCGCCCATAGATCTAGCGTTTATGACCGCGGTCGTCCCGGGATGCCGGGGACAGGATTTTTACGGCTAGGCCATAACCGGCGGAGCAAGGCCGGGAAAAAAAGCGACGGGAAAGAAAAGCAGCGGCCGACGCCGCTGTTTTTCTTTCCCGTAGTCGTCGGATGACGGAGAGGAGGCCCGGATAATATATGCAGGGCTGGTTGGCGGCGCCTAGGGAGGAATGGCGGTTTGCCCGGAGAAGATTACTATGTCTGATTTGGGGGAGGAACCATGAAGGTAAGCGTTGTGTTGGTGGGCGGGCTGCGGGAGCTGGCCGGCCTCGACGGCAAAACCGTGCTGCTCGATGATCCCTCGCTGCGGAAGGTGGCCGATCTTTTGCCGCTGCTGCGGCTGCCGCCGGGAATCGTCGGCCTGGCCATGAGCGGCGGCCGGCAGCTGGACTGGGAGGACGACCTGGCGGAGGGGATGGCGGTAACACTGTACTCTCTCGTCGGCGGCGGCTGAACCGCTCGCGGATTATTTATCCTTGAGGAGCTGATATGATGGCGGGAGGATTCTGTGGACGCATTCTCGACGTCGATCTGACGACGGCGCAGGTTACGGTTGAGGAGAAGGACGAGCGGTTTTTCCGCGCCTACGGCGGCGGTCCGGGCGTAGGGCTGCATTATCTTCTGCAGGACGTGCCGGCGGGGACCGACCCGCTGGGGCCGGGGAATGTGATGGTGTTCGCGGCCGGGCTGCTGACCGGCACGCTGGCGCCGAGCGTGCCCCGCAATACGGTGTGCGCGCTGTCGCCGCTGACCGGCGCTCTCGGCAAAGCGGAGGCCGGCGGCTGGTGGGGGGCGGAGCTGAAAATGGCCGGGTTCGACGCCGTGGTCGTCAGGGGCCGGGCGGCTAGGCCCGTTTATCTGTGGATTAAAGACGGCGCGGCGGAGATCCGCGACGCCGGCAGGGTGTGGGGCAAGGACACGGGCGAGACGGACGCCGCTCTGAAAGGCGAGCTGGGCGACGCCCGCGTCCGCATCACTATGATCGGGCCGGGCGGGGAGCGGATGGTGCGGTTCGCCAGCATCGTCAACGAGCTGGTGCATTTCAACGGCCGCAACGGTCTCGGCGCTGTCATGGGGTCGAAAAACCTGAAGGCGATCGCCGTGCGGGGGACGACGCGGGTCGCGGCCGCCGACCCCGCGGGGGTGCAGGGGCTGGCGCGCTGGGTGGCCGAGGCCGCGAAGGAGAACGCGCTGGCGAAGCTGCTGCATATCCAGGGGACGCCGGCCACGGTGGCGTCCAGCGACGCGGCCGGCGGGCTGCCGACCCGCAACTGGAGCGCCGGCAGCTTCGAAGAGGCCAAGGAGATCGGCGGCGATAAGCTTACCGACGAGTACCTGAGCGGCACCGGCACGTGCTTTGCCTGCCCGATCCGTTGCAAGCGCGCCCTCAAGGGCGGCGGCCCCCTGGGCGTCGAGGCGAAGTTCGGCGGCCCGGAGTACGAGACGATCGCCGCCCTGGGTTCGAACTGCGGTGTCGGCGATCTGGACGTGGTCTGCAAGGCCAATGAGCTGTGCAACCGCCTCGGCATGGATACCATTTCCACCGGCGCGGCGATTTCTTTCGCCATGCAGTGCACCGCGGCGGGCATCATCGGCGCCGCCGACACCGACGGCAGGGAGCTGCGGTTCGGCGACGGCCGGGCCGTGCTGGAATGGATCGGCAAGATCGCCCGCCGGGAGGGGTTCGGCGATTTGCTGGCCGAAGGCGCGCGCACGGCGGCCAAGCGCCTGGGAAAAGGCGCGGAAGAGTATGTCGTCCATGTGAAGGGCCAGGAGGCGCCCATGCACGATCCGCGCGTCAAGGCCGGCGTCGGCCTGCAGTACGCGCTGTCGCCCATCGGCGCCGACCACTGGTTCGCCCAGCACGACCCGCTCTTCGCCCCCGGCAATCCGGTGGGCGCGGCCACCGGGCAGCCGCTGGGCATCCTCGAGGGAGTGGCTCCCGGCGATCTCACCGGCGATAAGGTGCGGATGGTTTATTATACCAGCATGCTCAATTCGCTGTACGATGCCCTCGGGGTGTGCTTCTTCGGGTTCGCGCCCCGCAGTGTGACGCCGCTGAATAAGATGATCGCCCTGGTGCAGGCGGCGACAGGCTGGGACACCAACCTGTGGGAGATGCTGAAGATCGGCGAACGGATCAATGCCATGGCCAGGGAGTTCAATTGCCGGCAGGGGTTCGGGACGGACGACGACGTGCTGCCCGCCAAGTTCTTCGCGCCGCTGCCGAGCGGCCCGAACAAGGGCAAGGCGACCATTGACCGGGAGGCGTTCCGGCAGGCGGTGGAAATGTATTACGAGATGGCCGGCTGGCCGGGCGGCCGGCCTTCGCGAGGCAAGCTGTACGAGCTGGGCCTGGGCTGGCTGGCGCAACAATAGGGCATTGCGGCTAGAAATAAAGAAGCAGCGGCGGAGGCCGCTGTTTCTTTTGGTTTGTCTAGTTCTTTTTGGCTGCCGCCTTGACCGCCTTGATGATCTTGGTATAGCCGGTGCAGCGGCAGAGGTTGCCGGCGAGGGCTTCTTTGATCTGTTCGGTGGTCGGGTTGGGGCATTTGTCGAGGAGGGCCTTGGCGGTGAGGACCATGCCGGGGGTGCAGTAGCCGCACTGGACGGCGCCGGCGTCGACGAAGGCCTGCTGGATGGGATGGGGGTTTTCGACGGTGCCGAGGCCTTCGATGGTGAGGACCTTTTTGCCGTCGACGGAAGCGGTCAGCAGGATGCAGGAGCGGACCGCCTCGCCGTCGACGAGCACGGTGCAAGCGCCGCAGTCGCCGGTGCCGCAGGCTTTTTTCGTGCCGGTCAGCCCGAGGCGTTCGCGCAGGGTGTCGACGAGGATCTCCTGGGCTTCGACCTGGAGCTCTACGGGTTTATCGTTGAGGATGAATTTGATGTCGACGGCCATGTCACTTCCCTCCTCCGGCTAGTTCTTCGTAGGCCGCTTTGAGAACCCGGCCGATGAGCACGCCGACGACCGCTTCCTTGTACTGCTTGTTGCGCGGGTTGCGCAGGCGCAGCTCGGGTGGGACGGCTTTCTTCACCTCTGCCAGGCAGGCGTCGATGCTTTTGCCGACGAGCGCTTTTTCCAGGCTGGGGACCCTGACGGCCGTGGGGCCGACCGCGCCGAGGGCGATGGCGATGTCCTTGCAGACGCCGCCTTCGGCGGTCAGGCGGACGGACGCCGAGACCTGGGCGATATCCTGGGCCTTGCGTTTGGCCAGCTTGGCGAAGGCGCTGGCCGTACCGGCGTCGGTGACGGGGATGCGGATTTCTTTGATGAGCTCGCCGGGTTCGAGTTGGGTTTTGCAGTAGGCCACGAACATATCTTTGGTTTCGACGACCCGCTCGCCGCCGAGCTTGGCGAGGACGATGCGGGCCCCGAGGGCCATGAGGGCGACGTTGCAGTCGGCGGCCGGCACGGCGGTGCCGATGTTGCCGGCCGGGGTGCCGACGACGCGGATGGGGGCCGAGCCGATCTCCCGCACGGATTGGATGAGGCCGGCGAACTTCCCGCACAGGGGGGAGGCAAGAACGTCTTTATAGGTCGCCGTGCCGCCAATGGAGACGAAGCCGGCTTCTTCCTTGATGGTTTTCAGCTCGGGGATGCCCTGGATGTAGACGATGGCTTCGGGATCGACCGCGCGGTGCGCGAGTTTCTCGACGATGTCGGTGCCGCCGTTGACGATGACGGCTTTGTCCCGGTACTTGTCCAGCAGCGCCAGCGCTTCGGCAAGCGTCTTGGGACCGAAATACAGAGTTTCCTTCATTCTGCCCACCTCCTCTGGTTAAGCTTTGCCGTTTTTCTGGATTTCCGCCAGCACGGTCCGCGCCGTAAGGGGGATGGCGTTCATCTTGATGCCGAGGGCGTCCCAGACGGCGTTGCGGATGGCCGGCGCGGCGGGGATGATCGGCGGTTCGCCGATGCCCTTGGAGCCGAACGGGCCAAGCTCGTTGGGATGCTCGACGATGATCGATTCGAGGTCCGGCAGGTCTTTGATGGTGGGGATCATGTAGTTGTGGAAGGCGGCGTTTTGCATGACGCCGTTTTCCATGACCTGTTCTTCCATGACGCCCCAGCCGATGCCCTGCGCGGCGCCGCCTTCCATCTGCCCTTCGACGGCAGCCGGGTTGATGGCTTTGCCGACGTCGCAGGCGAATACCGAGCGGTCGACGGTGATGACGCCGGTCTCGGTGTCGACGGAGATTTCGATGGCATGGGCGCCGAAGGCATAGGCGTGCATCGGTTCGCCCTGGCCGTCCTCGGCCCGGAAACTGGGCTGGGGCGGGTACCAGACGCCGGTGGCCGCCAGGGGCACCTGGCTGGCGTAGGCTTTGGCGATGAGGGCGGCGAGGCTTTCGGCCGTCTCGGGCTTGCCGACGACGAATATTTTGCCGCCTTCGATGGCGAGGTCGCGGGGGTCGGCTTTGAACGGTTTGGCGGCGAAGGCGAGCAGCCGGTCTTTGAGCTGCCGGCAGGCGTCGAGGACGGCGTTGCCGACCATGACCGTGGAGCGCGAGCCGACCGTGGGGCCGGAGTCGGGAGCGCGGCCGGTGTCGGAGAAGCTTACGAGGACGTCCTCGTAGTTGAGGCCGAGCGCTTCGGCCGCCATTTGGGCCATTACGGTCATGACGCCTTGGCCCATCTCGGTCGAGGCGATGTTGACGTTGAGCGTGGCGTCGTTGTTGAGCACGGCGAAGCAGGAGGCGCCCTCGAACAGCAGGGGGATGCCGGTGCCGTACATGAAGACGGCGAATCCGCGGCCGCGCTTGACGGGGCCGGCGCTCTGGGCGAGCGGCTTATCCCAGCCGATGCTGTCGCGGACTTTGTCCATGCACTCTTCGAGGCCGAGGCCGCGGCTTTCTTTCATGACCTGGCCGTAGATGGTGTGGTCGCCGTCGCGGAGGATGTTTTTGCGGCGGAGTTCGATCGGGTCCATGTTGAGTCTGCGGGCCAGTTCGTCGATCTGGCATTCGACGGCGAAGATGGCCTGGGGAACGCCGAAGCCGCGGAAGGCACAGGAATAGGGGGTATTGGTGAACACGGAATAGGAGCGGGCCTTGGCGCTGGCGACGGCATATACGCCGGCGGCGTAGGCCGCGGTCCGCATAGTGACGGCGTGGGCCGGCTCGCGCAGGCCGCCCATCGAGGTGTAGGCGCCTTTGTTGAGGACGGTCTCGACGTCGACGGCGGTGATTTTGCCCTCCTTGGTCGCGGCCATGCGGTGTTTGATATAGGTGGCATGGCGTTTGCCGGTGGTGCGGAAGACTTCTTCGCGGGTCAGTTCGAAGCAGACCGTCTTTTTGGTTTTGAGGGCCAGCACGCCGGCCACGGCCGCCACGTCGAGCGAGGAGTCCTCCTTGCCGCCGAAGCCGCCGCCGACGATCGGCGAGGATACCCTCACCTTGTGGTGCGGCAGGTTGAAGACGGGGGCGAGGCAGCGCTTGGTGGCGTAGACGGCCTGCTGGGCGCAGATGAGGTGCAGGCCGCCGGTGAGGTCGTCGGGCTCGGCGATGCAGATGTCAGGCTCGAGGTAGCAGTGCTCGACCATCGGGGTTTCGTAGTAGTTTTCGATGACGATGTCGGCTTCACGGAAGGCTTTTTCGACGTCGCCGCGGTCGAGCTTGACGACGGTCAGAAGATTGCCTTTGTCGGCGGCGGGGTGGTTGGGGTGGATAAGGACGGCATCGTCCTTCATCGCTTCGCGGGGGTCGTCGTAGGCCGTGAGAACCTCATACTCGACTTTGATGAGTTCCAGGGCCTTGGTGGCGATCTCCTCGGTGACGGCGGCTACGAGGGCGACTGGGTCGCCCTCGTAGCGCGTTTTACCGTCGGCGATCACTGGCTTGTCGGGAACCATGATGCCGTATCCGTTGCGGCCAGGCAGGTCTTTGGCGGTCATGACGGCCGCTACGCCCGCGAGTTGTTCGGCCGCCGACGTGTCGATACTCTTGATCAGGGCGTGGGGATATTTGGCCCAGAGTGCCTTGGCGACAAGCATGTCGCCGCGCTTGAAGTCGGACGTGTACCTGGCCCGACCGGTAGCTTTGGCGAGGGCCTCGGCCCGAGCGACGCTCCGGCCGACGATTCTGAGTCCCTTTTTCATTTCCTGCCCTCCCTTGTGTGAGATGTATTGATGTTCCTTCAGTCCTTCATGACGGCGCCGAACAGTTCTTCGTCGGTGGGCATGTTCGCTTCGATCGGCGCGGATACCCAGGTGACGTTGATGAGTTTACGCCAGGTGATGTTGTCGGAGGAGATGTTGCCGCCCCACGTGCCGCAGCCGAGGGTGAGGGTCATGGGCATGCCGTTCGTCCATGCGCCGCTGTTGGCGAGGCACTGCGGCTGGCGGACCATGACGCGGCTAGTCTTGGTGTTCAGCGACAGGGCCATGATATGGTCTTCGTTGAAGGAATGGATGCCGCAGGAGTGGCCGCGGCCATGATAGGTGGTGATGGCGTTGACTTTATCGATGGCTTCCTGGAAGTCCTTGCTGTACTTGAAGAGGGTGACGACGACCGACAGTTTCTCGCCGGAGAAGGGGTAGTCGGGGCCGACGCCGGTCTCTTCGACGATGAAGAAGGTTTTGCCGGCGGGGAGGCTGATGCCGGCGATTTTGGCGATGGTTTCGGCCGACTGGGCGACAATGGCGTTGTTGAGGTGGCCGTCGACCCACATGCCTTTCTGGAGCAGCGGTTTTTCGGCGGCGGAGACGAGGTAGCCGCCTTCGGCCTGGAGGTTTTTGACGAATTCGTCGTAGACGGACTCATGGATGACCATGGAGTTTTCGGTGGAGCAGCTGGTGGCGAGGTCGAAGGTTTTGCTGCGCATGACCTTGTTGGCGGCGTCCTTGAGGTCGGCGGTTTCGTCGACGACGACGCAGGCGTTGCCTTGGCCGACGCCGTAGGCGGGGGTGCCGGAGGAGTAGGCGGCTTTTACGAGCGCGCCGCCGCCGGTGGCGAGGACGAGGTCGCACTGTTTCATGAGTTCGTTGCTGACTTCGAGGGAGGGCTGCTCGATGGCGATGAGCAGGTCTTCGGGGACGCCGTATTTTTTGAGGACGCCGCGCATGATGTTGACGATGTAGGCGTTGGTCTTATTGGTGCGGGGGTGGGGGGCGAAAATTACGGCGTTGCGGGTTTTGATGCCCATGATGGCTTTGATGACCGGGGTGGCTTCGGGGTTGGTGCAGGGGAGGATAGCGCCGACGACGCCAACCGGTTTGGCGATTTTTATAATGCCTTTTTTATCGTCGCGCTCAATGACGCCGACGGATTTTTCGCCCAGCATGTCACGCAAGGTGCCTTTGCATTTGACCATGAGTTTGGCGTATTTGGATTCGTAGTTGCCCATCCGGGATTCTTCGACGGCGAGACGGGAGATTTCCTGGGCCGGGCCGTCCTTGACGATGCTCCAGACGACGGCGGTGATGAGTTTGTCGACTTGTTCCTGGGTAAAGGATTCGGCTACGGCCTGGGCCGCCCTGGCTCTTTTGACGAGACCGGCGACATACTCTTTGGCATTGATTTCTGTGGACATTTCTTTCTCTCCTTCGAAACAATATTTACGGCTTGCCAGCCGCGGGGCGGATTTTACTGTCCGGCGCCCGGGCGGCGGAACGATCGCCGTTCCGCCGCCGGGTCCGGATGGCTGCCTGGTGTTATTGCTGCGCTTTGGCTTTGAGCGTTTCCGGCATGAAGTAGGCGGTTAGTACGCCGATGAAGAAGATGCCGGCGCACATGCTGATGCCGAAGCCGAGGCCGTAAGCCTTTGCCAGGGCGCCGACGGTGTAGGGCATGATGACCGCGCCGACGCCGCGGCCGACGTTGAAGGCGAAGCCGCCGCCAAGGGCGCGGATCTTTTCGGGGAAGAGCTCGGCGAAGTACGAGCCGAACAGGCCGAAGATGCCGCCGAAGCTCAGGCCCATGACCGGGCCCAGCCAGAAGAGGAAGACGGCGTCGGGCACGAAGACGTACAGCGGCACGATAAGGGTATCGGCCAGGAAGGCGATAAGGAGGGCTTTCCGGCGGCCGAGCTTGTCGGCGAGGTAGGCGTAGAAGTAGTAGCCGATAAAGGCGCCGGTGAAGATGACGATGCTGAAGTAGCTCATGTAGTTGAGGCTGAGGCCGCGGACCTGGACGAGGTAGGTGGGCACCCAGGAGGCCACGCCCCAGAACCCGCCCATCTGGCAGGCGGCGGCGATGGTGGCGAGGATGGTGATCTTGGTGACGCCGGGCTTAAATAGCTCGCCGAGGCCGACCGACTCTTTTTTCACGCCTTTTTCCGGTTTGGGGTCGGAGGGGACGAGGAGCTGGAAGAGGATGGCGGCGATGACGGCCGAGCCGGTCAGCAGGAAGATCCAGCGCCAGCCGACCGTGCCGAGCATCAGGCGGCCCATGACGGCGGCGAAGATGCCGCCGAGGGCGAAGGTGCTGAGCATGAAGCCCATGGCCCGGGCGCGGTATTCCGGCTTCCAGTGTTCGGCGACGAGGGCGACGATCGGACCCCAGATGCCGCCGAGACCGATGCCTTGCAGGAAGCGCAGCACCATGAGCTGCGACCAGGAGTCGACCCAGTATACCAAGCCGGTGAATATGCCGAATTCGGCCAAGCCCCAGACGGCGGCTTTCTTGCGGCCGTAGTTTTCGGCGATCCAGCCGAAGAGGATGCCGCCGACCAGCGTGCCGATCATGGTCGCCGAGGCGAGCAGGCCGGCGTCGACGAGGGAAATCTTCAGGTCTTTGATAATAACGGGCATGCAGATGGCGAGGATCTGCAGATCGAGACTATCGTACAAATATGCCAGCCAAGTCATGATCAGTACCGGCCAACGGTACTGACTACCGCCAACTTCACGTGCGATGGTGCTGCTTTGACTCATCAATGAAGTCCTCCTTTGTGTGTGCGATGAATTTTGGACGAGAGCGCGGATTTTATGCCGGTTATTACCCCCCTTCCTTGCCATCGGGAAACCCAACCTCCTGGTGTCCTCCGGCCGCCGCCCGGGTTCAAAGAACCCTGATGAAGACCTCCACGATGCCGCCGCAGACCATGCCTTCGTCTGCAGCCGTATCACCGAGCAGCGTGAAGGTGCCGGTGGTCGATTCCCCGTCGGCGATCGCCTGCAAGGCGGCGCGGCGGATATCGGCCTCGATGCAGCCGCCGCCCACTGTTCCGTGGATTTCCCCCTGCGGCAGGACGAGCATTTTCGTGCCGGCCTTACGGGGGGTGGAGCCGCGGGTGGCGATGATGGTGACAAGGGCGGCCGTTTCGCCCTTGGCCAGGATTTGGTTTATCATTCTGAGCAGTTGGTCATCCATGGCGGAACACCTTTTCGCTGAGCGGCCGGTACTGCGCGCCGCCGTGGTAGGCGGCGACGAGCTCCGCCGCGATGCTGACGGCGATCTCCGCCGGCGTTTGCGCGCTGATGTCCAGGCCGACGGGGGTTCTGACGGCGCGGAGGCGTTGCGGGTCTTCCCCTTCGGCCAGCAGGGTGTCCATGATGGCCGTCACCCTGCGGCGGCTGCCGATCATGCCGAGGTATCGGGGCGTGAACGGCAGGGCCATTTTCAGGCACTCTATGTCGTAGCGGTGGCCGCGGGTCAGGATGAGGACGGCGCTCGCGCCGCCGAGGTCTAGCTGTTCGCCCGCCTTGGCGAAGGCGGTGCAGAGGACGGTGGTCGCCTGGGGGAAACGCGCCCGGTTGGCGAAGTCGGGCCGGTCGTCGACGACGGTAACCCTGAAGTCCATCAGCGCCAGGATGGCCACGAGCGGCTGGCTGATGTGCCCGCCGCCGAAGACCACCGCTTGGCGCTTCGGGGCGGCGATGTCGAAGAAGCAGCGATATGTGTCCCCGCCATGGTCGAAGGCGAACAGCGCGGGCTTGACGGCCGGCCGGGGCACATGGGCGAGCGCCGCCCGGGTGAGTTCGCCGTCGACGATGACGCCGTCGGCCGAGCCGTCGGGGAAGACGAGCAGCATCTGGCCCAGGTGGCCGGCGACTTTGGGCGGGCCGGACACGAGGCTGAGGGTGTTCACCGTCCGCCCTTGTTCGGCCAGCTGCAGCAGCTTATGATACGATTCCGCCGTTTGTTGTCGCATAAGTTCACCTCAAAGATAATAGGGCCTCCAGGACGCCCCCCGCCACGGCGCGGGCTTTATCGGAGATGGTGAAGCAGTGTTCCCGCTTGCAGCGCGGATCGATGTCGCCGATCTTCATCCCCTGGTAAACCTCGAAGCCGTCGCGGATCATGCCGCGCAGTACGCCGTCCAGGGCGGCTACGACCGGCTGGCCGCCGACGGTGGCGACGACATCGCCTTTTTTGACCAGGTCCGCGATGCGGGCCCGGGCGGCGATGACGCCGGCGCAGGGCGCCCTGAGGAGGCGTTCGCTGCTGTAGCCGGCTATTTCGCCCGGGATGCCGGTATCGGGTATCGCGCCGCCGCTGGTGATGACCCGGCCGAGGTCGTGGCCGCGCATGGTTTCGACGACGGCGTGGACGTCCACGCCGGCCGTGAAGCCCGGGCCGACGCCGACGGTGACCCTGGCGTCGTTTATTTTCGTGCCCAGGTTCCGCTTGGCGATGATGGCGTCGACGACGGCCCACGGCCGCAGGCTGCGCAGCAGTTCGGGGTAGCCGCCGGTCAGGACGGGCAGCGCTCCGCCCGCCAGGGTGCTGCGGGCGTCGTCGCTGGGGACAAGACGGGCCGTGATTCCTTCAACGGTGGCCTCGCCATCGTCGACGGCGGCGGCGAACGCGACCGTCCGCCGGATGACGGTAGGCCGCGGTATTTCGCTGATCGCGACCGGGATGCGGGCTCTCGCAAGCCTGTGGGCTATTCCGGAGGCCAGGTCACCGCCTCCTCTGATAAGGACAAGGGCATCGGCGTTCATTGCGCCACCTCCGCAGATGGTGTCCGGGCGTTGTCCCGGCCTTGGCCGGGGCGCCTTCAGACGCTGGTTTTGTACATGTGTTCAGCCGCGTCGGCAAGGTCGCCGGCCATCCCGGCGAGGTTCTGGCTGGCCTGGTTCATCTGGGATACCGACGCAGCCTGATCGACGAGGCTCCGGTCGATGACGGCGAATCTTTCGGCCAGGCTGGCGATCGCGGCGCTTATTTCGTCGAGGGATTCCTTGATGTCTTTGACCGAGTCGGCGCTGGCGACGGCCAGTTTTCTGACCTCGTCGGCCACGACGCCGAAGCCCCGCCCGGCATCGCCCACGCGGGCCGCCTCGATGGCGGCGTTCAGGCCGAGCAGGTTGGTCTGGTTGGCGATGTTTCTGATGAACGAAATTATGTCGTCGGTTTTCTTCGTCGCCGCCGACAGGCGGGCGCTAAGCTCCCCGAGGTCCTTGCTGGTAATGGAGAGGCTCGATGCCTGGGCGGTGAGTTCTTCCATGCCGGCGCTCAGTTCTTCGGCGGACGCGGCCAGGTCGCCGGCAACGGCCTTGACTTTTTCCTGGGAGTCGATGGTCTGGGTGGTGACGATGCAGCCCAGCACGGTATCGCCTTCTTTTATCGGCCAGGCGCAGGCGATATAGGGCATGCCGAATTTGGAGGTTTCGCGGGTGAATATCTGGACGACCCTCTCTCCCGTGTCAAGGCAGCGCTGAACGGCGGGGCTCTTGATGCCGTCGCCGACTTTGATGCCGAGATCGAGGGTGCCGGCGGGATGGTAGGCCACGTAACGGTCGCCTTGTATCACTGAAACCCCTATGTCTTCGGCGGTGATGTTGTTGATGAAGGGGGCCAGGTCCGCGAAGCCGGCCAGCATTTTTTCGCCCGAAAGATTACGCATTTCATACCTCCTAAAAGTTATTTATAATTCGGACAGTCGTCGTAAAGCCGCCTTTTCCGTGGAGGTAGCGGAGGTCTTGTTCGATATGCGTCCAGTGGTGCCGCATACAGAGGGCGGCCTTGCGGGAGTCGCCCTGCTTGATGGCTTCGATTATATGACGGTGATCGTTGAGATATTTGTCAGCGCGCCCCGGCACTTCGAGGCTTTTTTCTTTGACCGCCAGCCAGATCAGTCTTTCCGTGCGGCTGATGAGGTCGTTGGCGGTCGCCGACAGGACTGCGTTGTGGGCGCTTTCGATGAAAACGATATGAAGGTCCCGGTTGTCGGCCATCGAATAGCTGTGGTTCTCCAGGATGGCTTGGAGCTGGGCGAGCATCCTTTCCATCATGGCGATGTCCTCGGGGCGGGCCCGCTTGGCCGCCATGGCGACGGCCGATGATTCGAGGACTTTCCGGACCTCGATGGCTTCGAACGGATTGAGCGCTTCCCGTTCCTCGGCGGAAAGCTTGGCCAGGTTGGCCAGGGCGCCTTCCTTGACGTACGTGCCCAAGCCGTGCTTGACCTCCAGGACGCCTACGGCCTCGAGCACGCTCAAGGCTTCCCGCAGACACTGCCTACCGGTGCCGAGCTCCTTCGCCAGCGCCCGTTCCGCCGGGAGCTTTTCTCCCGTCTGGAGGTTGCCGCTCCGCACGAGGTCGACGATTTGCTCGACGATTTCCAGGTAGGTTTTCGTCTGCCTGATGAGGGAAAATGGCTTCATAAAAAAATCCTCCGCCCGATTTCCTAGTAGTGAGAATTTTCTATTCGGCAGCCCCTTCCCTTTGTTTTACCTTCAGGCGTAGGGCGGCGTAACTCGCGTGCTGCGTCAATACATAACAGGCCGGGCAAACCAAGTCAGCGGGTGTCCCGGTGTCCGTACCACCGTATATATTCGCCAATCGATAGGGAAATACCTTCCTTGATGTAATTTTTCGACAAATAACATGATTCGGCGACATGGACGGCAGGTTTTTTGCAGGCGGACAAGGACAGGCGGAATTAGCTGATATGGCGGCCGGGCGAAATTTCCGCTTGTTATCGGGATTTTTCCGCCGCCGGGACCGGGGAGGAGATTCCTGCGGAATGCCGAATCCTGACTATTGCCCGGCGCACGGGACGAAGTTTGTCGGCGCAGTGCCGGACAGGAGTGAACGATATTGGGTGAGGGATATTTGATGATGAAACCGGTTCTGGGTATCCTGCTGGGCGATGCCGCGGGCATCGGGCCGGAGCTCGTCGCCAAGCTGCTGGCGGCAGGGAAGTTCGAGGAGCATTGCCGCCCGGTGGTGATCGGCGACGCCCGGGTGCTGGCCAGGGGGATGGCGGTCGCCGGCGTGTCGCGGCCGGTGGCGGCGATCGACGCCGTGTCCCGGGCGGCCTGGGGTGCGGCGGTTCCGTTCCTGGACCTGAAGAACGTCGACCCGGATAAGGTGGCGGTCGGCCGGGTGGACGAAGCGTCGGGCAAGGCGACAGGCGACACGCTCGTAACCGCTTTGCGCCTGACCGAGCAGGGCGCCCTGGACGGGTTCGTGTACGCGCCGCTCAACAAGGCGGCGCTGCAGCGCGGCGGCTACGGGTTCGAGGACGAGCTGCGGCTGTTTGCCCATTACCTGGGCTGGGACGGGCCGTGCGGGGAGATGAATTATCTGCGCGGGCTGTGGACGGCGCGGGTGACGAGCCATATCCCGCTGGAGGCGGTGTGCGCCAGCCTGAGCGTGGCCGGCATTGTCGGCGTGGTGAAGCTGGCGGACCGGACGCTGCGCCGGGCCGGGGTGGACCGCCCGCGCGTGGCTGTGGCGGCCGTGAACCCGCATGCCGGCGAAAGCGGGTTGTGCGGCCGCCAGGAGATCGAGGTCATCGCGCCGGCCGTGCAGGCGGCGCGGGCCGAAGGTATCGACGCGCTGGGGCCGTATCCGTCCGATGTGGTATTCATCAACGCGTTCAAGGGTCAGTACGACGCGGTCATCACGATGTTCCACGACCAGGGGCAGATCGCGATGAAGCTGATGGGCTTCCAGGCCGGGGTGACGGTGGCCGCCGGCCTGCCGTACGCCATCACGACGCCGGTTCACGGCACGGCGTTCGACATCGCCGGCCGGGGCGTGGCCGACACGGGGGCGCTCGCCGCGGCGGTGGCCCTCGCCGCCAGGATGGCCGCCGTGGACAAGTCGCGGTGATTTTGCCCCGCCAGGCAGGGATGGGGCGACGGCCGCCGAATATAGACATGCCACAGGATTTGCCCGGCAGGGCAAGCGGCAAGGGGGTGACAGTATGGCAGGCGGGCAGACGCCGGCGGTCAAATCCGCTTCCCGGACCCTCGACATCATCGAGTTTATCGTCAAAAGCGCCAAGCCGCCCAATTTCACCGTCATCCGCAATCATATGGATATCCCGAAAAGCTCGCTGTCGCTGCTGCTGCACGAGCTGGTCAACTGCGATTATCTCGATTTCGACCCCGAGGCCAGGGTCTATTACCCCGGACTGAAGCTCATCCAGATCAGCGCGAGTTGCATCAACAACACCAACATCTCGCGGGAGATCTCGCTGGGGATCAAGCGGCTGAGCGACGACTTCGGCGAGACGACCCACGCGGGCATCCTCGACGGACGGCACATCGTTTACATCGCCAAGCACCACGGCTCCCGCGACGTGAGCGTCGTCGCCACGATCGGCTACCGTATCCCGGCCCACGCCACCGCCATCGGCAAGGTGCTGCTGGCGACGCTGCCGGCGGCGGAGCTGAACGCCAGAGTCGGCTCGGTCCAATTGGAGCGCTACACCGACAACACGATCACCGACTTCGCGGCCCTGACCGCCGAGCTTGTCAGGGTGGCGGCGCAAGGGTACGCGGTCGACGACCAGGAGATCATCCCCGGCGGCATCTGCGTGGCCGCCCCCATCGTCGACAAGACGAACAAGACGGTGGCGGCGCTGAGCGTGACGATGGCGGCGGGCCGGGCCTACGATGGCAATACGCTGCCGGCGGTGATCGACAAGGTGCGGACCGCGGCCGGTCTCGTTTCGATGCGGCTGGGAAAAGTGCAATAAGAGAATTTTATCGGCAGCCAGGCAGGAAAATCGTAACAAGGAAAAGAATAAGGCCATTAGATAGGTTGTTATGTTCATATATATGAACTTGGTTCATTATGATGAACAAATCCGCCCGGCCCGGGCGCCGGCCGCCGATTGGCAGGGCGGGCCGGGAGTATGGGCCGGCCGCTTGTGTGTTAGGAACGGGGCATTGTTCGAGTTTTAATGAGGAGGAAAATCGATGCAAAAAGAGTTCATGCTGGGCAACGAAGCGATCGCCCGGGCGGCCGCCGAGGCCGGGGTCAAGGTGGTCGCCGGCTATCCGGGGACGCCGGCCACCGAGATCGTCGATCTGTGCGGCGGTTATCCCGGGGTTTACGCCGAATGGTCGACGAACGAGAAGCACGCCTTCGAGGTGGCGACGGCCGCCTCGCTCACCAACCAGCGGGCCATGGCGGTCATGAAGCACAACGGGACGAACGCGGCGACGGATTTCCTGATGCACGTCAATTTCACCGGGGTGCGGGCCGGCCTTGTTCTTATTTCCGCCGACGACCCCGGCGGCCTGTCGTCCCAGTGCGAGGAAGACACCCGCATTCTGATCCATAATTACGCCCACCTGCCGATGTTCGACCCGTCGAGCGTCCAGGAGGCCTACGCCATGACCAAGGCGGCGTTCGCGCTGTCGGAGCAGACGGAGCTGGTCTTCGCCCTCCGCCCGGTGATGCGTATCAACCATGCCGGCGGCATGGTGGAATACGGCGAGATCAAGCAGGACAGCCGCCCGGCCGAGTTCGTGATCGACCGCAAGCGGTTCGTGATGTCGGCGGTGGTGGAGAAGGAGTCGGGCGGCGAACTGCGGCCGAAGATGCGCCATCGCTGGCTGAACGCCAAGCAGGACGAGCTCAAGGCGTTGATGGAGGCTTCGCCGTTCAACTGGACGGAAGCGGCGCCGGGGGAAACCGGTTTCGTCGGCTGCGGCATCGGCTACGCCTTCCTCAAGGAGGCCGAGCGCATCCATGGCGCCAAGCTGCCCATCCTCAAGCTGTCGACGCTGCCGCTGCCCGAGGGCAAGGTGCTCGATTTCGTCCGCGGCCTGAAAAGGGTCGTGGTGTTCGAGGAGGTCGAGCCGGTCGTCGAGAACCTGCTGAAGCAGTTGTGCTTCGAGCACAAGATCGTCCTCGAGGTGCTGGGCCGCAGCGAGTTTTTGCCCAAGGAGGGCGAGCTGTCGGCCAACCTGGTGCTGACGGCGGTGAAGGCGGCCCTGGAGGGCAAGCCGTACCCGGCGCCGGCGCCGGCGCAGTACGTTTCGGCGCGGACGCGCACCCAGTGCTCCGGCTGCAGCCACCGCGGGCTGCTGATCGCCCTCAAGGAGGTCGTGCGCAAGAACGGCGGCGTCGTCACCGGCGATATCGGCTGCCACGACGCCGGCACCTTCGAGCCGATGAACCTGCAGGCGACCATTTACTGTATGGGGTCGTCCATCCCGATGGCCTACGGCGTCAAGAAGGCCGGCTTCGCCAAGCCGGTGTACGCGCTGATCGGCGATTCGACCTTTTTCCATAACGGCCTGACCGGCCTGGCCAGCGCCATTTATAACGGCGGCGACATCACGGTGATCGTCGCTTACAATTCGACGACGGCCATGACCGGCTTCCAGCCCCACCCCGGCAGCCCGACCAACCTGCGCCAGCCGATCGCGCCGATCGAGCCGGGGGCGGTGGCGGCGGCGATGGGGGCGAAGGTGTTCCGCTGCAACCCTTACAATGTGGAGGAAACGGCCCGGGTGATCGAGGAAGCGACGGCGGCCGAAGGGGTCAAGGTGGTGGTCGCCGAGGCGCTGTGCTATCTGAAGTTCGGCCGCGAGGGCAAGCTGTCGTTTACGCCGCGCAAGGTGGCGGTGGATGAGGCGGTGTGCAACGGCTGCGGCCTGTGCGTGCGGACGTTCGGCTGCCCGGCCATTACGCTTAAGGACGGCAAGGCGACGATCGAGCCGAGCGGCTGCAACGGCTGCGCGGTGTGCGTATCGGTATGCAAAAGGGGGGCTATAAAATGAAGTTCGATTTAGTGATCGCCGGCGTCGGCGGCCAGGGGAACATTCTCGCCTCCCAGGTTATCGCCAAGTGCGCGATGGAGGCCGGCTACAACGTCGTGAATACGGAAACCAAGGGCGCGGCCCAGCGGGGCGGCTCGGTGCTGTCCCACGTGCGCATCGCCGACGGCGAGATCTATTCGCCGCTCGTGCCGGTGGGGCAGGCCGACGTGCTGCTCGGCTTCGAGCCGCTGGAGGCGCTGCGCTATATAAATCTGCTGAGCAAGGACGGCAAGTTCATCATCAATACCGCCCCGGTGCCGACCATCCTCGCGAATATGAAGGTCGACGAGTACCCGAGCACCGAGCAGATCGTGGCGACCATCAAGGAGAAGGGGCTTGACGGGTATTTCCTCGACGCCACCAAGGCGGCCAAGGAGCTCGGCAACATCCTGCTGACCAACGTGGTGATGCTGGGGGCGTTCACGGCGGTGAGCGACGTGCTGGCGCCGGAAGTCATCCTGGCGAAGCTGCTGACGATGGTTAACGAGAAATTCCATGAGGACGACAGCCGCGCGTTCGAGCTGGGCCGCGGCATGATAAGCAAGGAGGGCTGAGCATGGCGCTCATGACAGGAGCCCAGTATGAGGAAAGCCTGCGGAAGATGCGGTTCAACCTGTATCTGCAAGGCGAAAAGGTCGAGTGCCCGGTCGATCACCCGATCATCCGCCCGTCGCTGAACGCGGTGAAGATGACGTACGATCTGGCGCACGACCCGGCCCACGAGGAGCTGATGACCGCCACCTCGCATCTTTCCGGCGAGAAGGTCAACAGGTTCACCCATCTGCACCAAAACGCCGACGACCTGGTAAAGAAGGTGAAGATGCAGCGGCTGCTCGGCCAGAAGACGGGGTCGTGCTTCCAGCGCTGCGTCGGCATGGACGCGATGAACGCCGTGGACACGGTCACCTTCGAGATGGACCGGGATCTGGGGACGCAGTACCACGCCCGCTTCGAACAGTTCCTGCGCCTGGTCCAGGACGAGGACCTGACGATCGACGGCGCCATGACCGACCCGAAGGGCGACCGCAGCCTGCCGCCCCATAAGCAGGCCGACCCCGACATGTACCTGCGGGTGGTGGAAAAACGGCCCGACGGCATCGTCGTGCGCGGGGCGAAGTGCCACCAGACGGGGGCCTTGAACTCCCACTGGATCCTCGTCATGCCGACGATCAGCATGGGCGAGGAGGACGCCGACTACGCCGTCTGTTTCGTCGCGCCCGCCGACAGCGCCGGCATAACCTACATTTACGGCCGTCAGTCCTGCGACACCCGCAAGCTCGAGGGCGGCGCACTGGACGTCGGCAACGCGACGTTCGGCGGCCACGAGTCGCTGGTGATCTTCGAGGATGTCTTCGTGCCGTGGGAAAATGTATTCATGTGCGGCGAATACCGCTACAGCGGCATGCTGGTGGAGCGCTTCGCCGGCTACCACCGCCAAAGCTACGGCGGCTGCAAGGTGGGCGTGGGCGACGTGCTCATCGGCGCCACCGCCCTGGCGGCCGAGTACAACGGCGCCGCCAAGGCGTCGCACGTCAAAGACAAGCTCATTGAGATGGTCCACCTCAACGAGACGCTGTACGCCTGCGGCATCGCCTGTTCGGCCGCCGGCGCGCGGACGGCCTCCGGCACGTACCTGATCGATATGCTGCTGGCCAATGTCTGCAAGCAGAACGTCACCCGCTTCCCGTACGAGATCGCCCGCCTTGCCGAGGACATCGCCGGCGGCCTGTTCGTGACCATGCCGTCGGAGAAGGACCTCCGCCATCCCGAGATCGGGCCGAAGATCGAGAAATACCTGGGCGGCACGTCCGGGGTCCCGACCGAGGACCGTCTCCGCGTGCTGCGGCTGATCGAGAACCTCACCCTCGGCACGGCGGCCGTCGGCTACCGCACCGAGTCGATGCACGGCGCCGGCTCGCCCCAGGCGCAGCGGATCATGATCGCCCGCCAGGGGAACATCGAAGCCAAGAAAGGGCTGGCGAAGAAGATCGCCGGCGTAGCCGGCGAGGATACGAAACAGGGGAAAAACTGAGCACATAGAGAGTGGAGGAGATAAGCATGCGATTCGATTTGACCGAAGACCAGGCGATGATGCAGAAGATGGTTCGGGAGTTCGCCGAGAAGCAGATCGGGCCGGGGGCGGCCGAGCGGGACGAGAAGGAAGAGTTCCCCCGCCACCTGTATGACGCGATGGGCGAGCTCGGCCTGACCGGCATCTATTTCCCGGAAAGCTACGGCGGCGCCGATGGCGACTACCTGAGCTACATCCTGGCGGTGGAGGAGATCTCCCGCTTCGACGACGCCCTGGGCGTGACGCTGGCGACCTCGGTGTCCCTCTGCCAGGGCCCCATCTATGCTTACGGGACCGAGGAGCAAAAGCAGAAATACCTCGTGCCCCTGTGCCAGGGCAAGAAGCTCGGGGCCTTCGGCCTCACCGAGCCGAACGCCGGCACCGACGCCGCCTCCCAGCAGACGGTCGCCGTCCTGCAGGGCGACCACTACGTCATCAACGGCAGCAAAATTTTCATCACCAATGGCGGCGAGGCGGAAACATACGTAATCTTCGCCATGACCGACAAGGCGAAGGGCGTGAAGGGCATTTCGGCCTTCATCCTCGAAAAAGGCATGCCGGGCTTCACCTTCGGCAAGAAGGAGCACAAGCTGGGCATCCGCGGCTCACAGACCATGGAGCTTATCTTCCAGGACGTGAAGGTGCCGGTCGCCAACCTGCTCGGCAAGGAAGGCGAGGGCTTCAAGATCGCCATGGCCACGCTCGACGGCGGCCGTATCGGCATCGCGGCCCAGGCCCTCGGCATCGCCCAGGCGGCCCTCGACCACGCCATCAAGTATTCCAAGGAGCGCGTCCAGTTCGGCAAGCCGATATCGTCCAACCAGGCGATCGCCTTCATGCTCGCCGACATGGTCACCAAGATCGACGCCGCCCGCCTGCTCACTTACCGCGCCTGCTACTGCAAGGACAAAGGCGTGCCGTTCTCCAAGGAGGCCGCCATGGCCAAGATGTACGCCTCGGACGTCGCCATGGCCGTCACCACCGACGCGGTGCAGATTTTCGGCGGCTACGGCTTCAGCCGCGAGTACCCGGTAGAGCGGCTGATGCGCGACGCCAAGATCACCCAGATTTACGAAGGTACCAACCAGGTCCAGCGGATGGTCATCTCGGGAGCCATCCTCCGCTAAAAACGGAGGCAGGATAAGGAGCGATACAGCATGGTGCAGGATATACCGTTCGCCGCCGTCAAGGTCGGCGACAAGGCGAGCATGAGCAAGACGGTGAGCGAGCACGACGTGTATACCTTTGCCGGCGTGACCGGAGACTTCAACCCGGTGCACATCAATAACGAGTTCGCCAAACAGACGATGTTCAAGGAGCGGATCGCCCACGGCATGCTGTCGGCAGGGTTCATTTCCGCCGTGCTTGGCACGACCCTGCCCGGAGCCAATACCATCTACCTGGGGCAGGAGCTTTCCTTCCGGGCGCCGGTGAAGATCGGCGACACCGTGACCGCCACAGTGGAGTGCGTCGAAAAGATCGAGGCCAAGAACCGGCTGATTTTCCGGACGACGGTCACCAACCAGGACGGCGTGCTGGTCGTCGACGGCAAGGCGACCGTACTCAAAAAGTAAGCGGGCCGCCGGGCGCTGCCGGGTTTCCGGCGGCGTCCGGCACCGGCGCATTGTCTGATTATTGCGTGATCTGTATTGACATGCTTGACGGGGAGTGATAATGTAAAAGAAAACGATTACATAAGGGGTAAAGCGTGGAAAAGGTAACGATCAAGGATGTCGCCAAACACGCCGGGGTATCGGTCGCCACCGTATCGCGGGTCGTAAATAACAATTATTACGTCAGCCCCGAGGTCGCCCGGACGGTCGTGCAAGCGATCAGCGAGCTTAAGTACGTGCCCAACCTCGTTGCCAGGAGCCTGAAGAAGGACGCCACGTTTTCGCTGGGGGTCCTGGTTTCCGATATCACCAACAACTATTTCATCGAAATGGCCAAAGCGGTCGAGGATATCGTGAGCAAACAAGGCTACAGCCTGATCGTCTGCAGCACGGAGAACAGCAGGAAGCGGGAGCTCGCCTACCTCGAGCTGCTGATAAGCCGGAAGATCGACGGCCTGATCCTCAACACCACCGGCGAAAACGACGAATACGTCGTCGGGCTGAGCAGGAAGATTCCGGTGGTGGCCATCAACCGCAAGATCAAGGACACCGGTTTCCGCGGCGATCTCGTAGACAGCAACAGTATCCAGGGGGCTTACGAGCTGACCACCCACCTGCTGGACCTCGGCCACCGGAAAATCTTTGTCCTCAATGGTTCGCTCAGCGTCAGCACGGGCCGCGAGCGGTTCGCGGGCTTCCAGAAGGCGATGCGCGAGGTCGGCATCAAGGTAACCGACAACTATCCGTACCGCTACGACGGCAACTTCACCCTCGAAGCCGGCTACCAGGGGGCGGCCGCCTGGGCGCGCCTCGCCGACCGGCCGACGGCGATGATCGTTATGAACAACATGATGACAGTCGGCGCCCTGAAATACATTCAGACTCACGGCATACGCGTGCCGGAGGAAATGTCGATCGTCTCGTACGAACGGATAGAGAATATCGAGCTGTTTTCGGTCCAGCCGACGATCGCCGCTTCCGACCCCTCGCTGATGGGCGGCAAGGTGGCGGAGCTCATGCTGGAGAGAATCCAAAGCAGCGGCCTCAACAACCGCGAGATCGTCTTCCAGCCGAAATTGCTTATCGGCAACGGAGAGGGCAGGATTTAATTTGCTCAAGTAAACGTTTACTTGGGATTGCCGACACCTTTACCCCCTTATGTAAGGAGAGAGCGGACTTCTGCCCCGCCATGCGCGGGGCGGAAAATATACAGGAAAGAATGGTGGTACTATGTACGAAGTCAAAGGGAAAACAGCGATCGTCACCGGCGGCGGCACGGGCATCGGCAAGGCCGTGACGCTGATGCTGGCCGAACGGGGGGCCAACGTTGTCGTCAATTATTCGCGTTCGGAGAGCGACGCGCTCGCCACGCTCGCCGAAGTGAAGAAGCTCGGCGCCGACGGCATGGTCTGCCAGGCAAACGTCGCCAAGGATGCCGATGCGCGCCGCATGTTCCAGGAGACGATGGCCAAGTTCGGCCGCGTCGATATCGTCGTCAACAACGCCGGCACGACCGACCACGTGGCCATGGAAGACCTGGAAGGCTTGAAGGAAGAGTATTGGGACAATGTCTGGGATACGAATGTAAAAGGGCATTTTTTCGTCATCCGGGCCTGCGCCGAAGAGCTGAAGAAAAATAAGGGCTGCGTAGTAAACGTTTGCTCGATCTCCGGCATCACCGGCCGCGGCAGTTCGATGGCGTATTGCGCCTCAAAGGCGGCGGCGATCAGCGTGACGAAATCGTTTGCCCATGTCCTCGCCCCCGACGTGCGGGTGAACGCGGTGCTGCCCGGCGTGGTCATGACCCGCTGGGTGGGCGACAAACCGGAGTTCGCCAGGAAGCTGTCGGCAGGGACGCCGCTCGGCCGGCCGGCCGAAGCCGGGGATATCGGCGACGCGGTCCTGGGCCTCATCACCGGGGGCACCTTCGTTACCGGCCAAGCGTTGATCGTGGACGGCGGCTACACGATCATCAACGGCAACAACATTCGCTAGGGGTTCCATGTTTCAAAAAATAAAAGGGGGATTGTAAGAATGTTTAGCAGGAAGAACCGTTGGATTCTCGGGCTGATCGCGGTGGCGCTGAGCGTTATGCTCGTGGCCGGCTGCGGCGGCGGCAAGAGCGCCGATACGGCCAAGAAAGCGATCGATTATCCCAAGAAGCCGATCGAAATCATCGTCCCGTATGCAGCCGGCGGCGGCCAGGACGTCATGTCCAGGATTACCGCCAAGTATCTCGAAAAGTATTTGCCCAACAACACGAAGGTCGTCGTGACCAACGTGCCCGCCGGTGGCGGCGTGCAGGGCGCGACCACGATCGCCAACATGAAGCCGGACGGCTACCAGGTGGGCGCGCTGGTGCCGTTCCAGTTCACCGACCAGTTCATCATGAAAGGCATCACCTATAACGAGAAGAGCTTCGTGCCGGTGGCTATGCTGTCCGACGACGCCAACTTCATCGTCGTCCGTAAGGACCTCGGCGTGAAGAACATGAAGGAATTCATCGAGCTGGCCAAGAGCAAGCCCGAACAGATCACGATGGGCATGGGCGGCAACTGGAACGTCCACGACTTCCTCCGCCTGAAGGTCGAAAAGGCGACCGGCGCCAAGTTCAAGCGTATGCCGTTCAACGGCGGCGCCCCGGCCCTGGCCGCAGTGTCCGGCAGCAACTGTGACAGCTCCAGCCAGTCGATCTCCGAAGCCCTGGCCGCTATCGAAGCCGGCCATGTCATCCCCATCGCCGTGACGAGCGCCGAGCGTTCGCCGCTGGCTCCCAAAGTCCCGACCCTGAAGGAACAGGGCATTGATGTCGTCCACGCCCAGTGGCGCGCCATCGTCGTAGCGCCCGGCACGCCGGAAGAGATCATCAAAATCCTCAGCGACGCGCTGAAGAAAGTATACGACGACAAGGGCTGGCAAGAAGAAGCCAAGAAGGCCGGCCTGGAGCCGAAGTTCATGGACTACAAGCAATTCGGCGAATTCTACAAGAAGGACTTCGAAGTGTACAAGAACCTCATCAACGACCTGGGAATCAAGCCGCAGTAACCGTAA
>JARKPR010000074.1 GCA_029975165.1 Selenomonadales bacterium
TTACGGTTACTGCGGCTTGATTCCCAGGTCGTTGATGAGGTTCTTGTACACTTCGAAGTCCTTCTTGTAGAATTCGCCGAATTGCTTGTAGTCCATGAACTTCGGCTCCAGGCCGGCCTTCTTGGCTTCTTCTTGCCAGCCTTTGTCGTCGTATACTTTCTTCAGCGCGTCGCTGAGGATTTTGATGACTTCCGCGGGGGTTCCGACCGGGGCGGCAAAACCGCGCCAGGTTGTCTGGACTACGTCGATGCCCTGTTCCTTCAGGGTCGGAATGTTGGAGGCAACAGCCGTCCTTTCCGTGCCTGAGACCGTTATCGCTATAACGTGGCCGGCTTCCAGGGCAGCCAAGGGTTCGGAAACGGCCTGCGTGGCGCTGTCGCAGTTGCCGCCGGACACTGCGGTCAGGGCCGGGGCGCCGCCGTTGAACGGCATGCGCTTGAACTTGGCGCCGGTCGCCTTTTCGACCTTCAGACGAAGGAAGTCGTGGAAATTCCAGTTGCCGCCCATGCCCATCGTGATCTGCTCGGGCTTGCTCTTGGCCAGCTCGATGAATTCCTTCATGTTCTTCACGCCGAGGTCCTTGCGGACGACGATGAAGCAGGCATCGTCCGTAAGCATGGCCACCGGCACGAAGCTCTTTTCATTGTACGTGATGCCTTTCATTACAAATTGGTCCGTGAATTGGAAGGGTAGAAACGCACCGATTTGATAGCCGTCCGGCTTGGCGTTGGCGATCTGAGTAGCGCCCTGCACACCGCCGCCGGCGGGCACGTTGGTAATAACGACTTTCGTATTGTTGGGCAAATACTTTTCAAGATACTTAGCCGTTATTCTGGAGAATATATCCTGGCCGCCACCGGCGGAGTAAGGAACAATGATCTCGATCGGTTTCTTCGGATAGTCGCCTGCTTTTTTGGCCGTGTCCGCGCTCTTGCCGCCGCCACAGCCGGCCAGCGCAAAGAGCATAGCGCCTGCCAGTAACCCGCACAGCAATACTTGAAAACATTTACTTAACACCGCTTTAACCCTCCTCATTCCCGAAAATGTTCCTCTGTCATACCGAAAAAAGAATGCAAAATCGATGGCTGCACGATCACCTCCTATGCCGTTGTCAAGCTGATTTCTCCCCATTATTTCTGCAATCAGCTCATCTGCAAGGCTATTTTTGAATTTAAAGATAACTCACGCAATTTGCATGCCAAAATACAAATAAAAAAAGCACATTGGTCAATAGCCGGTTACGTAACTCTTCATCCCACTTTGGGATAAAATTCACCTTCTTCAACGGCTTCTACACGGTGGGAATTTTGTTCAATTTGTCTAATTTGTTTAATTTGTCTAATTTGTTCAAAGTTGTTTCACAACGGCTAAGCTAAAGATTTTATCACCGCGTCAAAAGCGCCCTAAAGGCGACAAAAAGACAGGCGATTCAGCCTGCCCTCGTGCCAAGACAATTAACAATATTTACATAACAAAAGCCTCCGCATTGCTGCAGAGGCTTGATTTTGCTGGCGCGCCTGGTACGAATCGAACGTACGACCAACGGATTAGAAGTCCGTTGCTCTATCCCCTGAGCTACAGGCGCATGTTTCGCACGGCGGCAACGGAGCGGTTGTTCCGTTGCTTACCGCAAGATTATAGCACCTTTGCCCGGCTTGTGTCAATATGGGCCGCCGCTTGGCGGGCAGACGTCAGAAAAGCTGCAGCTGGTTGCGTTCGGGGTCGATCTTGGCCGGGTTGATGATTTTCATCGCCCCCGCCCTTATCCAGCGGTCGCAGGCGCGGCAGTATACGCTGGCGTTCTCGTACGCCCAGGCGAGATCGCGGCCGCATTTGGGGCAGGTAAACTGGATCATGAGCTTCGGCGCCGCCATACCCGTCCCCCCTTCCGCCATGCGCTGGCACCCTTAGTTACATAATTCGCGCTAAATGGCGAAAATCCTCTTCGCGCGCGCCACTAGGCCGATTGCGCCGTTGCCCGCGCACATCGCCAGAGGAGGATGGCGCCTAGGGCGACGAAAAGCAGTCCGCCGGCGACGAACATGGTGCCGATGCCGGTGATGGTGCTTATCGCCCCGCCCAGCAGCGGCCCGGTCATCGACCCGAGCTGGTTGGCGCTCATCACCAGGCCGAACGCCCGTCCCCGGAACGATTCGTCCGTGCAGGTGACGATCGCGCTGTTGATGTTCGGGTAGGTGCCGGCCAGAAACAGCCCGAAGACAAAGTGGAGGGCCGCAAACCGGATAACGTCGTGGGAGAAATACTGTCCCGCCAGGACGATGCCGCCGCCGATCATCGCCACGCCGATCATTTTGATGAAGCCGCGCTTCTGGCCGGCGTTCCCCCAGGCGGGCGAGGCCATGGCGCCGGCGAGGCCGGCGAGGGAAAATATGGCGCCGGCGGCCAGGCTTGTTCCCTCGAAGGTGCCTTTCATTTCGGCGATATAGAGGGTTATCAGCGGCTGCAGCATTATGGCGACCATCTGCACGAGGAACAGCACGGCCAGCATGCGGCGCAGCAGCGGGTTGGCCATGGCGGCGCGCAGGTCGCCGGCCACCGAGCCGGCGGCGCCGGCCGGCACCACTGGCGGCTCGGGAACGAGCAGCCATATCCCGGCAGTGGCGATGAGGATGACGACGGCGGCTACCTCGAAGGAGACGCGGATGCCGAGCAGGTGGGCCAGCGCGCCGCCGGCGGCCGGCCCCAGGATGGTGCCGATGAGGTTGGCTGCCTGCATGAACCCAAGGCTGAAGCCGATCTTCTCCTGCGGTACCACCGAGGCTACGATGGCCATGGCCGAGGGGACGAATCCGACGGCTACGCCCAGGAGCACCCGCATGGCGAGCAGTTCTTCCGGGCTCCTCACCAGCGAGGTGACGAAATATACGGCGGCCAGGCTGAGGCCGGAGCGGATCATCATCCGCCGCTTGCCGGCCTTGTCGGCCTGCCGCCCCCAATACGGCGACAGCACGCCGCTGACGAGGAACGACACTGCGAAGACGGCACCCGACCAGATCTTGAGGTTGGCTTCGCCGACGCCGAGATCGACGAGGTACAGCGGCAAAAACGGCACGATCATCGTATAGCTCGCGCCCGATAACGCCACGCCGATCCCCAATACGACCAGGGTCCTTTTCCAGATCATTTGCCGCCTCCAAGTTCCGACGCCGGCTGCCGGCCGGCACGGCGAACGTGAAATCGCCGGTAATACTGCGTAGCCGGTATCGGAAACTCCGCGCCCGAACCTTTTTTTATGTTGACTTAACCAATATTACCATGTTGTTCGGCCAACACGGACCGTTATATTATTTTCCTGCCGGCGCTGGGAATTCCTGCCGCCGCGGATAATGAACGCCGCCTAGACTCCGCGGGCCGCGGATTGGCTGGCCGGCAAAAAAGCAGGCTTTCGCCTGCTTTTGCCGCCAGGGGAGCGGGCCGGCCTTTTACCCGCCGACCGACGGCCCGCCTTTGTGCTGCTTGGCTTCCTGCTGCCCGTTACGGCAGATGGCATAGGAGCTGCCCGGCAGGCCTACGCCCCCGAGGATAAGGGCGGCAGTAAGGTGCCATTTACGCTCCCGGCCGCGGCCGCGTCATCTGTCCGCCAGCCGCCGGTACGTTTCGCGGCGGGCCCTGGCGTCTTCTTCCGCTTTGGCGAACAGCGCTGCGGCCGTTTCCGGGAACTGCCGCGCCAGGGCCGAGAAGCGCACTTCGCTTTTTATGAACTCCTGGAAGCTCGCCGTCGGTTCCTTGGAGTCGAGGCTGAAGGGATTTTTGCCCGCCGCCGCCAGCTGCGGGTTGTAGCGGTACAGCGACCAGTAGCCGGCTTCGACCGCCCGCTTGGCCTGGGCCTGGCTTTTGCCCATGCCGGCCTGGATACCGTGGTTGAGGCAGGGCGCGTAGGCGATGACGAGGGAGGGGCCGGGATAGGCCTCGGCTTCGGCGATGGCCTTGAGGGTCTGGTTCCTGTCCGCCCCCATGGCGACCTGGGCGACATATACGTAGCCATAGGACATCATCATGACGCCAAGGTCTTTTTTGCGGGTCTTTTTGCCGCTGGCCGCGAACTGGGCGATGGCGGCCGTGGGCGTCGCTTTCGAGGACTGCCCGCCGGTGTTGGAGTAGACCTCGGTGTCGAAGACCAGCACGTTGACGTCCTCGCCGGCCGCCAGCACGTGGTCGAGGCCGCCGTAGCCGATGTCGTACGCCCAGCCGTCGCCGCCGAAGATCCATTGCGACCGCTTGACGAGGTAATCGCGCCGCTCATAGATGGCGTTCAGCAGCGGGTCGTCGCCCTTGGCGGCGGCCAGGGCGGCCGTAAGCCGGTCGGCCCGTTCGCGGCTGCCCTCGCCCTCGTCCTTGCGGGCCAGCCAGTCTTCGCCGGCAGCCGCCAGTTCGGCGTCCGTATTTTTCCTGAGCGCTTCCTGTATCATGGCGGCCAGCGTCCGGCGCACCTGGGCGCCGCCGAGGTGCATGCCGAAACCGTATTCGGCGTTGTCTTCGAACAGCGAGAAGCCCCAGGCCGGACCGTGGCCCTGCCTGTTGACGGCGTAGGAGATCGAGGGGGCGGTGGCGCCCCAGACCGTGGAGCAGCCGGCGGCGTTGGAAATCATCATCCGGTCGCCGAACAGCTGGGTGACAAGCTTGGCGTAGGGGGTCTCGCCGCAGCCGGCGCAGGCTCCGGAGAATTCCTGCAGCGGCTGGGCGAACTGGCTGCCCTTGACGGTGTGCCGCTGGCTGGCGGGGATGGGTTTGGCCGCGAGGCTGCCGGCGAACGACCAGCGCGCTTCTGCGCCGGGGCGGACTTCCGCCAGCGGCTTCATGACGAGCGCTTTCGCTTTGGCCGGGCAGACGTCGGCGCAGTTGCCGCAGCCGGTACAGTCCAGCGCCGATATGGCAAGATGAAAGCCCAAGCCGGCGAAGCCGGTGGCCGGCCTGATCGCGAACCCGGCCGGCGCCTGTTCGGCTTCTTCGTCGTCCACGAGGGTCGGCCTGAGGACGGCGTGGGGGCAGACGAAGGCGCACTGGTTGCACTGGATGCACTCGTCGGCCTGCCATTCGGGCACCTGGATGGCGATGCCCCTTTTTTCCCAGGCCGTTAGCCCCAGTGGGAAGCTGCCGTCTTCCCGACCGTCGAAGGTGCTGACCGGCAGCCGGTCGCCTTCCTGGCGGTTCATAGGGACCATGACCTTGGCGACGAAAACGGGCAGGTCACCGGTCGGGGCGGGCGCTTCGCCGGTCGCGTGCCGCCAGCCAGCCGGGACGTCGATGCGCACGAGCCCGGTGCTGCCGCGCTCGATGGCGGCGAAGTTCTTGTCGAGCACCGTCTGCCCTTGTTTGCCGTAAGACTCGGTCACCGCTTCCTTGAGGTAGCGCACGGCGTCGGCGAGGGGGATTATGGCCGCCAGCTTGAAGAACGCGGCCTGCATAATCATGTTGATCCGCCCCTCCAGGCCGAGCTCCTGGGCGATGCCTACGGCGTTGATGGTATAAAACTGGATATCGTTGGCGGCGATATAACGCTTCATGGCCGCCGGCAGGTTGGCTGCCAGTTCGTCCGGTTGCCACAGGCAGTTCAGGACGAATTTGCCGCCTGGCTTGAGACCGGCCAGCACGTCGTACAGGTGGACGTAGGTCTGGTTGTGGCAGGCGACGAAATCGGCCTTGGTGATGAGGTAGGAGGACCGGATGGGCTTATGGCCGAACCGCAGGTGGGATACGGTCAGGCCGCCCGATTTTTTGGCGTCGTAGGCGAAGTAGGCCTGGGCATACATGTCGGTATGGTCGCCGATGATCTTGATGGCGCTCTTGTTGGCGCCCACCGTGCCGTCCGCGCCCATGCCCCAGAATTTGCAGCAGGTGGTCCCCGGCGGGGTGGTGTCGATGTCTTCGCCGTAGGCAGGCAGGGAGGCGAAGGTGACGTCGTCAATGATGCCGACCGTGAAGCCGTCGCGGGGTTGTTGCTGTTTAAGGTTGCCGTACACGGTCGCCACGTCGGCGGGGGTGAAATCCTTCGACCCCAGGCCGTAGCGCCCGCCGACGATTGTCAGCCCTTCCCGTCCGTACAAGGCGTTCCGCACGTCTAGATAGAGCGGTTCGGCGGCCGCCCCCGGCTCTTTGGTGCGGTCGAGGACGGCGATCTTGCGGGCGCTGGCCGGTAAGGCCTGCAGCAGGTGCTCGACGGAGAACGGCCGGTACAGGTGGACGTCGACCAGGCCGACTTTTTCGCCGCGGGCGGCGAGGTAGTCGACGGTTTCCCGGATGACGTCGCAGGCCGAGCCCATGGCGACGATGACCCGCTCGGCGTCGGGAGCGCCGTAGTAGTTGAAGAGTTTGTAATTCCGCCCGGTAAGGCGGTTGATCTCGCCCATGTATTTTTCGACGATGGCGGGAAGCTGCCGGTAAAATTTGTTGACCGCCTCGCGGGTCTGGAAGTAGATGTCGGGGTTTTGCGTCGTGCCCCGGACGACGGGGTGGTCGGGGTTCAAGGCTCTGGAACGGAAGGCCGCGACCGCTTCCTTGTCGAGGAGGTTGGCCAGTTCATCATATGCGAGCACTTCGATCTTTTGGGTTTCGTGCGAGGTGCGGAAACCGTCGAAGAAATGGAGGAACGGTATCCGGCCGGCCACGGTGGACAGGTGGGCCACGGCCGCCAGGTCCATGACCTCCTGCACGCTGCCGGCCGCCAGCAGGGCGAAACCGGTCTGGCGGGTGGCCATGACATCCTGGTGGTCGCCGAAAATGCTCAGGGCGTTGGCGGCCAGCGACCGGGCGCTGACGTGGAAAACGGCGGGCAGCAGCTCGCCGGCAATCTTGTACATGTTGGGGATCATCAGCAGCAGCCCCTGCGAGGCGGTGTAGGTGGACGCCAGGGCGCCGGCCTGGAGCACGCCGTGAAGCGTTCCGGCCGCTCCGCCCTCGGACTGCATCTCGATCACCCGCACAGGCTGGCCGAAGATGTTCTTTTGCCCGTGGGCCGACCATTCGTCTACCAGCTCCGCCATTTGCGAGGAGGGCGTAATGGGATAGATGGCGGCCACTTCAGTGAACGCGTAGGAAACGTAAGCCGCCGCAGTATTGCCGTCCATCGTGCGCATTGTTCGTTTCGCCATAAGTCTGAACCCCCTTAATCTGCCATACTTATACCAAAATTCCCATCGATTTCAGTGCAAATATGGAATTGTTCATTTCATTTATATGCTGCTATTCGCGAGAAAACAATTTTTTCCTTCCTCCTGGCAGCAAAAAAGCCGCCTGTCGCAGTACAGGAGGCTTAGCGGCCACAATCGCCGTATTTCCGATGAGGTCAGCAAAAAATCTGCTTGAATTCGTTGGATATTTTCTCGGCGGCGTCGATAACGGCGGGAATAATTTCCTTTATCGCCGCCGGCGTCATCCTGACCTTAGGGGCGGTCACGCTCAAGGCGGCGACGACCTTGTCCCCGACCCCGAATACCGGTCCGCCGACACACACCAGCCCCAGATAGAACTCCTCGTCATCGACCCCGTATTTTTGCCGCCTGACTTCCCTCACTTTCGCCAGCACCTCATGCCTGTCGACGATGGTAAAGGGCGTCAGCGGCGCGATGGGATCAGGCAGAAGCGCCATGATCAGGTCGTCGGGCAGGTCGCACAGCAGGCTGCGCCCCAGGGTGGTGCAATACAAGGGGTAGCTGTCGTCCAGGGTAAAGTTGGGCCGCAGCAGATGCCGAGACTCCACGAGTTCTATATACGAGCATTTGTCATGGTCGCGCACCGCCAGATTGACGCTCTCGCCGAACCTGTCGCTCAGCGCCAGCATGTGCCGCCGGGCGCATTCCTTCCACCGGAGAAAGTTGCTGCTCTTGTTATAAATCTGCAGCACCTTGGGAGAGAGGCGATACTTCTTGTTCGTCGGGTTCTGATAAAGATACCCGATAAGTTCCAAGGTGTTCACGATCCGTTGGACGCTGCTTTCCGGCAGGCTTACGATCTGTCCCAGTTCGGTCACGCCGTATTCGTCGCTGTCTTTCAGGCATTCCAGCACCGACAAGCCTTTGGCCAGCGCCTGGATCTGATACTTCGCCTCGTCACTTTTCCTCATTGCCCGCCTCCCGCCAATCGGAAACAACCATATCTTATTCCGATTTTGCAGCTAAACAATTTCTTTATTCGGAATAATCCTCGATGTCCTTGTTTTCATTTTAGCATACTTCCCTTTTTTTCAAAACCCTTTTAACAAGGCCGGCAGTTTTTGTCCCGGCAAAACGAAAGACCATCTTCGCCAGCAGGCAAGATAGTCTTTCGCATTGGAGCGGGTGATGGGAATCGAACCCACGCGACCAGCTTGGAAGGCATGCCATTTTGCGATATTCCCTTTCCGACGAAAATAGGCATACTCTATGAACCCAAGGTACAGCCCAGAATAACGCCAATTCCACATATTAAGTTATAGGTCATCGCAGATATTACCGGATGTATCACTTTCGTTGAATTCATGGTAATTATAAATCCATATTTATAATATATGTTTGAAATATCGTTAGATACCGACCATATTGCTACGTAAGTTGTTCTCCTGAATGATTTCCCGCGTATCCATTTGTTCAAAACCAACTTGATTTTTAAGACCTTCGACACGTGTGTCCACTTTCGTATCAGACACGGAGTATTAGTAGGTATCTGAGGAAGTTCAAAATAGTACCCCTAAAATAGGTCCTATCTCGGCACGAGAGATTTCCTTGCTTTTCTGACAAAGGCTGAACCCACATCCAATGGTTTTGGAGACCTCTACTCTAACAATTGGGCTATAACCCTATAAAGATGGAACGGAAAACGAGATTCGAACTCGCGCCCCGCTTTGGCAGGGTGACGCTCTACCACTGAGCTGCTTCCGCAAATGGCGACCCCGAACGGATTTGAGCCGACGATCTCCGCCGTGACAGGGTGGTACTTTCATGTCTGCCTTTATACTGAGGCAAAAAACCGTCCCGCTATATCCAGAGTGTCCAATTCCGTTTTATTTATCAAGCGAATATTTTATCAAGCCATTTTCCTCATAGACAATCTTCTTGATGAACAGTTCTTCGATAATGATGTCGACGTCCTGCTTCGAAGTGCCGCCGAGCTGGGCGGCGAAGAATGCGGTCAAACTGTTTCGCTTCTTGGGCCGTTTATTCGCCGGAACTTTCCTCAGCCGCTCCGTGGTTTTCCTGATCTCGGCTTCGTCAACCTTTTTGGTCTGGTTCTGGGATAATTCGAGGAAGCTTACTATCCGCTTGGCCCGGATACCGTTCTTGCGCAGATGGGTTATAAGCGGGTCATAACCGGTATCCTTTGAATAGATTATAAAGGTTTTCTTACTGTCGGTAGTGACATCCCTGCCCAGGAAAAAGGCGATAAAGAAATCCAGGGCGTTTCTGCCTTTTCCTTGGACGCGGACCCATTCGACAGCATCGCCGAACGGCTGGGTTTTTTGGACAAGTTCGATAGGCACCTTCGCCTGGTCATCGCCGACGATGATCATCACCTTGGTCGTCTTCTGAATGATATTAATCTGTACATCCTGGACGTTTTCATAATCGATGTATAAGTATTCTTCAAAAACAGCCATCAGGAACCTCCTCCGTGGACATCATCGTGGAATTATTGCCGATGAAATAGCTATTTCGATACAATAACACTTTGTTCGACAGCAATCAGACTAACCCTTCTAAGCCTGCGCAAACCCCTGAGCGCAAGAAAGTCTCCCGTCGGTGAAAGTGATGCAGAAGATGGAAGGTTCCAACCGACGAGGCCCTTCTAAAAATGCTGTATCTGGCGACTCAGGACGTGATGCGTAAATGGACCGGACGCATCCAGAACTGGGGCCAGATACTTCACCATCGCATCTTTAGGAAGCTTAGCAACCTGCATCTAAATAGTCTTTTTTACTGTTTTGCCGGAAACATTTTTCATTTTGTAGCCAGTAAATATGATGATCCCCCAAATAGGTGCGAGGTATAAAGAGATTCTGGTGTCCGGTATACAGGCCATCAAGAAGGAAACAGCGTTACCAGGACAAACATGGAGCCAACATAGAATATTAGATGATTAATGGCTTGAGGAATATTTTTAGTTGGGTTCTCAGCCTCTCCTGCCGTGATTCCAACCAGTTCAACTACCCCGAAAGAGAAAGCTACCATAATTAAAGACAGCAACAATCCTTTTATTCCAAACGGGAAGAAGCCCCCTTCTCTGTACAGATTGCTAAACCCTATGGGCTCTCCCCCATTGCCCACTCCAAATAAAACAATAGAAAGTCCAAAGATAATCATAGCGATGATCGCGGTAACCTTAATAATGGCACCCCAAAATTCCATCTCTCCAAAGAACTTTACACTATTCATGTTGATAAAGGTCATCAACATGAATGTAATCAGTGCCGAACCCCACATTGACATGCCTGGAAACCAAGAGTAGGCATATGTACTGAAGGCACCGGATACGGGTGTATGCACTGACATTTCTCCCAAAGCTCGCATCACCAAAAAAATAAATAAACCACCGATTGCATAGGCTACTGTAACACCCGGTCCTACAAGTTGAATAGTTGATGCGGAACCATAAAACAAACCCGTTCCAATGGCTCCCCCAAGTGCAATCATCTGAATATGTCTATTTTTTAAATTTCTTTGCAGTTCTTTGCTTTCTTCCATCTTTTTCATACTTTCCCAATAAATCAAACTTTTAGATCAAACTTAAATATTCTAAAATATAAACGGAAAAAATTTCCAAAAACATCTATAGAAAACCGAAACTTCGTAAAGTTAGTTCGCTAACAACCATTCTCTCACATCATTTTTCATCCCTTTTCCTCGTTTTACCCGCGATGAGGTGTAAAGCAACAAAAAAAGCCTCACAGGAAACTTCTGTGAGGCCTTTTATTCTCTAATGGAGCGGGTGATGGGAATCGAACCCACGCGACCAGCTTGGAAGGCTGGGACTCTACCATTGAGCTACACCCGCGTATGAGAAAGCGTGGTCGGAGCGGCAGGATTTGAACCTGCGACCCCCTGGTCCCAAGCCAGGTGCTCTACCAAGCTGAGCCACGCCCCGTAAACCGCAAGAAATATTATACTATACGGCACGCAGGGTGTCAAGGGGAAGGGCGAAGCCTCCCTGAAATGCCGGAGGGTGGCTAGTAGGCCTCAGATGCAAGGCGCACCGAGCATGCGAGCGGAGGCGTACTCGGAATGTACGCCGAGCGAGCACGCGCAGGGCCAACGCCGCAGATGGGCCTAATAGCAACCCTCCCAAGTTTTACAGCCGACGATATTGTTTTTGGCCTTCCTGGTAGTAGTTCCGCCCTTCGCTGTCGATGACGACGATGGCCGGGAAATCCTCGACCGTCATCTTGGCGAGCGCCTCGGACGCCAGGTCGGGATAGGCTACGATTTCATACGCTTTGACCGTGCGGGCGATGAGGGCGGCCGCTCCGCCGGTGGCGGCGAAGTACACCGCCCCGTGTTTTTGCATCGCGGCGACGACTTCGGCGCTGCGGTAGCCCTTGCCGATCATGCCCCGCAGACCTTCAGCCAGCATGCGCGGCGTGTAGGCGTCCATGCGGTAGCTGGTCGTCGGCCCGGCCGAGCCGATCGGCTGCCCGGGCTTCGGCGGGCAGGGGCCGACATAGTAGATGATCTGGTCGCGGATGTCGACCGGCAGGCTCTCGCCGCGGTCGAGGGCCTCGACCATGCGCTTGTGGGCCGCGTCGCGGGCGGTGTAGATCACGCCGGTGATGAGGACGCTGTCGCCGGCCTTCAGGTTCCTGGCGGCGGCTTCGTCCAGCGGGGTTTTGATGCGGATGGGTTCAGCCATGCTCTCAGTCCCCCTATATTTCAATTTCCGCATGCCGGGTGGCATGGCAGTTGATATTGATGGCCACCGGCATGCCGGCGATGTGGGTCGGGTAGTATTCGATGTTGACCGCCAGGGCGGTGACGGTGCCGCCGAGGCCCTGCGGCCCCACGCCCGTTTTGTTGACGAGGGAGAGGATTTCTTCTTCCAATTTGGCGTAGTCCGGGTTGGCGTTGCGGACGCTGATCGGCCGGATGAGGGCCTTTTTCGCCAGCAGGGCCGCTTTTTCCATCGTGCCGCCGATGCCCATGCCGATGACGATCGGCGGGCAAGGGTTGGAGCCGGCGGCGTCGACGGTATCGAGGGCGAATTTCTTGATCCCGGCCACCCCGGCTGCCGGCGGGAACATCTTCAGGGCGCTCATGTTCTCGCTGCCGAAGCCTTTGGGGGCGAGGACGATCTTGATTTTGTCGCCGGGGACGATGCTGACGTGGAGGATCGCCGGAGTGTTGTCGCCGGTGTTCTTGCGGACGAATACCGGGTCGTCGACCGCCGACTTGCGCAGGTAGCCTTCGGTATAGCCTTTGGCGACGCCGGCGTCGACGGCCGCCTCCAGGGAGCCGTCCGCGATATGGACGTCCTGGCCGATCTCCATGAAGACCACTGCCAGGCCGGTGTCCTGGCAGATGGGCATATCCTGGTCGCGGGCGATACAGGCGTTGTCGATGAGCTGGCCGAGGACCTCCCGGCCGAGCGGGGATTCTTCCGTCGTCCGGCCTTGCCTGAGAGCGCCGAAGATGTCCTCGCCGAGGTAGTAGTTGGCCTGGATGGCCGCTTTGGCGACGGCCTTCGTAATCTCGCTGGCGCTGATCGTGCGCATCCCTTTCCCCTCCCAAAATTTTTCCCTGAGATGTCGTGCTCATTGACCAAAAATACCGGAAAGCAAGCGCCGGCACCGTAAAGAACGGCCGGCGGCAATCCCGACAATTCTCTGCCAATTCTATAGATAATTATACGATATATACCAGAAGATGGCAACCGGTTTTACGGGGCACCGGGGCTGCAGCCGTCCCGGACCGCACACCGGCGACATGTTGCGACAAATTATTGACCGCACCTGCGCAACTGTGCTATTTTATAGCTGTATATTTTTCGAGGGGGAATCGCCAATGGGCGGCCTGTCGCCTATTCACTTGGATAACTACAAGCCGTTGCGCGAGGTCGTGTTCGATGTCTTGCGCAACGCCATCACCAACGGCGCTCTGCCGCCGGGCGAACGCCTCATGGAAAACCAGTTGGCCGAACAGCTCCGCGTCAGCCGCACACCTGTCCGCGAAGCTATCCGCAAGCTCGAGCAGGAGGGCTTCGTCGTCATGGCGCCCCGCCGCGGCACCTATGTGGCCGACATTTCGATCCGCGATATCAACGAAGTGTTCGAGATCCGCTCGGCGCTCGAGGTGCTGGCGGCCGGCCTGGCGGCCGAGCGCATCGGCGAAAACGAGCTTGAGCACCTGGAACGGCTGCTGGTGGAGATCAGCGAATACATCGACAAGGGCGATACGGCGAAGATCGTCGAGGCCGACTGCAAGTTCCACGACATCCTCTACGGCGCTACCAACAACAAGACGCTGGCCGCCATCATCAGCAACCTGCGCGAAAAGCTCACCGTCTTCCGTACCATCACTTACGCCTATCCCGGCCGCGCCAGGCCCTCGCTCGAGGAGCACCGCCGCATCGTCGAGGCTTTGGCCGCCCGAAACCCGGCCTTGGCGCAACAGTTGGCCCGCAAGCACGTCGACAATGCCGAAAAGACCCTGCTCCAGCACATCAGCGAGAAGAACAGCGAGCGCCGCAAAAGCGCCGAATAGAAGAAACGACTGCGCCATTGAACTGCGCGGTCGTTTTTTTGTTTGTCGTCCTCTGCCGGGATCACTCTTTCGTGGCCAGGAACATCAGTCCCTCGGCGAACTTCTTGACGTTGATCTTGCCGTGGTAGGGGCTCTTGCCCTGGACGAAGCTCATCTCCTGCCGCACTTCGCTGAAGTCGAACAGGGCGGTGCTGTAGGTCTGGAAGCGCTCGCTGCGGGCGTCCTCGAGCCCCAGGTTGGCCAGATTCTGCAGCGCCTTGGCGATGGCCCGCCTCACCCGCTGCTCGATGGCCTTGGTGTCCTGGCCGGCCTCCCGGGCCATCCGCTGGTATAGTTCATGGAGCTGGTACGGCGTGTCGTCGTTCGCGCGGAAGCCGCCGGCCAAAAGCCTCGTCATCTGGTAGATGCTCTTGGCCCCCGCTTCCCCGAGAATGCCGAGGTCGGAGAAGACTTTGTACATGAATTTTTTCTCGCGGCTGCCGTCCGCCGCGGGTCCCGCAGCCGGGGCGGCGTACTGGGCAGTGGTCCGGGAGATGAGCGACATGGCCTTTTTGAGGTCGCGGCTCTCCTTCACCCGGTTGACGACGGTGACGATCTCCGAGACGTTGACCGGCTTGTGGATATAGAATTCGATGCCGTGGTTGTACGCCTGGGTGATCATCGTCTGGCTGCTGGACTCGGAAATCATGATGAACGCTACGGGCAGCCGCCGCTCGCCCAGCTTGCGGATGAGCTCCACCCCGTCCTGGCCCGGCAGCAGCAGGTCGATCACCGCTATATCCGGCCGGCTTTCGGCGATGACCTTCTCCGCTTCCAGGCCGTCGGCGCACTCGGCGACAACCGTGCCGAGGTCGTTGCCCTCGATGATATGGCGGATTATTTTTCTGACGCTTACGTCGTCGTCGACGACGACAAATCGAGCCGCCATCCGTTCCCCTCCTCGCGTCCCTATTCGCCGGGCGACACGATAGCGTGCATCGGCAGCGTTACCGTGAAGCGCGTCACGCCGTCCTCGGACACCACCGTCACCATCCCGTCCAGCATTTCGGTCAGGTTCTTCACATGGGCCAGGCCGAGCCCGGTGGACATCTTGCCTGTTTCGGGGCAGAATTTGGTGGAATAGCCGACCGCGAACAGCAGGTCGAAGTCCTCCGGCTTGATACCGCACCCGTTATCTTCCACGGCGAAGACGATTTCCCCCGCCTCCGTCCGCTCCGTCACTCTGATGACGCCTGTGTCGCCGCACGCCTCGACGGCGTTGATGATGAGGTTGTCGAGGATGGAGACGATTGCGTAATGCTGGTCGGAGACGAAGTCGAACTCGTAGCTGAGCATGAGGGTGATTTTCTTGTCGATGCCGGCGAGATAGCGCCGGGTGTTCTGCGCGATGATGAAGAATATCTCCGCCAGCCGCATGCCCCGGACGGCGGCCGAGGGGCTGAGGATGGCCTCGATGCCCGCCGCCACCCGGTGGTAGTCCTTCTTCACCTCATGGATGTTGCGGGCCACCGCCAGCGCCTGGGCGGCGTCCGGGTCGGTCGCGTCGCGGGCGTGAAGGCGCTTGTACAGCCAGTAGCTGTCTTCCATCACCCGCTCGATATCCTGGGAGGACTTGTTGAGGTAGTAAAGTTCGGCCTTGAGCTGGGCGATCAGCAGCGTTAGCTCGGCATAGCGGGCCACCTGCTCCTCGGCCAACACGAACGCCTGGTAGCGCCGCAGGGCGTAGTAGGCGCCGACGGCCAGCACCGCCCGCAGCACCGCCACGCCGATGAGGCTGGAGAACACCGTCTCCGGGTTGCCGCTGATCGGGTCGCCGCGGGTGGCGAGCTCGACGAGGTTGCTGCCCACGTCGCTGACGGTGAGGAACAGGATGAGGGCCGGGAGGTTGTTCACGCGCTGCCGGAGGCGCAGCGCGTGAAAGCAGGCGCCGTAGAATATGTAGTAGACTATCGACGGCGAGTTGATGGCCATGACCTGGATGAAGTCCACCGGGTCGAAGGCCAGTTGGACGGCGCTACGGCCGATGAAGATGGCCACGCCGGACAGTACGGCGGTGGTGACGGCCGGCAGGCGGGGGAAGTAGAGCAGCAACGTCGCCAGCACGGCCACGCTTACCGTGAAGCGGAAATGGGTGTGGAAAGGGTATATATAGGCAAGTCCCGCCAGGCCTACCAGCAGGACCACCACGAGGATGGTCATGTATTCCCGTCTGAAGACGCGGAAAAATTCTTGCGCCATATGCTCCCGTCCCATAGCAAAAAAAATCGCGCCAGGCGTTGCCTAGATTTCTATTATCTCGGCCCGCACCTCGCCGCCGGCGAAGATGAGCAGCCCGCAGCTCGCCGCAAAGCCGCCACGGGGCCGCGAGGCCGCGCCGGGGTTGAAGAGCAGTATCCCGTCCTCGCGGCTGATGTCGGGGATGTGGGAGTGGCCGTACACGACGACGTCGGCGCCATACTGCCGCCCCCACCACAGCAGCTCCTCGCGCCGTTCCCTGGCCTCGTAGCGGTGGCCGTGGGTCAGCCAGATCGTCCGGCCGCCGATCGTGACGAATTCGTCGACTTTGGCGTCGGTAAGGCCGTCGCAGTTGCCCGCCACCGCCGTCACCGCCAGGCCGGTGAGGGCGGCAAGGCGGGCGGCGTCCTGGCTGTAGTCGCCGGCGTGCAGCCACATCGCCACCGGGCCGGCGGCCGCGACCGCCCGGCGCAGGGCGAACAGCGAACCGTGGCTGTCGCTAATCACGCCGATGTGCATGGTAATACTCCGTCAGCGCCGTCGCCATGTTGCGGACCGCCTGGCCGCGATGGCTGACGGCGTTCTTCTCGGCCAGCGTCATCTCGGCCAGCGTCTTGTCCGCCGCGGGGTAATGGAAGAGCGGGTCGTAGCCGAAGCCGCCCGTGCCGCGGGGTGCCTCCAGGATGAGCCCCTCGCAGGTGCCTTCGGCGGTGAGCAGTGTCCCGTCCTGGTCCACATAGGCGAGGACGCAGCGGAAGCGGGCCGTGCGTTCGGCCGCCGGCACGCCGGCCAGCGCGGCCAGGAGCTTGGCGTTGCAGGCGGCGTCGCCCGCCCCCGGGCCGGCGTAGCGGGCCGAATGGACGCCCGGCGCCCCGCCGAGGGCGTCGACCTCCAGCCCCGAATCGTCGGCCAGGCACGGCCGGCCGGTGTGGAGGGCATAGTAGGTAGCCTTGAGGATGGCGTTGGCGGCGAACGTGTCGCCGGTCTCCTCGGCCTCGGGGACGGCGGGGAAGCCGTCGAGGGACACGACCTCGACCGGCAGTGCGGCGAGGGCGGCGGCGATCTCCGCCACCTTGCCCTTGTTGCGGGTGCCGACAACTATGGCGGTCATGACCGGCCGATCCGCCAGGCCAGTTGGCCCAGAACGTCCTTCTGGCAGTCGATGAGCGCGGCGACGCCTTGCTCGCCGGCCGCCAGCATCGTCTGAAGCTGGTCCTTGCTGAACGGCGCCTGCTCGCCGGTGCCCTGGACTTCGACGAAGTGGCCTTCGCCGGTCATGACGAGGTTCATGTCGACGGCCGCCCGCGAGTCCTCCTCATAGCACAGGTCGAGCAGCACTTGGCCGCCGACGACGCCGACGCTGACCGCCGCCAGGAAGTCGGTGACCGGGAAGGTATGGCCGGGAGCGTAAAAGGTGTCGACCGCGTCGACCAGGGCCACGAACGCCCCGGTGATCGAGGCGGTGCGGGTGCCGCCGTCGGCCTGGACGACGTCGCAGTCGATGATAACGGTGCGTTCCCCTAACGCTTTGAGGTCGACGACGCTGCGCAGCGCCCGGCCGATCAGCCGCTGGATCTCGTGCGTGCGGCCGCTCGGCTTGCCTTTGGCCACTTCGCGGACGTTGCGCACCTGGGTGGAGCGCGGCAGGAGCGAATACTCGGCCGTCACCCAACCCTCGCCCATGCCCTTGAGGAAGGGGGGCACCTTTTCCTCGACGCTGGCGGCGCAGATGACTTTCGTGTCGCCGAACTCCACCAGCACCGAACCTTCGGCGTATTTCAGATAGTTGCGGACAATCCTTACCTTGCGCAGGTCGAGCGCCTGGCGCCCGTCGCTTCTTGACATAAAGTCCTCCCCTCGGGCCTAGACCCGTTCCAGCGTATCGTTGTCCTTGTCCTGGATGAAATAATATCCGTACTTGCCCTGGCGCTTGGCCGTCAGCACGGTGTCCCGGGCGTCCCGCCGGCATTCGCGGCAGACGCCGCGCGGCAGGCAGGCGGCGAACGCCGACTTGTAGCCGCAGTGATGGCCCTCGGCCTCGCTGGCGACCGTGAGGTAGCCGCGGCAGCGGGGGCAGAGGCGCAGCCGCTCCACCTGCTGCTCGTTGATGCCGCTGTCGTCGTAATAGATGCCGCGGCGCCGCGCCCACCAGTCGCCGGCCCTGGCCGCCGCCTCGCGGCCCAACCGTTCGCGGCTGTGCCACAGGCTGCTCTGCGTGGCCACCAGATCCTTGAGGTAAGCCCTGGTCCTGTCCGGCAGGCCGCGGGGCGCCGCGGCGTTGTCCGGCTCCACCACCCGGCTGTAGTCGAGGCCGGCCATGGCGAGGATGATGCCGGTATTTACATAAGGCAGAGCATCCTCGATCGAGTAGCCGCCTTCGAGCACGGCGACGTCGGCCTTGAGCTTGGCGGCCAGCGAGGCATAGCCCTGGGCGGTGATGGCCATGTTGGCCAGCGGATCGCTGTAATGGTTGTCCTGGCCGGCGGAGTTGATGACGATGTCGGGCTTGAAGTCGTCCAGCACCGGCAGGATGAGGTTGTCGAGCACGTAGTGCAGTCCTTCGTCCGTCGTGCCCGGCGGCAGCGGCAGGTTGAGCGTCGTGCCCAGGGCCGGCGGGCTGCCGGCCTCGTCGGTGAAGCCGCTGCCGGGGTAGAGGGTGCGGCCGTCCTGGTGGAAGGAGATGAACAGCGTGTCGGGGTCGTGGTAGAAGATGTCCTGGGTGCCGTCGCCGTGGTGGACGTCGGTGTCGACAATCGCCACCCGCCGCAGGCCGTGGTGCCGCCGCAGGTACTCGACCATGACCGCTTCGATGTTGATGGTGCAGAAGCCCCGCGTCCCATGGACCACCCGCATGGCATGGTGGCCGGGCGGCCGTACGAGCGCGAAGGCCCGCTCCACCTCGCCCCTGACCACCGCCTCGGCGGCGGTGATCGCCCCGCCGGCCGACACCAGATGGGCCTCGGTGATGAGGGAGGCGATGTCGGGCACGCCGATGTGGACCCGTTCCGCGTCGCCCAGGCCTGCCAGGCGGGGCTTGTACTCGCGGATGCCGGGCATGTCGAGCAGCCCTTCCTCGACGATCTGGTCGCGGGTGTAGAGCAGCCGCTCCTCCCGTTCGGGGTGGGTCGGCGATATCGCCCAGTCGAAGGCCGGGAAAAAGACCAGGCCGAACGGTTTCACGGCCATCACGCTCCTTCCCCAACGAAGACGCCCGGTTTTATCTGCAGCCGGCAGGTGATGATCTTGCCGATGGTGCTGAAGCCGCGCACGAGGTTGAATTCCTCGGCGTACACCGTCTCGACGTCGGCCACCGGGATGCCGGCCGCCGCTGCCCGTTCCGCCAGGTGGCGGGCCGCCAGCTCGCCGGCGTCGGCCAGCGCGAAGCGGCGGGCCGACAGCGCGGCCCTCACGCCGAGCTCGGCGACGGTGTAGTAGCCCTGAGCCGTGTCGGCGCGTAGCGTCACTTCGACCGTCGGCCTGGCGACCGCCGCGCCGACGGCGTTGGCGACCATCGCCCCCGCCGGCACCCGGTGGGCGATGCCGAGGCGGTCGGCCACCAGGGGCGCGAGGCCGGCGGCCGCGCCGCCCACGCCTACGAGGAGGGCGGGCCGGGGCCGCCGGTCGCGGACGATGTCCTCGACCCGGTACACCGGTTCGGCCGCCCGCGCTTCGATCATTTGCGTTATCGCCGTATGGATGGCGTCGGCGGCCGCGGCCAGCACGGCGTCCGCAGCAGCCTGCGGCGTCTCGCCGCCGGCGGCCGTAAGCCGCATGGCCTCGACGGCCTTCGCCTTGTCGCCGAAGTCGGCCGCGCCGGCGACGATCATGGCGTCCGCCACCGTGGGGGCCGGGCCGCCGGCCGCCATCGCCGGGCCGCGGCGCTCGGGACCGACGATTATCCGCCCGCCTGCACGGCGGACGCAGCTGTCGCCGCCGATGCCGATGGAATGGAGCCAGAAAGCGCGCACCGCGGTCGGGTAGGCGCCGATCGCCGCCCCCCGTTCGGCGAACAGGGGCGCGCCGTCCCGCCACAAGGCGATGTCGGTGGAAGTGCCGCCGATGTCGATCGATACCGCCTCGCCCTGCGGCGCTTCCAGGGCCATGATGCCGAGAACGCTGGCCGCCGGGCCGGTGAACACGGCCTCGACCGGCCGTTCGCCGGCGGCCGCCAGCGGCATGGTGCCGCCGTCGGCCTTGAGGATGTAGACCGGGGCGCTGATGCCGCGCTCGGCTACGGCCGCCTGCACCGCGCGGGCGAAGCGGCTGAAAGGGCGCCAGACGGCGGCGTTGTAGTAGGCCGAGTTGGCCCGCCGCCAAAAATTAAGTGACCCGGCGACCGCCGCGCCGAGCGTGATATGGGCCGGCTTGGTCCGGGCGCGCAGCCAGCCGGCCACCGTCTGCTCGTGGGCCGGGTTGCGGACGGCGAACTTGCCGGCGACGGCGAATACGTCCCGCCCGGCCAGCTCGCGGCAGGCCGCCGCCACCTCGTCTTCGGCGGGCGCGGCCGTCTCGCGGCCGCGGTGGTCGATGTAGCCGGTAAGTATGTACGGGCGCTCGGGCACCAGGGGACTGATATCCATGCCCGGGCCGGGCAGGAGGAACAGTCCCACCTTGTCCAGCTTGTTTTCCACGACCGCGTTGGTCACGATCGTCGTCGACAGAGCCACCCGCCGCAGGCCGGCGACGCCTGTCCCGGCCAGCACCCGGTCGAGGGCGGCGAGGATGCCGGCGAGCAGATCGTCGTGGGTCGTCGGCGTCTTGGCCTGGGCCAGCACCTTGTTCCCCTTCACAACCACGGCGTCGGTGAACGTCCCGCCGACGTCGATGCCGAGTAGCATAGTCTCATCTCCCGTTGACGGCCGCCCAGCAGCGCCCATCTGCGGCGTTGTAAGCGACCGCATCGTCGCTGAAGCGTCGTGCGTCTGACTTATCAGAGCGCTTGCTAGCGTACGCAACCAAGTACGCGGCGCGGCGCGCTCGCACCCTTTCGGGTATAAGCGATCACATCAACGCTGAAGCGTTGTGTGTCTGCTTATCCGGTGCGCCTTGCATCTGGGCACTTCTGAGCGGCCTACTACTGTTTCGCAATAAGGTTTATCGCGTGGACGGCGCAGCCGATGGCGCCGTTGAGCTGTGGCCTTGGCGGCACGACGACCTTCACGTTGAGCTCGCGTTCGA
>JARKPR010000090.1 GCA_029975165.1 Selenomonadales bacterium
CGTCTCTGGTACTGTTGTGGGGCAACAGTACACCAAACAGAGACGTCTTTTCCTTTTTCAGATTGATATGGCCATTATACCCAGCAATTTTCGGTCAGGCAATCCCGTCAGCTTTCGGGCATTTAATTTTGGCAGCTACAGTACGGATAAAGAATAGAGGGGTAAATCTACAAGGCGTTCGGGTCTTATTTGTTATCACAATTATGAGTTTGGGAGGTGAGAAGATGGGTTTTAAAGAAGACATTGATTTTGAATCGTATGCGCAATCAGAACAATACCAAATAGACCAAGCTATTTTCAACGATTGGCAGACACGAGTTTATGTTAATAATGAACAGTTAGGCGTCCATTTCGACCAGTCGTACCAAGACCAAGCTAACGCGGCGGTGTTCAGGCTGAATGCTTTGCAGGAGTACCAGGATATTCAATATCCTAATATGGTTGGGCAAAAGAGACGGAAAATTGTCCTTTAATAGCTGCTCAAAACCTGAGAGAGTCAGAAGCCCAGATGCAGATGCTAACGGAAAACCTTAATTTGGCCTCTGCCAAACCGCCGGCAGTGGGGAGTTTAGGGGAACTGGCAGCTAGTGGGCTGCTGGAATCACCTTATACTATTTATAATACTATTAGGAACAACCGCCTATCATCATACCCAGAAATGTTCCAGGAGTATGCGTCAAGATGGCAATATAACTTTGAAATAATATTAGGGCCTGCCAATCCGGCATTCGTTGATGCCACATTGGATTGGGATGATATGGTAAGAGGTCTTCATTTGGAATATAATGAGAATGGGGTATTAACAAAGGTTGACTCCGCAGGTAGACGGCCTTATGAAGAAGAAATCAGGACGGCTGAACAGAATAGAGTAATCGAAGCGGAAAATGAACGTACAGTTGCTGAAATGATACAACGAACTAATTTTCCAAGTCCTAATGAACCTCAAATTTTATCTGGGGAAAACGCAAAGGCTAGCTTGTCCCCGAAAGCAACCTATAAAGAAGGCTTTAAAGCTGGCATTAATAATAAAGAAATGCCAGAAGGTTTACGGCGGGTTGTATTAATGCCCGAGATATTGGGATTTATGGGGCAAAATTTGAATGTGAAAAGTTTAAGCGGAGCACTTAACGCACTGTTAGAGGACGGGATTACTGTCGTACGTGTAGAGATTGAACCAGGCCAATATCATCTGACGTTTCTAAGGGAGTTAAAACAGCAATATGATAAAATATTAATAACCACCAGTGAATTTGAACGGGGTAGGCTTGAAGCAGAATTTTGTGTAGATGTTCTTCTGGTATTTGGTTCTATATCTAGTTCAGACCAAATAGATATATCCAAACTGTCCTCCACTTCTAAATTATTCCTCATGGAATACTTTCAGGAATTACGATAAAACCGAAATATTTTGGCATTTTACCAGGAAATGATGATGAAGGCCCATTCGTTGGGGGAGGGGACTATTTTAGTCCTCTAAGAATAGCAATTTTCGGCCATGACAATCCTGAGTTGGCCAACAGTCAGTTTAAAAAGGCAATGCAGGATGCGGTTCTTAAAGACATATATCCCGTAATAATAGACATCGGTAAAATGGGGGCTACCGGCGTTGCCACTGTATACACTGGCCCATATGGTCCTGCTGTGGCGGCACCTATTAATTTGGTACTTGAGGCGGCAAAGCAAAAATCTATCAACTATGATATGTCAAGTTATACCTGGGAGAATGCATTTGTAGACGCTGCAAAGAAGAATGGAATAGATTTAGTAGCCGGAATGGGTGCGAAAAAAATGAGTCAAGTCATTGCAGAAGCGTTAAACCTTTCCGGAACGGACCAGTTTATTCTTGAGAAAAGCCTGAGTACTTATTTAAACCTGAAGTACTTATTTAAAGAAGAAGCCAACAAGATTATCGAGAAGCCTTAGAGCATGTAACACAATGACAAATAAATCAGGTGAGGTTTGTAATGGGTAATAGTGTTATATGGGTGTCCGGGGCATTAATTCTTTTTGCGATTTGTCTTTGGGTGCTCCAAATTGGCTTGTTAGGTTCATTTATTATGATTTCCTTTGCGGACCTTCTCTGGAGATGCAAGCTGGCCGGCAATATCACCGTGGCTGAACTGAAACGGCTACACGGGCGGAAGAGAGTCGGTATCACAGACGTCACGAAAATAACGGGACGATATTGGATAAACGCGCTTACTCCCCGTAATGTTATTTTAGATGTTTATACAGCAAATTATTGTTTGGTCATTACGGTGGATGAACGAGAAATTCTTAATTTGATTAGGCTGGGGTTGAGTGATTGGGTTATTGGGACCTCCTTTTTCCGGCCTAATATGAATCGCTTTATCATCAAGCCTTGCAATGAAGGTACACCTAGACATATTCAATATGATGTAATAGGCAAGTATGCTTTTTCTCCGGATACAATATTGTTCTCAATCTTATTTTTTGTTCTTGGTTCCAGTTCAGCATATTCCTTTGGGCTGATAAATATATGGCTTTTAGTGGGTCTGCTTTTTATCCCCTACTTATTCTTTATCCCCTCATTTATTGCAAAAATTCAGATTACACTGGATGAGAAGGGGGTAATAATAAAGGACGCAGATGAAGTGCGATTCTTATCTTTCGATGAGATCACATTAGTGGATAAAGGATTGTATCGCATTAAGATTACGACAAAGAGCGGAGAGGTGCTATATTTTCCAAAGGCATGCTATATGTTAGTAGAACTTATAAATGAATTAGGCAAAAAAAGAATGTATTAATCTCAATTCCCGAAGAAAGTAGAAAAAGGCTTTGAGGGTCACTTCTCAAATGAGAGGCTGGCCTTTTTTGTTGGTTATTATCCCGCCCCCAATAATATATAACCTGACAGTAGCGTAGAATGTTTTCTTACCAAACCTTTAACGGACCGCTCCATGCACACTGAGTATGCAACAACGTGGAGAATTGAGCAGGCTATGTATCCTTGCGTGCCACAAAACGAGAGAAGGCTTTTAAGTTTATCGGGACATTGTTGTTAACGAGAGATCCTGAAAAAATGGCTGGTGTTAACGAGATGTTAACGCAATTAAGGCACTGGGAAAAAATATTGCACGTATTTCAAAAATTGTAGCTCACAAGTCCTTTATTTCCGCGCATATATAGCGCTATTCCCTTATCCTGCGGTAGTGCCAGAAGGGACGGCATGATGTAAAAAATTACCAAAATGATTGGTAAATCAAAGGTTATGCCTAATTGCACCCTTAAGATGTTAACGTTTGGTTAACGGATTTTGTAAGAAAGCGGTTGTTCATGATACAATGAACAACCGCTTTCTTTGTCTTTGGGTGACCTAAGAGCTCGCCAGAAGATGTCCGCGCTAGTGAGGCTGAACCTGACGGCGGGGGCTGGTGAACGATAGACGACCTTACAAGAGGATATGGTAGCTGACCCAATCAGTGTGAAGGAATATAAAGACCCTTTTAAGGTGACGAGTAACAGCTTTTGCGACTGGCGAAACCGTCGTGTACCTTAAGGTACCTTTTTTATAATGGCCAACGCTGATTATTGGAAATATGGTAATAAGGTGATAATGTTCGTTAATGCATGAACTTAACTTGACATTGAGCACTTAAATCCAATATTGTGTACGTGTGGGGGCAGCGAACTGTATTTGGAGGGAAACATCGTGAATTATACAACCGTATATTTTTCTCCTACGAGTACTTCGGAAAAGAATGCTGTTAGTATTACAGAGGAATTGGCGTCAGGAAAGAAGTATGGCCGGATAGATTTGACAGCTTATAGTGCAAGGTGCACAGAGGCGGCTTTTTCTGGGGATGATTTCGTGGTATTCGGGATGCCGGTGTATCGGGGGCGAGTTCCTATAGTTGCTGCGCAGCGGCTTGCCCGGATTCGCGGACAACAGACGCCGTGTATTGTAACGGTTACTTATGGCAATAGAAATTACGACGATGCGCTGCTGGAATTAGCGGACCTCGTAGAGGCGAATGGATTTGTGGTTAAAGCGGCAGCGGCTTTAATCGGACAGCATACCTGGGGACAGGTTCAGGTAGGCAGGCCGGACGCATCCGATATGCAGGAACACGAGAGGTTCGCAAAAGATTTTCTGGCCGCAGTCAAGAGGCTTCCGGATACAGCCGGCGAAGTCCTGGCGATAAAGGGAAACCGCCCGTATAGAGAAGGAGGCACTGGCGGGATTTTTCGTCCCCTTACGGCAGATACATGTATCGGATGCGGAACTTGTGTGAGAAGTTGCCCCGTAGGCGCGATAGGCTCGGACTGCAGGACAGTTGATTCTGAGCGATGTGTTTCCTGTTTTCGCTGTATCCGAATCTGTCCGGTGCAGGCAAAAAACATGAATGACAGCAACTACCTGAAATTTGCAGAAGATTTTACTAAGAAACTAGCAACCAGAAGGGAGAATGAATACTTCCTTCCCCTTTAAGTTGTTCTGGAGAGGAACCAGGCAAACGGTCCTTTATTATTAGATGAAATTAGGAAGACAAACAAAGTCCGTGCAACTTATTCGGTTGCACGGATTTTGTTTTACGGCTTGAAATCAGGACTTAGGCCACGCTGTAAATTTTCACATCGGGATCGGCGCTCCAGAGCGGCTTGAGGCCGATAAACACGTCGTTCCGGAACATCTCGCTGGTCAGGTATGCCTGCGCGTGTTCCACGCTGTCAAAACCGTGCAGAACCTGAACATCCTCGTCCCGGATCAGCAGGTCTTTCGTCAGAGCGCCTTCGATAGTCTTGAGAAAAGGCGCGCGGTAATCGGTGTAGATCTTTGCTGCGGCAGGACGATTGGGGGCGTCAATTTTCATGGTTATTTCCAGATAAGCATTGATTTTCATTATATACCTTCCTCCTTAACGGATTTTGTACGGCTCCTGTTTGGAGCCTGCTTTGATTATAGCCACAGGATTCCGGAAAAAGAATATATTAGTAAATTCATGAGTAACTCATAAATTTCATAGTTGCTTGTGTTTGAACAGTATGCCTTATATAATTACGATACAGGAGGGTACAGAATGTATAAACCCAAGTTGGAAAAAGATATTCGTTGCCCGTTGGAATATGGCCTGGAGATTTTCGGCGGGAAATGGAAGTCGCGGATTATCTGTCTTCTGGCAGAGAAAGAGGTTCTTCGTTATAGCTCTCTGCGCAAGGAAATGACAAATATCACGGACGCGGTTTTGGCGGCGACTCTGAAAGAGTTGACCGAGGACGGCATCGTTCAAAGGCGACAGTTTGATGAAATTCCGCCGCGAGTGGAATATTGCCTGTCGGATAAGGGAAATTCCGTCGTGCCTATCCTGCAAAGCATTTGCCGATGGTCGGGCGCATACCACCGAGAGGACAGCGAGCATATCCTTGCGCAATGCCAAAAATGCGATTACAATTTCAAGGCCGAGTGATTTGGGAAGCGTAATTTGATTGGGGCGAACCAAGAAGAGACAACATATGCTTTAATGCCTTAGAGGAGGATTATATCTGAGTGTTCTTGAGATAGTTATTCAGAAGGAGAGGATTAATCCTTTACGGGATTTAAATCAAAGGAATATTGCGATAGGAGTCATTACTTCATTATTGGCAATCACCGGTCCACCGGCCCTTATTTTAGAGGCGGCGGCGAAAGGGAACTTTTCAACCTATCAAACGGTACTCTGGTTTTTTGCGATATATGTCGGCGGGGGAATTTTTGGTATTATTTTGCCGCTACGCTATCGCATGCCGATCGTAGGGGCTCATTCAATTACCGGCGTAGCCTTTTTAGCCACAGTTACTAACCAATTTACTTATCCGGAGCTCATCGGCGCTTATGTTTTATCGGGTTTATTGATACTGTCGGCAGGGGCTTTGGGTACTTTCGCCAAATTGCTGGATTATGTTCCCAGAGAAGTTATTTCCGCGATGCTGGCGGGAATGATTACTAAGTATATGATGAATTTTATCGTTTCCACCAGCCAATTCTTGTTGGTCGGCGGCGGCGCCTTATTGGTTTTCTTTTTTTTCAGCAAAGGAAATAAGCGTATTCCGCCGATGCTGGCGGCGATTGTAACCGGGTGCATTCTCTTGCTTTTGTCCCATAATATCAGTAGTACGGGAATGGCGATCGATTTTGCTTTTCCGCACGTTCAAGTTCCCGAGTTTAGCGTGATTGGTTTCCTCTCGGTTGCGGTTCCCTTGGCGTTACTTGTTTTAAGCAATGATTGCGCGGTTGGGCTCGGGGCTTTAGAGCAGAACGATTATCATCCGCCGGTTAATCGCGTTGTTGCCTTGAGTGGTCTCTTTTCGGTTATCGCCGGTTTTTTTGGCGGCCAGTCCGCGAATATCGGCGGAATGATGACTGCGATCTGTGCCGGTGAAGAAGCGGGCCCAAGGGAAATGCGCTATATGGGGGCGGTTGTTTCCGGAAGCATTATTCTTGTTTTTGGCTTGTTATCGTGGAAGCTTGTCCCCTGGATTCAGGCTTTGCCTAGTCCATTTATTGCAATCTTGGGCGGGTTCGCATTGCTTGGCGTCTTTGTAAACAGCTTGCAAATCAGTTTTTCCCGGCCGTCGATGAAACTCAGCGCAACTTTTGCCTTTATGATCGCTCTGGCGAATATTACAATTTTAAATGTCAGCGCTCCGGTATGGTCCCTGCTTGCCGGAACGATCATTGCCCGCTATATCGAAAAGAGTTGATCGCCGATGGAATCGCTCAAAACAAACTTTGATTGGGGAGAACCAAGATGAAATATAATTTTGATGAGATTATTGACCGCAAAAATACGAACGCCATGAATACCGACGGGTTCCGGGAGTATATCTTTCACGCCGGCCCGGAGATGAAGTTTCCCTATGAGGACGATGATTTCGTGCGTATGTGGGTGGCGGATATGGAGTTCGCCACGCCGCCGGAGGTCTGCCAGGCCATCAAAGACCGGGTGGACAGACGTATTTTCGGCTACAGCCGGGTGTTCGAGAACGCCTATTATGAGGCGTTTTCCGGCTGGTGCCGCACGTTGTATGACTGGAGCTTCCCCAATGAGCAACTGGTATTCACGCCTGGCATCATTCCGGCGCTGTACGAGCTTGTGGGCGATTTGGTAGCGGCGGATGAGAAGCTGCTGATCACCACCCCGGCCTACGGCTATTTCAAGCACGCCGCCACTTTCAATGGCCGCGAACTGGTCTGTTCGCCGCTAAAGGATGACAATGGCTGGTTCACTATTGATTTTGAGGATTTGGAAGGGAAAGCGGCGGATCCCAAGGTGAAGCTTTTGCTGTGGTGCAACCCTCACAACCCCACCGGCCGGATGTGGACGGTGGAGGAGACAAAGCAGGTGGGCGCTATCGCGGAGAAATACGGGCTGTGGCTGATTTCCGACGAGATTCATTGCGACGTGATTCGCCAGGGCAAAAGGCATATCCCCACCGCCAGGGTCATGCCGGATTATCCCCGGCTCATCACCTGCATGGCGGCCAGCAAGACCTTCAATATGGCCGGGCTGATGTTTTCCAACGTCATTGTCCGGGATGCCGAGGTGCGGAGACAAATGGCGGCCCACGATAAGCTGATAGGCTGTGTAAATCCCCTTTCGCTTGCGGCAACGCAGGCGGCCTTCGAGCATGGCGGCGACTGGCTGGAGCAGATGAAAGCCTACCTGGACGGCAATTTCCGGTTGGTGGCCGACTACTTCGCCGCCAAGGCGCCGGGCGCTGTCTGCCCGATCCCGGAGGCTACTTATCTGGCCTGGGTCGATTTGAACCGTTGCCTGCCGGCGGTGGACGACCTGCCGATGTTTTTCGCCAACAAGGCCGGGGTTTTGCTGGAGGGGGGCGACGGCCTGTTTGTGGGAAACGCGAAAGGCTTTGTGCGCCTGAATCTGGCGATGCCCAGGGCCATCGTGGAGAAAGGCCTGCGGCGGATGGGCGAGGCGATTTGCAGGCACACCGGCGGGGCTTGCTAACCGGTACAATTGATTAGTGCTTGTTATGTTTTGTGCGGATTGAGTTTGAAGATATGCGAGAGGGAGAAGGCGGAAGATGAATCTGAGAATAACGCCGAAGGCGCGGGAAATCGTCGCCGATCGCGGCAACAACGTCACCGTCGGCCTGGACAAACAAGTTTGCTATAGCTGAGGCGGGGCTCAGTCGCGAGACATCCCGTCCGTGCGATGGGGCATGCCTAAACCAGCCGAGCTTGGCGAATACGAAAAAGCGAACATTGACGGCGTGTCCGTTTATGTTCATAATGCAATCAGGGGCGCCGCCAATGCCCGCATTGACGTGGTGACCGGCGGAGTGGGCACTAAGCTCATACTTCTGGGATTTGCCGGGAGCAAATAAAGTTCCCGTTCGGCAGGCGGCAACCTGTCTGCCGAATTTATGGCGCGGCAGGTTTTCCTTTCGCACCTTTAATGGGACCTCCGTGCATATAAGGTTTAGAGGCTGCCGTTATGGCAGCCTCTCATTTTCAGGCCGGCTAAGTAATTAGCAGGTGAGCGGCGTCCCGGTGTAAGATGACTTGTCTTTTGCCGGTGAAGCTGTTAAAATATGAACTGGCTGGAAGCCCGGATTTTCCGCGGGTTGGCGGCGCTGGCCGCCGAGGATCGCGGCATGGGGGTGAACGGGATGGCGGAGTCGTTTTCCGAGAAAGGCCGGCTGCCGGCCTGTACGCTGGATGAGGCCCTGTTCGACGGGATATGGTCGGCTATCGGCCAGGGCGGCGAATTCCTCTGGCAGGCTGTCGTCGGCACGGGCGGCGACTTGCTCGGCAAGCAGAAGGACCGCCCGCAGGAGATCGTCACCGACCGGCGGCGTCTGAGCGAGCTGCTCGCCGTGCTGCCCCGCATCGACAGCCTGCAGTTCACGGCCGAGGTGGCCGGGAAAGGCGCGGTGTCGCTCACCTTCCGCAATTATAATCCCCCGGCCGGCGCTCTGGTGGTCGCCGGCGAGGACGAAGCCTGGACGGCGGACCGCTTCGCCGCCCTCGCCGCCCTGTTCGCATCGCGGCGCGACGAACGGGCCGACCGCCTGTACGGGAAAGCGGTTTTCGCAATGATAAATTCGGTTATGCCGCTTGCCGCGGCCTCGATATTCGCCGTGGGGGCGGCCGTGCTGCTCGTTCCCGCCTGGATACGCCAGAGCGAGTTCCTGTGGTGGGTGACGGCCGGCACGGTGATGCTGACGCTGTGGCTGGCGGCGAAGATTTCCAACAGGCTGATCTACCGCTGCCTCAGCAGCCGTCCCTACACCCGCTGGGTTTCATAAAAGCGTCCCCTCCCGCATACATACTAGTGATGTTGCGAGGAGGGGATCTGTATGATTATCAGCCTGCGGCGCTTTGTCCACCACCGGCATCTTTTTTACAGTATCATCGGCCTGCTGGCCATCGGCACGCTGTACGTCCAGGTGGCCGACTTCGCCGCCGGCGGGCCGATGGCCATCGCCGGCACGCGCACCGACCAGAAGGTGGTGGCCCTGACCTTCGATCATTCCTGGGGCAACAAGTTCACGCCCGCCATTCTCGATACGCTCAAGAAGAACGATCTCAAAGTGACCTTTTTCATCATGGGGCCGTGGGCTGCCAAGTACCCCGACGTCGCCAAGCGGATGGTGGCCGACGGCCACGAGATCGCCAGCCACGGCTACCGGCACGAGAACTACGGCGATATGCCGCCCGAGTGGGTGCGGGAGGACATAACCAAGGCCCATGCGCTGATCAAGGAGGTGACCGGCTGCGACGCCAGCCTCATCCGCCCGCCGAACGGGCATTACAGCGCCAAGTCGCTTAAGGCCGCCGACGAGCTGGGCTACAAGACGATCATCTGGAATGTCGATTCGCTCGACTGGAAGAATCCCGGCCGCGACGTCATCGTCGACCGGGTCATGAAGCGGCTGAAGCCGGGGGCGATCATCCTCATGCACGCCTCCGACACGCCGGTGCAGACGGCCGACGCCCTGCCCATCCTGCTGGAGCGCATCAAGGGGGAGGGGTACCAGATCGTGACGGTGGGCGAGCTGCTGAAGAACTGCAGCGAGCGCGGGATACAGCGGCACTGAGAAGTTCGGGCAGGCAGGCAGCCTGCCCGAGTTCTTTTCGGCTTTGCAGGAAAAGACTAAATATGGGCGAAGTACGTTCAGGGGAATTTGCGGCAGGAAACGCCCCTAAATGACATTTACAAACGGCGGCAGATTATGGTATAGTGAGGGCTAACAAAGGAGGCTTGGTAGCGACATGACGGCAGCGAACCACGAAACTATGCTGGTGATGGATTTCGGCGGCCAGTACAGCCAGCTTATCGCCCGCCGCATCCGCGAATGCGGCGTGTATTGCGAGATCGTACCCTTCAACACCGGACTGGACAAGCTGCGGGCCATGAAGCCCAAGGGCATCGTGTTTTCCGGCGGCCCGAACAGTGTGTACGCCGACGGCGCGCCGCACTGCGACCCGGGCGTGTTCGAACTGGGTGTGCCGGTGCTGGGCATCTGCTACGGCATGCAGTTGACGACGCACCTGCTGGGCGGCAAGGTGGCCCACGCGGCGTCGCGCGAGTACGGCAGCACGCGGCTTTATATCGACCGGCGCGACAGCATTTTCGCCGAGCTCGCCAGCGAGACGCAGGTGTGGATGAGCCACGGCGACCACATCACCGAGCCGCCGCCCGGCTTCGAGGTCACCGCCCACACCAACAGTTCGCCGGTGGCGGCGATGGCCGACACGGCCAGGAACTTGTACGGGGTGCAGTTCCATCCCGAGGTGGTGCATACGCCGGAAGGCATGAAGATGCTGCGCAACTTCCTGTTCGACATCTGCGGCTGCAAGGGCGACTGGGACATGGGGTCGTTCGTCGACCAGGCGGTGGCCGCCGTCCGCGCCAAGGTGGGGGACAAGCGGGTGCTGTGCGGCCTGTCGGGCGGCGTGGATTCGTCGGTGGCCGCCGTGCTCGTCCACAAGTCGGTGGGCGACCAACTGACGTGCGTGTTCGTCAATCACGGCTTCCTGCGCAAGGGCGAGGCCGAGCAGGTGGTGAAGACGTTCCGCGACGGCTTCCATATCAATCTGGTATACGTCGACGCCACCGAGCGCTTCATGAAGCGGATGGCCGGCGTGACCGACCCGGAAGCCAAGCGCAAGATAATCGGCGAGGAGTTCATCCGCGTGTTCGAGGCCGAGGCGGCCAAGCTGGGCGATATCGAGTTCTTGGTCCAGGGAACGCTGTACCCGGACGTGATCGAGAGCGGCACGGCCACGGCGGCGGTCATAAAGAGCCACCACAATGTCGGCGGCCTGCCGGAGGATATGAAGTTCCAACTGGTCGAGCCGCTGCGCGACCTGTTCAAGGACGAGGTACGGGCGCTGGGACGCGAGCTCAACATGCCGGAGGACATCATCTGGCGCCAGCCTTTCCCCGGCCCCGGCCTGGCCATCCGCATCATCGGCGAGGTAACGTGGGAGCGGCTGGAGATCCTGCGGGAGGCGGACGCGATCGTTTACCAGGAGATCAAGATCGCCGGGCTGTACCGCAAGGTGTGGCAGTCGTTCGCCGTGCTGCTGGCCACCAAAAGCGTGGGCGTGATGGGCGACGAGCGTACGTACGCTTACACGATCGGCCTCAGGGTGGTGGCGAGCGAGGACGGCATGACGGCCGACTGGGTGCGGCTGCCGTACGAGGTGCTGGACGGCATCTCGCGGCGGATCGTCAACGAGGTCAAGGGCGTCAACCGGGTGGTGTACGATGTCACCTCCAAGCCGCCGAGCACGATCGAGTGGGAATAGGGAAACGAAAAAGGTGCCCCGGCTCAGTGATGGGCCGGGGCGTTTGTGTATGCGGCAAGTTTTCTGGAAAATCATCATTGCCAAACGGCCCGAGAAGTAGTAAAATACGACATCATGCGCGATGCCATTTTCCGCCTGGAAGGCGGGTGGACGCTGAATAATATACCGAGGTAAATGCCCGATGATGAGCGACAGGTTCCCGAAAATCGGCGCCGGCCTCGCGTCGGCGGTCGGCTGCTATGTGGTATGGGGCTTCCTGCCTATATACTGGAAGCTCATCGACCATGTGCCGGCCTTGGAGATTCTGGCGCACCGCGTGATATGGTCGCTGGTGTTCCTGGCCGGCCTGCTGGCCGTGACCGGCAGGGTGGGCCCGGCCCGCCGCGAGGTGGCGGCGATCGTGGCCAAGAAGAAAAAAGTCGCCGGTGTGCTGGCGGCGACGATTCTTATTACGGTAAACTGGTTCATCTATATCTGGGCGGTCAACGACAGCCGCATCCTGGAGACCAGCCTCGGCTACTACATAAACCCGCTTGTGAGCGTGCTGCTCGGCGTTGCCGTGCTGAAGGAGCGGCTCACCCGCCGCCAGGCGGCGGCGGTGGCGCTGGCGGCCTTTGGCGTGCTCAACCAGACCGTCCATATCGGCGGCCTGCCGTGGGTGTCGCTGTCGCTGGCCGTCACTTTCGGACTGTACGGGCTGTGCAAGAAGATGCTGGGCATCGGGGCGGTGACCGGCATTACGCTGGAGACGCTCCTGTTGACGCCGGTCGCTCTCGCCTACCTCGCCTGGCTGCAGGGCCAAGGGCTGGGCGCGTTCACGCCGGCCGAGCCGGTTACCGCCTGGCTGCTGTTCGGCACCGGGGCGGCGACGGCGGTGCCGTTCCTGCTGTTCGCCGACGCCGCCAACCGCATCCCGTTGTCCGTTCTCGGTTTCGTCCAGTACCTGTCGCCGACGATCGCGATGTTCGTGGGCATTTTCATGTACCATGAGCCTTTTTCCGCCACCCAGTTCGTATCGTTCGCCTTTATTTGGGCGGCGCTGGCCGTGTTTTCCCTCGGCCGGACGGGGGCGCCGGCCCGGCGGGAAGCGGCGCCGGCCGCGGCGCGGGAAACGGCGAAGTAAAAAGGTGCCGGGGCGAAAGACGAAGCCTCGGCTTTTTCGGTCTATCAGAAAGTATAACTTTCCGATAGACATAAGTGCAACTATGGCTCCGCCTGCGCCTAAGAGGCTTGGCGGAGCCAAGTTTTCTAATGCCGGGGCCGCGGGGTCAGACTCTGATGTCGAGGCGGGTGCCGAGGTTGGGCGCCGGGGCGGGGGGCGCGGCCTTGGCGAGCAGGCTTGCCATGTTCCGGCCTTCCTGCCGGTAGGTGTCGAGGGCTTTTTTCATGACCATGAGGCCGGCGCCGGCGGCGGGCGCGGCGAGCGTGAGGGCTGGGTTTTGCAGCGAGACGTTCATGGCGCACCTCCTGGGCGGTTATTCGAAGAATTCGAGCTCCTTCTTGCGCCGCTCGACCTGTTTCTTGAAGATGAATTTGACGATTTCGCCGCGGTCCCGCTCGCGGATGGCGGTGAATTTGATCGCGGCGGTGCGTTTGTCGCCGGGCGCCTCGGGCGGGATGTCGCGGATTACCTCGCCAAGCGCTTCGACGGCGCCTGTCCCCGGGAGGTTGACGGTGACCTTGACCCTGGTGCCGGCGACGAGCGGCCGGATGAGGGCGACCTTGAGGCCGCCGGCGCTGATGTCCCTGGTGAGGGTGGCGATGACGCCGCCATTTTCTTCGCCGACGAGTTCGAGGGTGGCGTCGAGGACGACGCGGATGCGGACGTGGGAGCGCAGCTGGATCTTTTTGACGTCGGCGGGCGGGGTTATGACCCAAACGGGGACAGGGTCGGCGTTATGGCTGAGGAGGGTGGCTTTGTACAGGTAGGCGCAGGTGTCGGCGGCGGCGCGCACGCCCATCTCCCGGCCTGCGGAGGGCGGGAGGTAGAAGCCCCGCCGGTACGGGGCGGCGATGGTCATGGAGTGGCGGCCGATGTCTTCGATGCGGCTGTAAAAGATGTGGCGGCGGCCGGTGCCGGGGTCTTCGACGATGATGTCGAGCTTTTGCCTTGGTTCGAATGCGTTCATGGCGAACCCTCTCTCTCCGTTTGCCGAAGTATCGGGGTTATATAATCCATTCTACGGCCTGGCGGCGATTTCCTGCCGGGCGGCGGGCGGGTGGCGGGACATAGGACCGGGCGCCCGGTAAAATAAGGCTTTGGTCCTCTTACGCTGCCGGCGGATTTATGGTTAAATTAAGGTGCCAGAATCTCCTTGAACGAGCGCGAGGAGAGGAACGAGAACCGATGAGCGCAATCCCGCGGCCAGGGCGGGGTTGCGCTTTTTTCGGGCCTGGGGCGGCACGGCGGCAAAAAGAGGCGGAAACAGTCGAAAACGGCCAAGGCCGCCCGTTTTGACGGGCGCGGGAGGCGGCGCGGCCGAAGGGACTGCTGCCGCTTGTTCCTTTTTTCTGGCAGGGCATGATATAATATTAGCTAATAGTCATAAAATTCGCGAGGAGAGTGTTATCCACTTTTGGAAAGCCCTTCTATAAGTACGGAGCTGGCCATCATTTTTTCGCTGATCATCGCCAACGGGTTCTTCGCCCTCGCCGAGATGGCGGTCGTGTCTTCGCGGACGGGGCGGCTGGAGGCGATGGCGGCGCAGGGCGACCGCGGCGCCGGCCGAGCGCTGGCGTTGGCCAAGGAGCCGACGGATATGCTGTCGGCCATCCAGGTGGGGATTACGTTGATCGGCATCCTGACGGGCGCCTTCGGCGGGGCTACGCTGTCCGGCCACTTGGCGGCCTGGCTGAGGCAGGTGCCGGCGCTGGCGCGCTCCGCCGATACGGCGAGCCTGGTGCTGGTGGTGGCCGGCATAACCTATGTGTCGCTGGTGGTGGGCGAACTGGTGCCGAAGCGCATCGCCCTTAACAATCCCGAGCCGATCGCCGCTTTTGTGGCCAGGCCGGTGGCGTTTTTCGTCCGCCTCGTGCGGCCGCTCGTCAAGGTGCTGAGCCTGTCGACGCGGTTCGTGCTGGCCGCTGTGAGCGCCAAGCCGCCGGACGAGCCGCCGGTGACCGAGGAAGAGGTGAAGGTGATGCTCGGGCAGGGGGCCCAGCACGGCGTGTTCGAGGAGAGCGAACGGGAGATGGTGGAGAATATCTTCCAGCTCAGCGATATGCGGGCCGGGGCGCTGATGACGCCCCGCGTGCAGATAGAGTGGCTGGACCTCGAGGACGAGGCGCGCCAGAACCTCGACATAATCGCCGCCGGCAGCCATTCCTGCTTCCCGGTGGGCCGGGGCAGCCTGGACGACGTGGTGGGCGTGGTGTTCACCAAGGACCTGCTGGCCGACCATGTCGCCGGCAAGGAGCTCAATCTCGAGCAGGCGGCCCGCGAGCCGCTGTATGTGCCGCGCAGCATGCCGGCGCTGAAGGTGCTGGAGGCGTTCCGGGAAAAGAAGATGACAATCGCCCTGGTCATCGACGAGTTCGGCGGCATCGACGGCCTGGTGACGCTGAACGATATCATGGAGCATATCGTCGGCGGGATCGCGCTGGGCGACGAGGCCGCGGAAGAGGCGGTGCGGCGCGAGGACGGCTCGTGGCTGCTGGACGGGATGCTGGATATCGAGGAGTTCAAGGAGCTGTTCGACTTCGACGAGCTGCCTGAGGAGGAACGGGCCAATTACCAGACGCTGGGCGGGTTCGTGGTGTCGTACCTCGGGTTCATTCCCCGGGTGGGGGAGGTATTCACTTGGGGCGGCTGCCGCTTCGAGGTGATGGATATGGACCGCACGCGGGTGGACAAGGTGCTTGTGCAGGTTTTGCCGGCCGACGAAGAGGATAGCCGGAGCGAGTTTCCCCCGGTTTAAGCCGGGGGTTTGCTTTTTTTCGGGAAGAATTTCGGCGATCGGGGAAAACTAACGGCAGGAGGTGAGGAAATATGCCGAAAAGGACGGACAGCGAGGCCTTCGGCTCGGAGTACGCGATGAGCGCCGGCGACAACGCCGTTTCGCGCGCGCAGATCGACAGGTCGATCGTGTCCGCGGCCGTGGCCAACGAGCATTCTTTCCGCGCCGCCTGCATGGAGGGGCTGAAGGAGATCGGGGGTCAGGAAAAAAGGAAGACAAGGAGGGGTCCGGAGTGAAGAAACGGCTTGTCGGCGGCTATTTTTCCAGTGTGCCCCTGGCCCAGATCATCACCTCGACCGCCGATATCGCGCCCGAGGACGAGGTGCGGGACGATAACCCGGCCGAGGACGGTTATGAGGACTGACGTTGGGACAGAGGCCCCGGCCGCGCGCCGGGGCCTTTTTTGACGGTGGGCTGCGGCCGGAACGTTCCCAAGGGATAACGGGGGATGATGACATGGCGACCGCCATCTTTAAGGCGGCGGCGGTGACGAACGAGATCGGCCTGAACGCCGTCGCCGCGCATTTCGGGATCCGCCGCAAGTATCGCTGGGAGGATTCGCTGGCTTTGGGGGAGAGCGCCCTCCAAGGGGTGGTGCTGGATCCGGCCGGCAAGGCGGTGCATCTTTTTTCGTTCGGCAGCGTGGTGTTCGTGAATTGCCAGCATCACGAGATGATGGACGTGATCCGCTACCTGGCGCAGGTGGAGAAGAGCCTGGCGAATGTCGGCCGGTTCGATTATACGGACGATTACCGTATCGAGGCCGCCGCGGACGGGGAGGAGCCGTCGGTCAACAACGACTGCCTGGCGGTGCGCCGCGAGGAGGGCTACCAGCGGGAGATTGTGGCCACGGTGCTGGCCAAGTCGGTGGCGCTGGAGCGGACGGAAACCGGCACGAACGCCCTGCTGGACGAGATCGAGGATTTCGTGGCCTATCTGGGGCAAGGGCGGCTGACGGCCTCGGACGAGCAGCTGGCGCGGATGTCGGCCCGCATCCTCGGCTTCCGCTTGAGCACGCTGTCGTATATCATGCTGCTGGACAAGCCGGACATAACCTGGGTGAACGAGGAGGCGGCGGCGCTGTACGACGAGCTGGGGGCGCTGTTCGAGCTGGCCGACCGCTTCGAGAGCATCCGCCACAAGACGGACGCGCTGATGGACATCACGACGGTTTTCGCCGGCCTGGCCCATGCCAAGCGCGGCACCCGGCTGGAGTGGGCGGTGATCATCCTGATTGCCATCGAGATCGTCCTGTCGCTGGCCGACATGGCGCTCAGGTAGGGATGAGAATAAACCGAACGTTTTTGGGCCGCAAGGCGAAAAGGTTCACTTTGGCGTTGACACCGCCGGGAGGCGGCGGTAAAATGTAGGTGGACAAGTTCATAGCTCGTATAATTTTGGGGATATGGCTCAAAAGTAGCTACCGGGCGACCGTAAATCGCCTGACTACGGGTGAAAGTGTACCTAGGGTTCCGCAGGCGGGGCGCAGCGTCCCGCGTGGCCTGGACCGAGTGGTACAGGCGCCGCTGACGGCGTTACACCGGAGGGATAAAAACCCGGGCGGGGAGGTTTCGCTCATTACGAGACGGAGATTCTCCCGCCTGGTTTATTATTTTCCGGCAAGGGCGGGGAAAGGATAAAAATAACAGCGCGACGGGTATACTGAGAGTCAGTCCGAAATAATGGAAAAAGGTGAGAAGATGCTGGACAGGCTTTTTGCCCTGAGCATGCGCGGCACCGACGTGAAAACGGAGGTGGTCGCCGGTGTGACGACTTTCATGACCATGGCGTATATCCTGCTCGTCAATCCGAGCATCCTGGGGGCGGCCGGCATGGACCGCAACGCGGTGCTGCTGGCCACCGCCATCGGCGCCGGGGTGGTGACGATAATGATGGGGGTGTTCGTGAATTACCCGATCGCCCTGGCGCCGGGCATGGGGCTGAACGCCTTCTACGCCTTTACGGTGGTCATCGGCATGGGGGTGTCCTGGCAGGTGGCGCTGGGCGCCGTCTTTATCTCGGGGCTGATTTTCATCCTCCTGACGGTGACCCGCATTCGCCAATTGCTCGTCGAGGCCATCCCGGCCTCGCTGAAGCACGCCATCACAGTCGGCATCGGCCTGTTCATTACGATCATCGGCCTGAAGCTGTCCGGCCTGATGACCATCCGCCTGTCGCTGATACCGCCGACGCTGGAGCGGCTTGTCGCCGCCGGCGGCAACGGCGCTCCCCTGCCGTTCGAGACGATCATCGAGCTGGGCCGGCTTAACGAGCCGCAGATTCTGCTGACGGTGTTCGGCCTGCTGCTGATCGGCGTGCTGATGGCCCTGCGGGTGAGGGGCGCAATCCTGCTGGGTATCATAATCAGCACCGTAATCGCGGTACTGGCCGGAGTGGTGAAGATTCCGTCGGGCTTCTCGCCGGTGGCGGTGCCCGATTTCGGCCGCAACGCCTTTTTGGCCCTCGATATCTGGGGGGCGATACATATGGGGCTGCTGACGATCATTTTCACGTTCACGTTCGTCGAGCTGTTCGATACGATGGGCACGCTGGTGGGGACGGCGACCAAGGCCGGGCTGATGGACAAGCGCGGCCATTTCCCCGGCATCGGCAAGGCGATGCTGGTGGACGCAACCGGCGTAAGCCTCGGCGCTCTCCTCGGCACGAGCACGATCACGGCGTACATCGAGAGCGCGGCCGGCATCGGCGCCGGCGGCCGCACCGGCCTGACGGCCGTGACCTGCGGCCTGCTCTTTTTGCTGGCGCTCTTTTTCACGCCGCTGGCCGGGCTGATCCCCGACGCCGCCACCGCGCCGGCGCTGATCATCGTCGGCGCGCTGATGATGGAGGCGGTGCGCCATATCGATTTCAGCGATTTCAGCGAGGGGCTGCCGGCTTTCTTGACGATAACGCTGATGCCCTTTACTTATAGCATCGCCAACGGCATCTCCGCCGGCCTGGTCGTTTACCCGCTGCTCAAGCTGGCGACCGGCCGCGGCCGCGACGTGCACTGGGTCGTCTATGTGCTGGCCGTGCTCGTCGTGCTGCGGTTCGTCTTCCTGGCCGGGTGAAGCGGATATATATACCCAGTATACTTTAGGGAGGAATAAGATGAAGGTAGCGATAATCATGGGCAGCGATTCCGATCTGCCGGTGCTGGAGCCGGCTATCGCCACGCTGGCCGAGTTCGGGGTGGGCGCGGAGGTTACGGTGGCGTCCGCCCACCGCACGCCGGAGAAGGTGCGCGAGTTCGTCGCCACGGCCGCCGCGGGCGGTGCGGGCGTGTTCATTGCCGCCGCCGGCGCCGCCGCCCATCTGCCGGGCGTGGTGGCCAGCTTCACCACCCTGCCGGTGATCGGCGTGCCGGTCAACAGCACATCCCTGGGGGGGATGGACGCCCTCCTCAGCATCGCGCAGATGCCGCCCGGCATCCCGGTGGCGACGATGGCCATCAACGGCGCCAAAAACGCCGCGCTGTTCGCGGTCCAGGTGCTGGCGACGGCCGACCCGGCGCTGCGGGAGAAGCTGGCCGAGCACCGCCGGGCGATGGCCGCCGAGGTGGAGAAAAAGGCCGCCAAGATCGCGGCAACGCTGGGCCGGTAGCAAGGATTGCCAGCCGGCGATTGGCGCAAAAATAGCATAATTTTAAGAATTAAGTGGGTAAAAGTATACCTTGCTAGTCGTAGGAAAAAGAGAAAATATTGTCGAACCCTTTTGCTGATTGTAGGGGACTGGAATGGGACCATTTAACCCTTAAGGAAATCCGAAAATTATCCGTAAGAAAAATACCAACGCTGAGGTTGAGTGAGGGATAACAATGAAAGTAATCGATTCGACGGCCATCCGGGAATATCCCCTGATCGCCAAGGGCAAGGTGCGGGACATTTATGAAATCGACGCGGAAACGCTGCTGCTGGTGACCACGGACCGCATGTCGGCCTTTGACGTGATCATGGGCAGGCCCATCCCGTACAAGGGCGTGGTGCTCAACCAGTTAACCCTGTTCTGGATGGACAAGTTCCGGGACGTGGTTCCCAACCACCTCATTTCCGCCGACGCCAAGGACCTGCCCGCCAATCTCGCGCCTTACGCCGACGAGTTGGAAGGGCGGTTCGTGCTGGCCAGAAAAGCCAGGCCCCTGCCCCTGGAATGTATCGTACGCGGGCACATCACCGGGTCCGGCTGGAAGGACTATCTCGCCACGGGAATGGTCTGCGGCCACGTGCTGCCCAGGGACCTTCTGGAATCCGCCAAGCTAGAGAAGGTTCTCTTCACCCCCTCCACCAAGGCGGAACTGGGCACCCACGACGAAAACATCACCGAGGAAGAGGGCGCGAAACTCGTCGGCAATGAGCTATATGCGAAGGTCCGCGACATTTCCGTCACTATCTTCAGCCAGGCGCGCGCCTATGCTGAGACTCGGGGCATCATCATCGCTGACACCAAGTTCGAGTTCGGCCTTCTTAACGGAAACCTGATCTGGATTGACGAGGCCCTGACCCCGGATTCCTCCCGCTTCTGGCCGCTGGAAGGATACGAGCCCGGCAGGACCCAGCCGAGCTTCGACAAGCAGTTCCTGCGCAACTGGCTGCTTAAGCAGTCCTGGGACAAGACGCCGCCGCCCCCGTCCTTGCCGGACGATCTGGTCCGCGATACCGCCGCACGCTACATTGAAGCATACCGGCTGCTCACGGGGAAGGAGCTGGGCGTGAAGCCGTAGATTTTCGGTATACGCTACTGATAACCAATAGGTGCTGTTCCGTCTGACGGGGGAAAAGCTGTAACGCGGCCCCCCAAGTCAACCCCGGGAGGAGAAGATCGGTGAACTTAGAAATGACTTGCGACAAACCGCGTGAGGAATGCGGCATATTCGGCATCTATTCCCGCCACGACGACGTCGCCCTGAACACGTACTGGGGGCTGTACGCCCTCCAGCACCGCGGCCAGGAGAGCGCCGGCATCGCGCTGACCGACGGCTGCGAAATGGACATCCAGCGCGGCATGGGCTTGGTGGGCGAGGTGTTCCGCAAGGGGCTGCCGGCGATGGACGGGGCGTATATCGCCATCGGCCATGTGCGCTATTCGACCACCGGGTCGAGTCTGCTGATCAACACGCAGCCGCTGATGGTGTCGTATTCGGGGGGCCATATCAGCCTGGCCCACAACGGCAATCTGACGAACGCCAGTGAGCTTCGCGCCGAGCTAGAACAGAAGGGCAGCGTGTTCCAGACGTCGATCGACAGCGAGGTGATCGTCAACCTGATCGCCCGCTCGGGCAAGGCCAGGATCGAGGACCGGGTGCTGGAGAGCGTCGCCCGCATCGAAGGGGCGTACTGCCTGGCGATCATGACGGACGACAAGCTGATCGGCGTCCGCGATCCCCACGGCTTCCGCCCGCTGTGCGTGGGCAAGCTGAACGGCGGCTGGGTGCTGGCGTCCGAGTCATGCGCCCTCGATTCGGTGGGGGCGGAGATGATCCGCGACGTGGCGCCGGGCGAGATGGTGGTCATCGACGACGACGGCCTGCATTGGCACCGTTTCGGCGGCGACGACCGGAAGGCGCTGTGCATTTTCGAATATATTTACTTTGCCCGCCCCGACAGCATCATCGACAGCCAGAGCGTGTACGCGGCCCGCTTCGCCATGGGCCGCCAACTGGCCAGGGAGAGCGGCTTCAAGGCCGACATCGTCATTTCGGTGCCCGACTCGGGCACGACGGCGGCCCTCGGTTACAGCTACGAGTCGGGGGTGCCGTATGCCGAGGGGCTGATGAAGAACCGCTACATCGGCCGCACGTTCATCCAGCCCGAGCAGCAGAAGCGGGACACGGGGGTGCGGATCAAGCTCAACGCCAACAAGGCGGTGGTCGAGGGCAGGTCGGTCATCATGGTGGACGACTCGATCGTCCGCGGCACGACGAGCGGCAAAATCGTCAAGATGCTGAAGGAGGCCGGGGCGAAAGCCGTCCATATGTGCGTCAGTTCGCCGCCCATCGCCTATCCCTGTTATTACGGCATCGACACGTCGGCCCGCAAGGAGCTTATCGCCGCCAGCAAGCAGGTGGAGGAGATCAGGGCTTTTATCGGCGCCGACGCGCTGTATTTCCTTTCCCTGGAGGGCCTGTACAAATCGGTGGCCAACATCGCGTACGACCGGATGTGCTATGCCTGTTTCAACTGCGATTATCCCTGTAATATCCCCGGCGGCGCCGACGCGGCCGGCAGCAAGTTCGTATTTGAAGCGGCCGCGTGCCGCAAGAAGCGCGGGTGAGAGGATGAGCGAGGGACTTACGTATCGCCAGGCCGGGGTGGATATCGATGCCGGCAACCGGGCGGTCGATCTGATGAAGAGGCACGTCCGGGCTACCTACCGTCCGGAGGTGCTGGGCGACATCGGCGGCTTCGGCGGCCTGTTCGCCTTGAATGCGGGCAAGTATAAGGAGCCTGTGCTGGTCAGCGGCACGGACGGCGTCGGCACCAAGCTGCGGCTGGCCTTCATGATGGACAAGCACGACACCATCGGCCAGGACGCGGTGGCGATGTGCGTCAACGACATTCTGGTGCAGGGGGCCGAGCCACTGTTTTTCCTCGATTACCTGGCGGTCGGCCGCCTGGAGCCGGAAAAGGTGGCCACGATCGTCAGCGGCGTGGCCATGGCGTGCCGCGAGTCGGGCTGCGCCCTCATCGGCGGCGAGACGGCCGAGATGGCCGGTTTTTACCCCGACGGCGAGTACGACATCGCCGGCTTCGCGGTGGGGGTGGCCGACAGGTCGCGCCTCATCACCGGCGAAAACATCAGGCCGGGTGACGTGCTCATCGGCCTGCCGTCGAGCGGGCTGCACTCGAACGGCTTTTCGCTGGTGCGGAAGATTTGCTTCGACGTCAAGAAGCTGGCGGTCGATACGCCGGTCGCCGAGCTGGGCCGGACGCTGGGCGAGGAGCTGCTCGTGCCGACGCGGCTCTATCCCCGCGTATGCCTGCCGCTGTTCGACAAGTTCGCCATCGGCGGCCTGGTGCATATCACCGGCGGCGGTTTTTACGACAATATCCCGCGCGTGCTGCCGGCCGGCTGCGGCGTGACGGTCGAGGCCGGCAACTGGCCGCTGCCGCCGATTTTCACGCTGCTCCAGGCGTGGGGCGGGGTATCGTGGCCGGAGATGTTCCGCACCTTCAACATGGGGATCGGCATGGTCCTGGTGGCGCCGGAGGCGGAGGCCGACGCGGTGCGCCGCGACCTCGCGGCCCGCGGCGAGCAGTCGTACGTCATCGGGCGGGTGACGCCCGGCGAGCGGGAAGTGACCGTCAAGGGAGGCGCGTTCGATGAATAGGACGGTGCTGGGGGTGCTGGTGTCGGGCCGCGGCAGCAACCTGCAGGCCATTTTGGACGCCATCATGGCCGAACGCCTGAAGGCCAAGATCGGCGTCGTCATCAGCGACACTCCCGACGCCCTGGCGCTTAGGCGCGTGGCCGGCTTCGACATCGCCACCGCCGTTATCGAGCGCCGGCGGTTCGCCGACAAGCGCGCGTTCGAACAGGCTATCGCCAGGGAGCTCGGCCTTCACCATGTCGAGCTCTTGGTGCTGGCCGGGTTCACGCGCATCCTGAGCGGCGAATTCATCAGTCAGTTCGCCGGCCGGATCATGAATATCCACCCCGCCCTGCTGCCGGCCTTTCCCGGCCTCGACGCCCAGGCCCAGGCGGTGGATTACGGGGTCAGGGTCTCGGGCTGCACCGTCCATTTCGTGGACGAGGGCGTGGACACCGGGCCGATTATTCTCCAGGAGGCGGTGCCGGTGCTGGCGGACGACGACGAACACGCCTTGGCCGAGCGCATTCTCCATGTGGAGCACAAGCTGTATCCCCGGGCCATCGGCCTGTACTGCGAGGGGCGGCTCCGGATCGAGGGCCGCAAGGTTATTATCGGCGAGAAACGGCAGGTGCTATGATGAAGATTAGACGCGCCCTTATAAGCGTATCCGATAAGACGGGGGTGGTGGAATTCGCCCGCGTTCTTCACGGGCTGGGGATGGAGATCATCTCGACCGGCGGCACGATGAAGACGCTGAAGGCGGCCGGCATCCCCGTCATTTATGTAAGCGAGGTGACCGGTTTTCCGGAGATTATGGACGGGCGGGTGAAAACCCTCAACCCGTACATCCACGGCGGCATCCTCGCCATCCGCGACAACCCCGCGCACATGGCGGCGATGCAGCAGCACAACATTAAAGGCATCGATATGGTGGTCGTCAACCTGTATCCCTTCCGCCAGACGGTAGCCAAGCCGGACGTCACTCTGGACGAGGCGGTGGAGAATATCGACATCGGCGGCCCGGCGATGATCCGGGCGGCGGCCAAGAATTTCGCCTATGTGGCGGTGGTGGTCAACCCCGCCAAATACGGCGAAATCGCGGCGGCGCTGACGGACAGGGGCGAGATTTCCCAGGAAATGAGGATGGCGCTGGCTATGGAGGCATATGGCCATACGGCCGAGTACGACGCTTACATCGCCCGCTATCTCGCCGGCCGGCTCGGCCAGGGGAAGTTCCCCGACCGCCTGCAGCTCGTGTTCGACAAGGTGCAGGACCTGCGCTACGGCGAGAACCCCCACCAGCAGGCGGCCTTCTACCGCGAGCAGGGCTTCGCCGGCCCTGGAATGGCCGGCGCCCGGCAGCTCCACGGCAAGGAGCTGTCGTTCAACAACATCGTCGATCTCGAGGCGGCCTTCAACCTCGTCAACGAGTTCGTCGCCCCGGCGGCGGCGATCATCAAGCATACCAACCCCTGCGGCACCGGTACGGGCGGCAGCCTGGCGGCCGCGTACGCCAAGGCCTACGAGGCCGACCCGGTTTCGGCGTTCGGCGGCATCATCGCCCTCAACCGCGAGGTGGACAAGGCTACGGCTGAGCATATCGGCCAGCTGTTCGCCGAGGCGGTGATCGCGCCCGGCTACAGCGAAGAGGCGCTGGCGGTGCTGACGGCGAAGAAGAACGTCCGCCTGCTGGCGGCCAAGTTCGGCCAGGCGGAAGACGCCCTGGACATCAAGCGGGTCACGGGCGGCATCCTTGTGCAGGATGCCGACGCCGGGGAGCCGGCGGCGGCCGAGGCCAAGGTGGTCAGCAAGCGCGCGCCGACGGCGGATGAGCTGCGGCAGCTAGACTTTGCCTGGCGGGTGGTCAAGCACGTCAAGTCGAACGCTATCGTGGTGGCGGCCGACGACCGGACGGTAGGCGTCGGCGCCGGCCAGATGAACCGGGTGGGGGCGGCGAACATCGCCCTGGAGCAGGCCGGCGTGGCCGCCCAAGGGGCGGTGCTGGCCTCGGACGCCTTCTTCCCTTTCCGCGATACGGTGGACGCGGCCGCCAAGGCCGGCATCACGGCCATCATCCAGCCGGGCGGCTCGGTGCGGGACGAGGAGTCCATCCAAGCGGCCGACGAGCATGGAATCGCGATGGTCTTCACCGGCGTCAGACATTTCAAGCATTAACATGGCCAGGCCGTTGGTAGGGCCCGTCGGCGGCGTTGCTCCACCAGAGCGCCTTGCATCCGGACCCTCTGAACGGCCTGGGTTTATATTACTTTGGGATGAGGTGGCTTTAATGCGTGTTTTGGTGGTCGGCGGCGGCGGGCGGGAGCACGCCCTGGTGTGGAAACTGGCGGCCAGCCCGCGGGTGGATAAGATTTACTGCGCGCCCGGCAACCCGGGGATCGGCGAGCTGGCCGAGTGCGTGGCGGTCGACGCGGCGGACAACGCCGCCCTGGCTGATTTCGCCGCCGCGCAGAAGATCGGCCTCACGGTCGTGGGGCCGGAGGCGCCGCTGGCCAGCGGCATCGTCGATGTCTTCGCCGCCCGCGGCCTGAAGGTTTTCGGGCCGAGCAAGGCAGCGGCCCGCATCGAGGGCTCCAAGGCGTTCGCCAAGGACCTGATGCGCAAGTACGGCATTCCCACCGCCGGCTATGAGGTCTTCACCGCCCCGGACGCGGCCAAGGAGTACATAAAAAAGCAGGGGGCGCCGATTGTCGTCAAGGCCGACGGGCTGGCGGCCGGCAAGGGCGTGGTCGTGGCCATGACCGAGGCCGAGGCGCTGGCGGCCGTGGACATGATCATGCGCGACGCCGTCTTCGGGGCGGCGGGGGCGCGGGTGGTCGTCGAGGAGTTCATGACAGGCGAGGAGGCCTCGCTGTTGGCGTTCACCGACGGCCGCACCGTGGTGCCGATGGTGTCGGCCCAGGACCACAAGCGGGTGTTCGACGACGACCGGGGGCCGAACACCGGCGGCATGGGCGCGTACGCGCCGGCGCCGGTGGTCACGCCGGCGATTTTGGAGCAGGTGCTGAACGAGATCCTCCAGCCGACGGTGGACGCGCTGCGCGCCGAAGGCTGCCCGTACTGCGGCTGCCTGTACGCCGGCCTGATGATAACCGCCGCCGGGCCGAAGGTGGTGGAGTTCAACGCCCGCTTCGGCGACCCCGAGACCCAGGTAGTGCTGCCGCTATTGGCGAGCGACCTGCCGACAATCATGGAGGCCTGCATCGCCGGCACGCTCGCCGGAACCGAGGTGGCGTGGCGGGACGAGGCGGCGGTATGCGTGGTGATGGCCGCCGGCGGCTACCCCGGGAGCTACGGCAAGGGAGACGCCATCAGCGGCCTGGACGAGGCGGCGGCGGCCGGGGCGGTAGTTTTCCACGCCGGCACGGCCGGCAAGGACGGCGCTGTGGTGACGAACGGCGGCCGGGTGCTGGGCGTGACGGCCATGGACGACGATGTGCTGAAGGCGATTGCGAAGGCGTACGCCGCCGTGGGCCGGATAAGCTTCAAGGGGGCGCACTACCGCAAAGATATCGCCCACCGTGTGGTTGCTCGTCTCGGAAAATAGGGAAGCTGTCCACTAGGCCACTAGGCTGCGTCGCTCCTCGACTGCATCCTCAGCGTACGTTCCGTGTACGCGCGATGCTGTTAAACCAGCCCTGTGCAAACAACATATCTAAACGTTGTCGCGGAGGCAACGGTGGTGTCAGCCTCCGGTGCGTCTTGCCTATGGGCCTATTAAACAGCTTCCGGCGATTCATTTATTTTTGGGGTAGGTGTGAGATGGAATTCGGCCTGATCGCCGGCAATATTGTCCTCATCCTCATCTTGGTCGCCGGAGTGGTGCTGACCTTTCTGACGCTGCCGGGCAATCTGGTCATCGTCTTAGCGGCTTTGAGTTACGGCTTTTTCGAGGGGTTCGTCCGCTTCGACGGCGAGTTTTTGCTGGCGCTGGGCGGGCTGTTCGTTCTCGGCGAGGCGGCGGAATTCGCGGCCGGCATGCTGGGAGCGAAGCGCCAGAAAGCTTCGGGGCGGGCGGTGGCCGCCGCTTTCGTCGGCGGCGTGGCCGGGGCCGTTCTGGGCACGGCCGTGATGCCGCTGCTCGGTACGGTGGCCGGGGCAGTGGCGGGGGCGTTCGCGCTGAGCTACGCGGCCGAGTACGGCAAGACGGGAGACAGGGAGCAGGCGGCGCGGGTGGCGCGGGGCGCGGCCGTCGGACTGGTGGCCGGCACGCTGTTCAAGCTCGCGGTTGCCGTCGGCATGGTGGCGGCGATTATCCTACGCTTGTCCTGGGGATGATTGACCGATTAGTCAATTTTGCATTGACAGCCCTTGCCAGCCCTCCTATAATTAAGGTAGAACAAGCATGGAGGTAGCCATGGCCTATTACCGTGAAGATCAGTACGGCGGTGACTCGCGTTCCAAGCGCCACCAGATCCTTGCCGCGGCTTACGATGTTTTTTCCCGTAAGGGCTACCACCGCGCGACGGTGGACGAGATCATCGCCCTCGCCGATACCGGCAAGGGCACGGTTTACAATTATTTCAACAACAAGGAGCAGCTTTTTTACACCCTCGTCCGCGAGCGCAACCAACCGTTCGAGGCGGCACTGCAGCAGGTGATCGACGCCGACCAGCCGCCGATGGCCAAGATAGAGGCGATGGTGAGGATTTTCCTCCGCTTCTACCAGGAGAACGCCGACCTGTGGCGGGTGATGATGCACGAGATGCGCGGCTTCGGCAGCGAAGACCTGTCGTTCGTGAAGGCCGAGACCCGCGAGAAATACCGGGAGGTGCTCGGCAGTTCCGTCAAGCTTCTGGCGAAGGCGCTGAAGGAGGGTGTCGACCAGGGCGTGCTGCGGGAGATTAACGTGACCCACGCCGCTTACGTTTTGTACAGCGCCGTCGTCACCATGGCCTTCAACCATTTCATCGAAGATGTCGAAGCATCGGCCCGCGAGCTGGCGGATATTTTCCAATACGGTATGGCCAAGCATTGAGCGGGCTGTTTTTTAAAGAGAATGATTGACTTGTCAGTCCACCCCTGCCGGCTTATGGCGGGGAGGGTTTTCGGCGGACCGGCGGGCAAAGCAACGGGGGAGCGCTCCAAGGCGCTCCCCCTTCTGGCGTACAATTTAAATTGTACTTGCGACGTTTGCCGGCAAACGCAAACGTGTCAATTGCCGTTATGGAGTTGTGGGTCCCAGGTCAGATCCATTGACTCGTCGTCTTCGGCTGGGCCGCGGAACTGGTTCGCAGTTCCGGCTGCGTCTTTCAATGGAATCACCCCTTTCCCGGAATCGGTAGGTTATTTCTTCTTCCCGCGCCTTTTATCTGAATTATCTGTCTTTATTATACGGCATTTTGCGCCGCTTGGCAAGGGGTCGTCTTGTATACATGCGCCGGGCCGCCGGTCACCACGTCGCCACGACCGCGCCCTGGAAGCGCCGCCGCATATAGTCCTTGACATGGTCGGAGCGGTAGGCGTCGACGAGTACGCGGACGGCGGGGTCGTCCTTGTCGGCGGCGCGGACGGCGATGATGTGGGGGTAGGGCGAGTCGGCCCCTTCGCTGGCGATGGCGTCGTGCGCGGGCACGAGACCGGCGGCGACGGCGTAGACGCTGCCGACGGCGGCGAGGTCGAATTCGGCCAGCCGCCGGCCGATTTCGCCGGCGTCAAGCTCGACGATGCGGATGTTGCCGGGATTGGCGACGATGTCGGTGACGGCTGCTTCTATGCCGATGCCGCCGCGGAGGGTTATCAGCCTGTTTTTCGCCAGCAGGAGGAGGGCCCGTCCGCCGCCGACAGGGTCGTTGGGGATGGCGACCGTAGCGCCGGGCGGCAGGTCGGCCAGGCGGTCCACCTTTTTCGAGTACAGCGCCACCGGGAAGACGACGGTTTTGGCCACGGCGACGAGCGGCAGCCGGCGGTCGGCGACCAGGCTCTCGAAGTAGGGCAGGGTCTGGAAGCTGTTGGCGCCCGCGTCGCCGCTGAGCAGGAGGTCGTTGGGCTTCATGTTGTCGCCGTATTCGAGTATTTCGAGCGTCACTCCTTTTTTGGCCGCTATTTCACCGGCGGCGTAGAGGAGTTCGGCGTGAGGGCCGGTGGTCGTGGCGACTTTGAGTGTTTTGCCGCCGGACGGGCTGCCGGGGACGTGGATGCCGGCGAAGAAGCCGGCGAGAAAACCGGCGAGGATCAGGACCAGGACGAATTTTTTCATAGCTCCTCCGATGCTGACGGGCGTATGCCGGTGCGGGCGTCGGCCTACTGACAGTTTAAACCGCGCCTGGCTTTTTTTGCAAGGGGATGAATAAAGATTTTCACGGATTAAAGAATAAAAGACGTGAAGCAGGAATGCATCGGGATGGGGCCGAATATAGCAAGCACAAGCGGAGGGTAAAGGAGCGATGGTTATGCCTGTGAATCCGAGACTGCGGGACCCCCTCAACGATCAGCTCTTCGCCGGGATGCTGCTGCTGGAATCCGCGGAGGAGTGCTACCAGTTCTTCGAGGATATCTGCACCATCAGCGAGCTGAAGGCGATGGCGCAGCGCCTCGAGGTGGCGCGGATGCTGAAGCACGGCCATACCTACGACGACATCGTCGCCCGCACGGGGGCGAGCACGGCTACGATCAGCCGGGTTAAGCGGTGCCTTTATTATGGTGCGGACGGCTATAAGATAATTCTTGCCCGGTTGGATGGTGAAACGCCTGCATGAACAAAAACCTGTTGCTGCCCCAGATCCCCTACGGCACGAAAGATTTCCTTCCCCGCGACGCCAGGCGTAAGCGGGCGGTGGAGAACGCCCTGGCGGCGCTGTTCGCCCGCTGGGGGTACGACGAGGTGGTCACCCCGACCTTCGAGTACCTGGAGACGATCACCGTCGGCGTCAGCGCCGACCTCGTGCAAAGCTTGTTCAAGTTCTTCGACAAGAATAACGCCATCCTGGCCCTGCGGCCGGACATGACCACGCCGATCGCCCGGGTGGCGGCGACCAGGTTTCGCGAGAGCGCCCCGCCGCTACGCCTTTTCTATTTGACGAACGTTTTCCGCCAGGAGCAGGCCCAGGCCGGACGGCAGTGCGAGTTTTACCAGGCGGGGGTCGAGCTGCTCGGCGCCGGGGGGCCGGCGGCCGACGCGGAGGTGGTGGCCCTGGCGGTCGCGGCCCTGCTGGAGGCCGGCCTGACGAATTTCCAGATCGGTCTCGGCCAGGTGGCGTTCATCAACGGCGTGATGGCCGAGAGCGGCCTTACGCCCGACGAGCAGCACCGCGTGAAGCAGTGTATGGTGAGCCGCGATCTGGTGGGGTTGGGCGAGATTCTCGCCGGCAGCGCGCTGAGTGCCGACACGCAGCGGCTTATCAGGGAGATACCGCTGCTCCACGGCGGCGAGCAGGTGGTGAACGAGGCTTACCGCCTGGTCAACAACGCCGCCAGCCGCGCCGCTCTCGACAACCTGGCCGATATCCGCCGCCTGCTCGTCAGCTACGGCGTCGAGCGCTACGTGACTTTCGACCTCGGGCTGATCCGCGACTTCGACTATTACACCGGCATGGTCTTCGAGGGCTATACGCCGGGCCTGGGTTTCCCGCTGTGCGGCGGCGGCCGTTACGACAACCTCGTGGCCGCTTTCGGCGCCGGGTGTCCGGCTACCGGCTTCGCCATGGGCATCGAACGCATCCTGCTGGCCCTGGAACGCCAGGGGCTGATCCCGACGGAGGCCCCCGGCGGCGTATACGTCGCCTGGAGCGAGGGGGCGCTGGCGGCCGCGATCGCCACGGCCGACCGTCTGCGCCGTTCGGGGCAGACGGTGGAACTGGCCCTGGAAGCCGGGCCGCGGGCTGCGGCCGAGGAGGCCCGGGCCGCCAAGGGCTATGCCAGGCTGATGTACTGCGACGGCGATGTGGCGCAGGATTAGGCAGGTGGCCGCCGCCCTCGCCGCCCGCGTCACGGCGGACGACGAGACTTTCGTAGCCGCCTGGCTGACGCCGGCCGAGCGGCAGCTGTTTTTTGCCATGAACCTGCCTGACCAATACCACTCCCTGCAGGTCGCCCACACTGCCCGCCGCCTCGCCGCCGGGCGGGGCGACGTCGACATGGCGCTGCTGACGCGCTCTGCCCTCCTCCACGACGTGGGCAAGGTGAAGGGCGATGTCAGCACCTTCGACAAGGCGGCGGCGGTCATCGCCCACCGCCTGGCGCCGGCGCGGGCCAGGGCGTGGGGCCGGCCGGGCCGCGGCGGCAAGGTCACCAACCTCCGCCACGCCCTGTACGTTTATTTCCACCACCCGGAGCGAAGCGCCGCGCTGCTGGCGGAAATTGGCGGCGAGGGACGGTTGATAGACATAATACGCCGGCACCACCAGCCGCCGGCTGCCGGCGAGCCGCCGGAGCTGACGCTGTTGCGCGCGGCGGACGATATGCACTGAAAGGTCCGGAGACGAATTACGGACCTTTTTATCATATAATGTCTTTCGTTGCAGGAATTTCCATGCGAAAGTGGAAATTTTTTCGTAAGCATATAGGCATGTCCGTCAGGTTAACTGCCAGGCTGAAAAGGGGAGAGCGACCTTGCGTAGGTGGAGTGTCCGGTTTCTGCTGCTGCTTTTTATCCTGCTGGTGCCGCGCGTGGCCGATGCCGCGGACGTAAAGTCCGAATATGTGACAGAGGGCGAGTCCGGGGACAAGTATTACATCGAGACTACGACGCTCAAAATCGACGGCGATATGATAAATTTTATCATGATACGCTACTACAAAGAAGTGCGCAACGGGGTGCGGGCAAGCATCAGCCGGGTTTACTACCGGCCGGCGGAACGGCAGTACTACGTTTATTCGCGGTCCTGGATGGACCAGGACGCCAAAGAACTGGGGCGAAAGATATACGATGAGAGCTGGGGCCCATTGCGGGACGGCACGGTAATGGCGGCGATGGTCAAGAGGGCGATGGCCCATCTCGGCATACCGATGGATTCCGGCCAGCGGCCGGCCAAGCCCCAGGCATCCCAGCCCAAGGTGGCAACGGGGAGCGGATTTTTCATCACGCCGTCCGTTGTCGTGACCAATCACCACGTAATCGACGGCGCCAATCGCATCGAGGTCGTGTTCAACAACGAAGTCCAGCTGACCGCCACCGTCATAGGGGCTGACGCCGGCAACGACCTGGCGCTGCTCAGAGTGGTCGGGGCCGAGGATATGATCAGGCCGCTGTCATTGGGCAATTCCAGCGAGGTGCGGGAAGGCTCGCGCATTTATGCCGTCGGTTTTCCGCTCGCTACGGTCACAGGAACGAAGGCGAAGATCACGGAAGGTATCGTGAGCAGCACGACCGGCTTCGGCGGCAGCCTCAAGGAGTTCCAGATCACCGCGCCTGTTCAGCCCGGCAACAGCGGCGGGCCGCTGCTCAACGAACGGGGCGAGGTCATCGGCGTCGTTTCCGCCGTGCTTGGCGGTGCCTTCACAGCCAAAACCGGCATCATTGCCCAAAATGTCAACTTCGCGATTAAAGCGAGCAACATCAGGAACCTGATCGGCAATCTGTCCCTCGACCTTTATCTGGAGCCCTCCCAGCAAGGCGGCGCTCTCAGCGCACCCGATATAATGGAAAGGGCCAAAAAAGCGGTCGTGTTCATCGTTGCCGCCCAGTGACGCCGGGATATGAAAACGGACCGTTCGCATGCCGAATGGTCCGTTGTTTATTGCCTGCGCCGGGGCAAGCTAGGTGAGGCGGCAGCCGCCCACAGTCCTAGTAGCCTTTCGCCTTGTCGATGACGTTGAACATTTCGCGGTTTTCCACGTAACGGACAAGGTTGTCCACGAACAGCTTGACGGCCCGGTCGAGGTAGGCGGGCGAAAGGGCGGCAAGGTGCGGGGTGACGATGACGTTGTTCATCGTCCATAGCGGGCTGTCGGCCGGCAGCGGCTCTTCCTCGAAGACGTCGAGACCGGCGCCTTTGATGACGCCGAGCTGCAGGGCCATCACCAGGTCGGCCTGGCGGACGATGGCGCCGCGGGCGATGTTGATGAAGTAGGCGGTAGGTTTCATGGCCTGGAACTCGTCGAGGGTGAACAGGCTGTTCGTTTTTTCGGTGAGAGGCAGGGCGGCGACGACGAAGTCGGCCGTCCCCAGCATATCGCGGAGCTGTTCGGGCTTGTAGAGCTTGTCGACGAAGATCTCCGTGGTCATCTCCTGCTTGGTGGCGACGACTTCCATGCCCATGCCTTTGGCTTTTTTGGCGATTTCGCGGCCGATGCTGCCCAGGCCGACGATGCCGATGGTCTTTTCGTGGATCTCATCGGTGGGCACCCTGCTCCAGCGCTTTTCCTGCTGCTGGGGGATGAGGAGGTTGAGACCGCGGGTGAAGGCCAGCATGAGGGCGAGGACATGCTCGGACACCGGTATGCCGTGGATGCCCTTCGAGTTGGTGAGGATGGTGTCGCTGGCCTGAATCTCGGGGAAAAGGAGATTTTCCACCCCGGCGGTGAGGGCGTGGACCCATTTCAGGCGCGGCGCGGCCAGGTAGAGAGGACGGATATCCATGAAACCCCAGGTTACGAGGATGTCGGTAGCAGCGATGTATTCGCCGGCATGATCGAGGTCGGCGACGGTCACGGCGGTGCCGGGCGCCACCGCGGTAATGGCGTCCTTATGGCGATCGGCCAGGTTGTTGAGGACGAGGATATTGAGTTCGCTTGCCATAGTGCCCCCCTAACAAGGATTATTATCTGTCAAATACTTCTACGCATACGTAAAAATTCCTACATGGCGGGGTTGACGAATCGACATTGGCAATGTTATCATGTTAGAGTATTAGTGCTTTAAATAATTAAAGTGGAGATGTGCGGATGACTTCCAGCGATATGAACTACCTCACGATCGCCCTGCCGAAAGGGAAACTGTTCGCGCCGGCCGCCAAGATACTGGCCGCCGCCGGTTATGCCGCCGCCGGGCTGAGCGAGGACTCTCGCCGGCTGGTGCTGACCAACGAGGCGAACAAGGTGAGATTTATCATCACTAAGACGGCCGACCTGCCCACTTATGTGGAATACGGCGCCGCCGACGTCGGCATCATCGGCAAGGACGTGCTGGCGGAAGATAGCAAGGATGTCTACGAGCTTCTCGACCTCAAGTTCGGCCTGTGCCGGATGGTGGTGGCCGTGCCGGAGGCGCTGCGGCGGGAGAAGCTGACCGATTACGCCCACATGCGGGTGGCGACCAAGTACCCCAACACGGCCGAGCGCTTTTTCCGCGACGCCGGCATCCAGATGGAGATAATAAAGCTGGGCGGCTCGATCGAACTGGCGCCGATCGTCGGCCTGGCGGAGATGATCGTCGACCTGGTGGAGACCGGCCGCACGCTCAAGGAGAACAAACTTGTCGAGGTGGCGCAGATCAACCAGGCCACCGCCCGTTTCATCGCCAACCGGGTGAGCTTCAAGATGAAGTTCACGCGCATCAACGCGCTGACGGAGGAACTGCGCCGCCTGGCGGAAAGCGGGGGCTGGCGATGAGGACGGTCGACGCCCGCACCAGGCCGCTTGCCGAGGTGGCGCCGTTGCTCGCCAAGCCGGCGTTCGACGCCGTGGTTTTAGGCGCGGGGGCGCGCGCCAGGGTCAAGGAAATGTTCGGGCGCGAGCTGACCGCCGCTGAGGTGGTCGACAGGATAATCGCCGGCGTGCGCCGCGAGGGGGACGCCGCGCTGCTACGCTACACCGAGCTTATCGACGGCCCGCGGCTGACCGCGGAAAGCCTTACGGTGAGCGCGGCCGAATTCGCCGCTGCCAGGGCGGCGGTCGACCCGGCGGTGATGGCGTCGCTGGCCAGGGCGATCGCCAATGTCCGCAGCTACCACGCCGAGCGGGTGCCCACATCGTGGGCGACCGACCGCGAGCACGGGGCGATGCTCGGCCAGCGGTGCCTGCCGCTCGAACGGGTGGGGGTGTACGTCCCCGGCGGGACGGCGGCCTACCCGTCGTCGGTGATAATGAACATCGTCCCGGCAGTCGTCGCCGGGGTCAAAGAAATAATAATGGCCGTGCCGCCGGCGCGGGACGGCAGTGTCAATCCCTATGTGCTGGCCGCCGCTGAGGCGGCCGGGGCCACGACGGTCGTCAAGGCGGGCGGGGCCCAGGCGGTGGCGGCGCTGGCGTTCGGCACCGTGACCGTGCCCAAGGTCGATAAGATCACCGGGCCGGGCAATATTTTCGTGACTCTGGCGAAAAAGGCGGTCTACGGCTACTGCGACATCGACATGCTGGCCGGACCGAGCGAGATCCTCATCGTCGCCGACGACAGCGCCGATCCGGCCTTTATCGCCGCCGATCTCCTGAGCCAGGCCGAGCACGACGTGCTGGCCACCGGTACGCTCATCACCGACAGCCCAGCGCTGGCGGCGGCCGTCGAACGGGAGACGGCCAGGCAGCTGGCCCTTCTGCCGCGCTCCGCTATCGCCGGCGAGGCCCTGGCCAGGAACGGGCTGATAATCATCGCCGCCGACCTCGCGGCCGCGATGGAGCTGGCCAACGCCGCCGCCCCCGAACACCTGGAGATCGTCACCGCCGACCCCTTCGCCCTCCTGCCGGCGGTTCGCCACGCCGGCGCGGTATTCCTCGGGCCGTATTCGCCCGAACCGCTGGGCGACTACCTGGCCGGCCCCAACCACGTGCTGCCGACGGGCGGCACTGCCCGCTTCTACTCGGTGCTGTCGGTCGAGACTTTTATGAAGAGAACGAGCGTCATCGCCTACACCGCGGCCGCCTTGGCGGCGGTGAGCGAGGACGTCATCCGCCTGGCCGCGGCCGAGGGGCTGGAGGCCCACGCCAACGCCGTACGGATAAGGAGGCGCGACAATGTGGCAGATTCGTCCCGGGCTTGAAGCCGTCAAGTCATATCATGTCCCCGATGTCGCCTGGCCGGTCAAGCTGGACGCCAACGAGCGGGCCGAAGACCTGCCGCCCAGCGTGAAAAGTGCGCTCGGCGAGCGGCTGGCGGCGGTGGCGGCCAACCGCTACCCCGAGATCGGCCAGCATACCCTGAAGGCGGCGCTGGCCGACGGCCTGGGCCTGACGCCGGAGAATATCGCCCTCGGCAACGGCTCCAGCGAGCTGCTGGCCGCCATTTGCCGCGTCTTCGGCGGGCCGGGGCGGAAGATCGTCTATCCCAATCCGTCGTTCTCGATGTACCCGATATACGCCCTGCTGGCCGACAGCCAGCCGGTAACAGTGGAACTGGACGCCGGTTTCGTACTCGCCCCGGAGAAGATTTTGACCGTTGCCCGGCAGGAGCAGGCCAGCCTGATAGTAATATCCAACCCCAACAATCCTACCGGCGGCATGCTGTCCACGAAGGCGGTGGAGCGCATCGTCGCCGGCGCCGATTGCCCGGTGGTCCTCGACGAGGCGTACGGCGATTTCGCCGGCCAGTCGGCTTTCAAGCTGCTCGGCAAATACCCGAACCTGGTTATCGCCCGCACGTTCTCGAAGGCGTACGGCCTGGCCGCCGCCCGCGTGGGCTACATCATGGCCGGCAAAGAAATCATCGCCCTCGTAGGCAAGATGCTGCTCCCCTATCATCTGAACGCCTTTTCCCTGGCCGCCGCCCTGGTGGCCTGGGAGCTGCGGGCCGAGTTCGCCCCCGGCATCGCCGGCACGGTGGCCGAACGGGAGCGGCTGGCCGCCGCCCTCGCCGCCATGCCGACCATCGAGGTGTTCCCGTCGGCAGCCAATTTCCTGCTCATAAGGTGCGGCCAAGCCAAGGAACTGGCCGCATACCTGGCCGGACAGGGCATCGGCGTGCGCGACTTCACCGCGGCGCCCCGCCTGGCGGGCTGCCTGCGGGTTACGGTGGGGGCGGCAACGGAAAACGACGCCTTCCTGGCGGCGACGGGCAAATTTTTCGAGATATGAGGTGGAGAAAATGAAGCGCAGCGGCACGATCGAACGCAAGACCGCGGAGACGGATATCAGCCTGACCGTTGACCTCGACGGCGCCGGCAAGGCCGCGGTGGCCACGGGGGTGGGCTTTTTCGACCATATGCTGACCCTGTTCGCCAGGCACGGCCTGTTCGACCTCACCATCCAGGCGACGGGCGACCTGCAGGTGGACGCCCATCACACGGTCGAGGACATCGGCATCGTCCTCGGGCAGGCGCTGGCGCAGGCCCTCGGCGACAAGACCGGCATCCGCCGCTACGGCACGGCGCTCGTGCCGATGGACGAGGCGCTGGCGATGGTGGTCGTCGACCTCAGCGGCCGGCCCTTTCTGCAGTACGACGTCGCCGCGCCGGCCGGCTCCCTCGGCGATTACGCCGGCGAACTTACCGAGGAATTCCTGCGCGCCCTGGCCGTGAACGCCGGCCTGACCGCGCATGTCCGCTTGCTGGCCGGCCGGAACGCCCACCACATCCATGAGGCCGTGTTCAAGGCCCTCGGCCGGGCGCTGTGCGAAGCAACCCGCGCCGACGCACGGATAATCGGCGTCATGTCGAGCAAAGGGGTATTATAGTGAAAGATACGATTGCCATCATTGATTACGGAGTAGGCAACCTCTACAGCGTCGAAAAGGCCTTCGCCCGCCTGGACGCGGCCGCGGTCGTGACCAGCGACGAGGCGGCCATCCTGAGCGCCGCCAAGGTGGTGCTGCCCGGCGTCGGCGCTTTCGGGGACTGCATGCGCAACCTGGCGGCGTACGGGCTTGAGGACGCCGTCCGCGCTGTGGTCGCCAACGGTACGCCGCTGCTTGGCATCTGCGTCGGGCTGCAGATCCTGTTCGCCGGCAGCGAGGAAGACCCGGATGTGCCCGGCCTGGGCATCTTTCCCGGCATGGTGCGGCGGATAGCCGCCCCCGGCCTGAAGGTTCCCCATATGGGCTGGAACAGCCTGTACCTCGCCGTTCCCAGTCAGCTGTTCGCCGGCCTGGAGGCCAATCCCTTCGTTTATTTCGTCCACAGCTACCACGCCGTGCCGGACGACCCGGCGCTGGTCACCGCCCGCACGGTGTACGGCAATCCGGTGACGGCGGCCGTGGGCCGGGGCAACGTGCACGCCGTGCAGTTCCATCCCGAGAAGTCGGGGGATGCCGGCCTGAAAATCCTTGCCAACTTCAAGGAGCTTGCCTTATGATAATCTTTCCCGCCATCGACATCCGCGGCGGCAAATGCGTTCGCCTCACCGAGGGGCGGTTCGACGCCGAGACGGTGTTCGCCGACGATCCGGCGGCCATGGCCCGGCGCTGGGCGCTTGAAGGGGCCGAATATCTCCATGTCGTCGACCTCGACGGTGCCCGGACGGGCGAGCCGGTCAACCTGGATATCGTCGCCGGCATCGTCCGCACGGTCGCCATCCCGGTGCAACTGGGCGGCGGCATCCGCACCCTGGCTACCATCGACGCCATCCTGGCCGCCGGCGTGGCCAGGGTCATCCTCGGCTCGGCGGCCGTCCGCCGGCCGGAGCTTGTCAAGGAAGCCTGCGCGGCGTACGGCGACCGCATCGTCGTCGGCATCGACGCCAGGGACGGCATGGCGGCCGTGGAGGGCTGGGGGGTCAGCGGCGGCGTAGGGGCGGAGGAGTTGGCGGTGCGCATGGCGGCCGCCGGCGTGGCCCGCGTCATCTACACCGACATCGCCCGCGACGGCACGCTCGGCGGCGTGAATGTGGCCGCCACCCGCGCTTTGGCCAGGGCGGCCGGCATCCCGGTCATCGCCTCCGGCGGCGTCAGTAGCCTGGCCGACATAACGGCCGTGCGGGCGGCGGCCGGCGACGGGGTGGAGGGGGTCATCGTCGGCAAGGCCCTGTATACCGGCGCGGTCAGCCTGCCGGCGGCCCTGAAGGCGGCGCGGGGAGAGGAGGCGTAGCATGTACACGAAGCGAATTATTCCCTGCCTGGATGTGAAGGACGGGCGAGTGGTCAAAGGGACGAATTTCGTCGGCCTGCGCGACGCCGGCGACCCGGTGGAGCTGGCCTCGGTCTACGACCGGGAGATCGCCGACGAGTTGGTGTTCCTCGACATCACCGCGTCGGCCGAGGAGCGCGATACGATGGTCGACGTGGTGAAGAGGACGGCGGCCCAGGTGTTCATCCCCTTCACCGTCGGCGGCGGCATCCGCACGCTCGACGACATCCGCCGGATGCTCAAGGCGGGCGCCGACAAGGTGTCGCTCAATACGGCGGCGGTCAAGAACCCGGCTATTCTCGCCGAGGGCGCCAAGCGCTTCGGCCGCCAGTGCATCGTGCTGGCGGTGGACGCCCGCCGGGTCGGGCCGGACAAGTGGGAGGTGTACGTCAACGGCGGCCGTACCCCCACCGGCATCGACGCGCTGTCGTGGGTGAAGGAAGGCACCGCCCTCGGGGCGGGGGAGATCCTCCTCACCAGCATGGACTGCGACGGCACGAAGGACGGCTACGACATCCCTTTGACGCGGGCGGTGTCGACGGCTGTGGACGTGCCGGTCATCGCCTCGGGCGGGGCGGGCGAGCTGGCCCACTTTTACGAGGTGCTTACGGACGGCAAGGCCGACGCCGTGCTGGCCGCCTCGGTCTTCCACTACGGGCAGTTCACCGTCCGCCAGGTCAAAGAATATCTCCGCTCCCGCGGCGTGGAGGTCAGATTATGAATTCGGCGAATATAAAATACGACCAGCGCGGCCTCGTGCCGGCCGTCATCCAGGATGCGGCTTCCGGCACGGTGCTCATGCTGGCCTATATGAATGAAGAATCGCTCAAGAAGACGCTGGCAACGGGCGTGACGTGGTTTTACAGCCGCAACCGGCAGATGTTGTGGCAGAAGGGCGAAACCTCGGGCCACGTGCAGAAGGTCAAGGATATTTATTACGACTGCGACGGCGACACTCTGCTCGTGAAGGTGGAGCAGGAAGGGGTGGCCTGCCACGAGGGCACGTTTTCGTGTTTCAGCCGCCGCCTGGACGGCGCGGAGACGGAGCGGGACACAACTGCCGCCGCCGACTACCGGCCGGCGATGACCGTGCTTTACGAGCTGTACAACGTCATCAACGACCGCAAGGCCAACCCCAAGGAAGGCTCGTATACCACCTACCTCTTCACCAAGGGACGGGACAAGATTCTCAAGAAGGTGGGTGAGGAGGCGGCCGAAACGATCATCGCTTCGAAGAACGCCGCCAAGGCGGAGATCCTTTACGAGATGGCCGACCTGTGGTATCACTGCCTGGTATTGCTGGCTCACCACGATATCACGCCGACGGAGCTGCTGGCGGAGTTGCAAAGCAGAAGAAAATAATTACAGCTTTTTGTCGTACTCCTCGGCCAGTTCCTCCCAGGCTTCGAAGAAATTGTACTGAAAGCGGCCGGGGTTGAAGGGATCGAGCATATCGGACTGGCCGGATATCTGGGGGAAGTTGATTTTTTCCACGATTTAATCCCTCCCGTACGCGCGTAGTCGCTGTTAGTGTTCTCGCGCCCAGGGCGGGATTATTCCTGTGCGGCCAGCAGGCGTAACTCCTCGTAATAGCGAAGTTGTTCCGGGAACGGCATGCGGTTGAGGCCGCTGGGCGAGGGGACGACGAAGTCGATGACGCCCGGCACGGCCGGCGGCGACTGGCGGCCGCAGGCGACGTCCTTGCGGCCGGACAGCTCGCGGTAGACGCCGATGCCGGCGTAGCAGGCGATGCGCGGCCGGTAGCGGGCCAGTTTCGCGAGCAGCACCGCCCTGCCGGCGCGGTATTCCTCTTTGCCGATCTCGGCCGCCGCGCGGGTGGGGCGGGCGACGATGTTCGTGATGCCGAAGCCGAGGGCGAGCAGCGTTTCGTCCTCTTCCGGCCGGAACTGGCGGGGGGTGAGGCCGGCGGCGTGCAACAGCTTCCAGAAGCGGTTGGAGTAGCCGGCGAAGTGGTGGCCGGTGAGGGCCGAGCGGGCGCCGGGGTTGAAGCCGACGAACAGCACGGCGAGGCCGGGGCGGAGGATGTCGCGGACTTCCTGCATATGTGTCTCCTTGGCGCCGGCGGGCCTGACGTCCGGCGGCGCAATGATGATTTGGGAGGGATGGTCGTGAGAGGCCAGGTTGTTGTCAGTGTACCGACAGCGAAAAGATTGATCGCTCTGGCGATCAGCGAACTGCCCGAGGTGCGGGCGGCGCTGCGGCAGGGCAAGATCGTGCTTAAATCGGGGACGACGGTGTCGGCGCTGTCGGAGCTTTTAGGCGGACCGCCGCTCCGCCTCGGCGGGCGGATCGCCCCCGACGGGGCGCGGGCTGCCAAACAGCTGGCGGACGCGCCGCATATAGTGCTGCTCGAAGGCGGCCGCTGGCGGTGCGTGGACCAGAATCTGCAAGAGGAGCTGGCGGCGATGGGCCCGGACGACTTGTTCGTCACCGGGGCCAACGCCCTCGACAGCCAGGGAGTGGCGGGGCTGATGGCCGGGCTGAGCGGCGGCGCCGCCGCCGGCAAGGCGATGGGGCTGGTGTACGCTGAGGGCGTGCGGACCATCGTTGCCGTCGGCCTGGAGAAGCTTATCCCGGGGTCGATCGCCGCTATCTGCCGGCAGGTCGGCCGGCGGCAAATAGACCGGTCGATGGGGATGGCGGTCGGGCTGCTGCCGCTGTTCGGCCGGGTGGTGACCGAGAAGGAGGCGCTGGAGCTGCTGACCGGCGCGGCGGTGACCGTCATCGGCGCCGGCGGCCTCGGCGGCGCGGAAGGGGCGACGACGATGGTGGTCGAGGGCAGCGAGGCCCAGGTGGACAAGGCGTTCGCCCTGATCGCCGAGCAGGCGGGCCGCCCGATGAGCGGGGCGCCGGCCAGCATACCGTCCTGCGACCGCGGCGGCCACGCCTGCCCGGCGCACCTGGGCTGTATTTACCGGCCGGGGCGATGAGCGAAATCACCGCCGCTGCCGGGGCGACCGCGGATATATTGGTGAGCGTCCTGCCGTCGCTGTATGTGGGCCTGTTCATCGCCGGCCTGTTCGCCAGCCGCGGCGGCGTAATCGGCGGGCGGCGCATGCTGCCGGCCGTGGCCAGGCTCACCGGCCTGCCGCCGGCCTGCGCGCTGTCGGTGGTGCTGGCGACCGGCGACCGCACGGCCGGCATGGCGGCGGTGGCGCTGGCCAGGGAGCAGGCGGCGCTGACGGACGGGGAGGTGCTGGCCGCCAACCTGGTCGCCAAGGCGCCGTCTGTCCTGCAGTTTTTTGTGTTCTCTTTTATCCCCATAATGGCGGCCCTCTATCCCCCAGCCGTGGCCGTCCGCTTCTTGCTCGTCTATTTCGCCGCCTTCACCGTAATATCCCTGCTCGGCATGGCCTATGCCCGCCTGATAAGCGGGGGACGGGGGGGCGGCTGCCCGCCGGTAGCGGCCCGGCCGGCCATGAGCTGGCCGGCGGCGGCCAGGGCGGCGGCAGCCGCGAGCTGGCGCCCGTTTCTTGACATGGCCGCCTGGATGGCCGCGATGTCGTTCGTCGCCATGGTGTTCATCAAGGCAGGCTACCTGCAGCGGCTGGCCGACTACCTGCCCCTGCTGGCCGGCCTCGGCCTGGACGCCGGCCTGCTGTCTTTGGCCGGTACGGGGCTGGTCAGCATGATCGGCGGCGTGGCGGCGGTAGGTGCGGCCCTGCGCGACGGCGCCGTGCCGGCGGCGGCGGTCGTGCCGCTGCTGCTGGCCGTGTCCATGCTGCACAACTTATATGACCTGTTCGCCTCGTCCCTGCCCCGCGCCATCGGCGTTTTCGGCCGCCGGCTGGGGATAAAGGTGGCGCTGGCCAGCTTCGCGGTCACCCAGGCGGTGATGCTGACGATGATCTTTCTAACGAGCAAAGGAATTATATAAAAACCCCCTCGCGAGGGGGTTTTTATTAATTATCCTTACTGCGCGCTTTTACGACCAGCGCCGCGCCGGTAAGGACGGCGGCCCCTCCCGCCAGTTGGGCGGCGGTGAAGCTGTCGCCGAAGAGGAGGGCGGCGAAGGCGAAGGTGATGAGCGGCTCGACCATGCTGAGGATGGCGGTGCGGGTGGGACCGATGAGCTCGAGGCCGCGGAAGATGGCGAGGATGGCCATGACGGTCGCAAAGGCGACGATGCCGGCCACCGCCAGCCAGGCGACGGGGGAGAGGGCGAGGTCGAGCTGTCCGGTAGCCGTGCCGAAGACGAGCACGACGAGCGCGGCGCTGGCGGCGACGAACGCCCCGGTGACGACGGGCGAAAGCTCCTTCACTACCCGGGTGCTGAGGATAAGGTAGACGGAGTAGACGACAGCCGCTGCCAGGGCCAGCAGCACACCGGTAAAATTTACGGTCGCCGGCGAGGCGCCGAGGACGAACACCAGGCCGGCCATGGCCAGGGTGAAGGCCAGCATATTGGCGCGGGTGAGCTTCTCTTTGTCGACGGCGGCGGCGAGGAGGGCGACGAAGAGGGGAAAGGTATAGAGCAGCAGGCCGGTGAGCGAGGCGGAGATGTAGCGGAGGGCCGAGAAGTAGCAGGTGGACTGGGCGGCATAGAGGACGCCGCCGAGGACGAACAACAGGGCCAACTGGCGGCGGGAGACGGTGAAGGGTTGCCGCTTGGCCGCCAGGACGGCGAACAGGACGAGGGCGGTGAGGGAGAAACGCAGGAAGAGCAGCGTGACGATGTTGACGCTCTCGCGGTAGGCAAAGATGGCGAAGATGGGCATGAGGGCGAAGCCGGCGGCGGAAAGGAGGACGAGGGCGACGCCTTTATAGTAGCTGTCCAAACTTGAACCTCCTTGGCCCCCGCTCAAAGTTTGCCTTTCTCCTTGGCGATCAGCAGCATCTGCTCCCGCTTGTCGCGCGGCGGGACGCGGACCTGGCCACGGCGGGCGAGGGTGATCGCTTCCTGGGGGCAGCTTTTGACGCACGCGCCGCACCCCAGGCAGCGGCCGGGGTCAATGGCCGCGGTGCCGGCGTCGCAGGCCGCCGCCCTGACGTGGCAGCGTTGCACGCACACGCCGCAACCGCTGCATTGGGCCGTGGCGACGCGGGCCACGAAGTTGCTGGGGTGGACGGACAGGACGCCGTGTTCGTTGACGGCACGGAGCGCCCAGCAGCAGCAGCCGCAGCAGTGGCAGATGAACGCCGGGTTGTTGGCGACGTTGTCGGCGAGGTGGACGAGGCCGAGGGTTTCGGTGCGGTCGAGCACGCGGAGCAGCTCGTCGACGCCGGCCGGGCGGGCGAAGCCCCGCCTGACGAGCCACTCGGCGGCGGGGCCGAGCGAGGTGCAGACGTCGTCCACCGGGGCGCCGCAGGCTTTGCCGAGGTGGCTGGCCTGGTGGCGGCAGTAGCACATCGACAGGGCGCCCCGGCCGGCGGCGCGGATGACGGCCGACGCCTTCTCGTAGTCCAGCACCTCGGTGGTGACGTCCGGCATGGCGCTCTCGTAGGCGAGGGTGTGGATGAGCTTGGTGTCCGCGCCGAAGAATTCGGCGGCGACATTCTGTTCGGCGTGGTAGCGTTCGAACAGGTCGGCCAGCTCGCTGAGGGGCAGGCTGCCGCCCGTGCGCATGAACGTGTACTCGAAAAAACCGATGATCAGCGGCGAGAGGGAATAGAGCGCCCGGTCGCGACGGGGCATGTCGACGACGAGGCCCTTGGCGGCCATGCTCTCCAGGATGGGGGCGAGGTCGTTCTCGGTCAGGCCGGTGAGGGCCGCCAGCCGGTCGAGGGTGGTGAAGCCGACGGGGAATTTGCCGCCGACGGCCGCCTCCTGTTCGCTGTACATTATATGGAGGATGCGCATGAGGGTTTCGCTCAGCGGCGCGCCGACGGGGTTTTTGTCCAGGCGCTCGGCCAGGGCGCGGAAAACGTCGGCTTTACCGTGGCCCAGATGGCCCATGAGACCACCTCCTTCGATATCTTTTCGCCGCGCTATCGCTTTTGGCGGCGGCGTTGTTTACAATAGAGGGAGAAAAGCTTTGCGGAGGTTGATAGCATGGAACTGCGCCTGGTAAGGCACGCCACGTTTATCCTCACCCTGGGAGGCGTCAAGCTGCTGATCGACCCGGTCCTGAGCCCGGCCGGGGCGATGCCGCCTATTGACAATTCCCCAAACCCCCGCCGGAATCCTCTCGCCGCGCTGCCGACAAATGGCGACGAAATCGCCGCGGCCGTGGATGGCGTCCTGGTCACCCACACCCACCGCGACCATTTCGATGCGGCGGCGGCCGAACTGCTGCCCAAGGATCTGCCGGTGCTTTGCCAGCCGGCCGACGCGGATAAGCTCGCCGGGTTTGGCTTCCGGGAGGTGACGGCCGTGGAAGGGCGGGCCGAGTGGCGGGGCATCGGGGTCGCCAGGACGGGCGGCCGCCACGGGCGCGGCGAACTGGCCGCGAGGATGGGGCCGGTGTCCGGTTATGTGCTGCGCTGCCCCGACGAGCCTGTCGTCTACATCGCCGGTGACACCGTCTGGTGCCCCGAGGTGGCGAATGCCCTGGCCGAGCACCGGCCGGACGTCGTCATCCTCTTCGCCGGCGCCGCCCAGTTCCTCAGCGGCGGGCCGATAACGATGGATACGGACGACATCGCCGCCGTCTGCCGAGCGGTTCCGGCGGCGCGGGTGGTCGTCGTCCATATGGAGGCGTTCAACCACTGCCTGCTAAGCCGCGCCGGGCTGCAAGCCTTTCTCGAGCGCGAGGGTCTGGCCGGGCGGGTGACGGTGCCGGCCGACGGCGCGACGGTGGAACTGTAAAAGGATTCTGGTTGTGCCTGGACAAGCCCTGGCTTATAATTAAGCCAGGGCTTTGTAATTTTTAAAACAGGAGACACACGATGTTCAAATCAGGCAAGGTACGGCTGCTTTTACTGCTGCTCGTCCTCGGTGCGGTCCTCTATTATATGAATAATGATACGCCGGAGAAGAAGCCCCGCGAGACGGTTGCTCCTCCTTCTCAACAACAACTATACACGGTCGAAAAGACGGGCGCTGGTTCGGTGGCCGATTACACCGCCACCGCCCAGCGGGTCCACGCCGCCGTCGACAGCGGCCTGGCCGGGGCCAAGCTGGCCGCGCGCAACGTCCAGGAAGGCCGCCGCGAGGTGCCGCGCACGGCGGTGGAAGGCGCCATCCGCTGGCATGCCCGCCAACTGCTGGTCAGCGGCGACGTCCAGGCGGACGCCGTGAAGCAGGCCCTGGCGCCCAGGCTCCAGGGCTCGGGCGGCGTGGTGCTGGCGACCGAGGCCGATACCTATCAGGGGCAGTCCACTACCCGCATCGACGTTGGCATTCGCGACACTCTGGCCGGTGACCCGCTGACGATCGTCACCGACCGCATCTTCGTTCCCCTGCCGCGGAAGCCCGACGCGCCGGCCCCCAAGCTGTCGGGGTCGGGTCGCCTGGCGCTCATCATCGACGACTTCGGCTACAGCCCCGACACGATCGCTGCCTACGCCGCCATGCCGGTACCGATAACCTTCTCCGTGCTGCCCTACCGTCCGTACAGCAACGAGGCGGCGGCCAAGGCGCTAAGCTCCGGCCACCAGGTCATGCTCCACCTGCCGATGGAGCCGTTGTCGGCGGCCGAGCAGTCGGAGGCCAGCACGATCACGGTGGCGATGAGCGACCAGGAGATCCGCGACATGACCGCGAAGGCCATCAAAGCCGTGCCTGGCTTGATCGGCGTCAATAACCACCAGGGCTCGCGGGCCACCGCCGACAGCCGGGTGATGCGGGCGACGCTGGCCGTCATCAAGGCCAACAACCTCTTCTTCGTCGACAGCCGCACCAACGGCCATTCGGTCGCCGCCGAGACGTCCCGCCAGATGGGGCTGCGCACCGGCAGCAACGATATTTTCCTCGACGGCCAGAGCGACATCGCATATATTAAAGGCCAGCTGTGGGCCGCGGCCCGTATGGCGGCCCGCAACGGCAGCGCCATCGCCATCGGCCACGCCCGGCCGAACACCGTCGTCGCTCTGCGCGAGGCCATCCCCGAAGTGGAAGCGGCCGGCATCAAATTCATTTTCGCCTCTCAACTGGTCAAATGATGAAAACCCCCGGTGCCTGTCGCGGCGCCGGGGGTTACTGTTTACAGGCGGTTTTTCACGAAGCGGCCGATGCGGGTGAGCGCCTCGCTGAGGTTGGCGGTCGAGGAGGCGTACGAGCAGCGCACGAAGCCTTCGCCGCACGCGCCGAAGGCGTCGCCGGGCACGAGGGCCACTTTTTCGGCCTTGAGGAGTTCTTCGGCGAAGGCGAGCGAGCTCAGGCCGGTCTGCTTGACGGACGGGAAAATGTAGAAGGCGCCCTTGGGCTCGAAGCAGTCGAGGCCGATGTTCTTGAAGCCTTCCACCATCAGGCGGCGGCGGCGGTTATATTCGTCGACCATTTTCTGTACCGAGCACTGGCCGTGGCGGAGCGCCTCGATGGCCGCCACCTGGGCGGTGACGGGGGCGCACAGCATGGTGTACTGGTGGATCTTGGTCATGGCGCCGATGAAGTCGGGGTTGGAGAGGGCGTAGCCGATGCGCCAGCCGGTCATGGCGTAGGCCTTGGAGAAGCCGTTGAGGAGGATGGTGCGGTCGCGCATGCCGGGCAGGGCGGCGAAGCAGGTGTGGGTGCCGCTGTAGGTAAGGGTGGCGTAGATCTCGTCGGAGATGACGATCAGGTCGTGCCTCGCGGCGAAGGCGGCGATGGCGGCCAGCTCGTCCCTGGGCATGATCGCCCCGGTGGGGTTGTTGGGGTAGCCGATCAACAGCGCCTTGGTGCGGGGGGTGACGAGCGCTTCGAGCTGGTCGACCGTCAGCCGGAAGTCGTTCTCCACCGTCGTCGGCACGGTGACCGGCACGCCGCCGGCTAAAGCGACGCACGCCTTGTAGGAGACATAGCTAGGCTCGGGGACGAGGACCTCGTCGCCGGGGCTGAGGATGGCCCGCATCGCCAGGTCGACCGCCTCGCTCACCCCGACGGTCACTAGGGCCTCTTTGCGGGGGTCGTACTCGACGCCGTAGGTGGCGGCGCAGTGCTTGGCGATCTCCTGGCGGAGCTCCAGCAGGCCGTAGTTGGACGTGTAGGCCGTGTACCCCTGCTGGAGGCCGTAGACGCAGCTTTCGCGGATATGCCAGGGAGTGACGAAATCGGGTTCGCCCACCCCGAGGGAGATCACCCCCTTGGTTTCGGCGACGATGTCGAAGAAACGGCGGATGCCGGAAGGGGGGATGGCCCTGACGGCTGGGGAGACGCGCTCGGCCCAGTTCATGGCGACACCGCCAGCCGGCGGTCCTCTTCCTCGTCCTCGAGGATGACTCCCGCTTCCTTATACTGCTTCAGCTGGAAATGGGTGGTGGTGCCGATGACGCCTTCGATGGTCGACAGCTTGGTGGTGACGAACTGGGCGACCTCTTTGAGGTTCTTGCCCTCGATGATGGCCAGCAGGTCGTAGGCGCCCGACATGAGATAGAGGCTGCGCACCTCCGGGAAGCGGTAGATGCGCTCGGCGATCGAGTCGAAACCGACCTCCCGCTGCGGGGTGATGCGGACTTCGATGATGGCGGTGACCCGGTCGGTGCCGGCCTTCTCCCAGTTGACGATCGTGTGGTATTTGACGATGACCTTTTCCGCCTCGTATTCCTTGATGAGGGCGGCGACCTCGGCCTCCGGCATGGCGAGCATGACCGCCAGCTGCGCCGCCGTCAGGGTGTGGTCTTTCTCCAGAAGCTCCAGTAATTCGCGCATAAGTGTCCACCTCTCTAAAAAATATCATTCCAACGCCGCAACGGAGTTTGCTAGGCAACCGCAATTGGACACAAAAAAACCCGTCCTAAACAAGGACGGGTAATTATCCCGCGGTACCACCTAGATTAGCCGTTGTGCGGCTCGCCTCTGCCCGTTAACGCCGGGACGCGGTGGGGCCTACTGCTGTTCGGCCCACGGCTCGCGGGGGGCTTTCCGGAACGCTTTTCCTGCCGGTTTTCACCAACCCCGGCTCTCTGGGAGGCTGCGGCGTCCGTACTTTCCCGTTCATCGCCTGTGCGATGTTGATTTGCTATTTATTATAGCACGAATGAATGGCGGGCGCAAGGGAAATTTTCAGAAAATGGCTGCGGTCTATTTGTCGGCATCTTTATTCCAGAAGGTTCGATGTTTAGCCTGCAGCGCCGCCCGCGTCGGGGCGGCCGGCCAGAGATCCGCGGCCGGGCTCGCGCGCATCGCGGCCGCCAGGTGGCTGAAGGCGTGCTTGGTGGTCCTTTCCCAGCCGCGGATCAGCTCCTTGACCTCCTGGCGCTTGGTCTTGCCGTCCAGGGGGCAGGGGCTGGGCAGGGGGGTGAAGCCGTGCAGGCGGACGGTGGCGCGCAGCTCTTTCTCGCGGAAATAGATGAGCGGCCGGATGACGGTGAGGCCGGTGCGGTCGAGATGGGTGAGGGGATGGAAGGTTTTGAGCTGGCCGGTGTAGAGGAGGCCCATGACGAAGGTTTCGACCGCGTCGTCGTGATGGTGGGCGAGGGCGATTTTGTTGAAGCCCTGGCCGACGGCGAAGCTGTTGATGACCGCCCGCCGGAAGTAGGCGCAGACGAAGCAGGGGTCTTTGCCGCCGCCCTTGGCGATGGCGCCGGCGATATCGGCCTTGAGGACGTGGTGGGGCACGCCGAGGCCGGCGCAGAACGCGGTCAGCGGCGCCGGGTCGAAGTCGGCGGTGAACATCGGGTCGAGGGTGACGGCGGCCAGCGCGAACGGGCGGGGCGAGCAGTCGCGGATGGCGGCGAGGGCGTAGGTGAGGAAGACGCTGTCCTTGCCTCCGGACAGGCCGACGAGGATGCGGTCGCCGGCGGCGAGCATATCGAATTCGAGGATCGCCCGCCAAAGGCGGCTGTAGTACTTCTGCGGCAGAGCTACTTTCACGGCAGGCCTCGCTAGGTTTATTTCCCTTAATTATAGCCTGCCGCCGACGCCGGCGTCAATTTTCCGCCTCGGCGGCCGGAATCAGTAATTTACCGCCGACGGAGGCAAGCCGCAGGTGGGGGATGTCGCGCGGGGCGCCGAATTCCGTCATGTATCGCCAATAGCGCTTAGGCATATGGCTCATGCGGCAGCGGGGATTGTAGCGTTCCTTTATGGCGATGGTGTCGTAATAAAGTCGCCAGAGTTCGCGGAAGATCTGCTCGTCTTCGTCCGCCGCCGGCAGTTCGAGGTCGGCGACGGGAAGGACGCTGGCCTGGTAGGGCTGATACAAAAGGCCCATGCCGTGGGTCTTGTCGACGATCAGGAAGCGTTCTTCGGGGTAACGCTCGCAGAAATGGCGGGTGAGCAGCGGCAGGACGAAGTTTTTCGGCGCGATTTCGCCGACAAGCGCGCCGTTGCAGACCGAAAAGCGCAGGAAGCCTTTCAGCAGATGGCTTTCCCGGTTCAAATGGTTGACCGCCTTGAAAAGCGTATTCACGACTTCGTCGGCGAGCATGTCCATGACCCGCGGGCCGTGCCGGTAGCCGAGGCGCAGGAACAGCAGGATGTGCAGCTCTTTGCGCGGCAGGCAGGTCAGAAAGGCATGTTTCACGAAATCCAGCGCCGCCGGCCCGAGCTTTTGGGGAATGGAGGCCAGCACCCGGGCCGCTTTGGCCGGGTCGGTCGGGACCGGCCGGCCGGAAAAGAGCTGGGGCGCGGCGGCGTCCACCAGGATGTCGATGGGGATCTCCCGCTTGTCGTAGCTTTCGAAGACGCAGCACAGCAGTCCGTCGAAGCTGCCGTCATAATAATAGTTTAAGTCCGCCTGGGTATTCATGTTCGTATGCCCTCCCGGGGTTCGGCAGAATCGGCGGCTGGCCGAACAGGGCCAACTGCTCGAGCGAGAGATTGTGGCGGTATTGCTCCAGGGCTTTTTCGGACAGCAGGGAGCGGAGCATGTTATTCTCGGTGATTTTTACGCCGTCGGCCGCTTTGCCGCTGCAGGTGATGAAAAACTGGGCCCGTTTGAGGACGACGCCGAGGGCTTTCAGGCCCTCGAAACGGAGGGCGCGCGTCCGGCGGGTCGCCAGGATGCGCTTGGCGCTTACCACGCCTATGCCGGGCACCCGCAGCAGGTCGCGGTAAACGGCGCGGTTGACGTCCACCGGGAAAAAATGCAGGTTGTTGAGCGCCCAGGTGCATTTCGGGTCTAGGTAGGGGTTGAAGCTCTGGTGCTGCCGGTCGAGAAGCTCGCCGGCGGTGAAGTCGTAATACCGCAACAGCCAGTCGGCCTGGTAGAGCCGGTGCTCCCGCCACAGCTGGGGCTTGGTGTCCGGCGCCGGCAGGAGGCTGTCGTCGGCCACCGGGGTGTAGGCGGAGAAAAAGACGCGTTTCAGTTTATATTTCTTATACAGGCCTTCGGTCAGGTTCAATATCTGGTAATCGGTGTCGGGGGTCGCGCCGATGATCATCTGCGTGCTCTGGCCGGCGGGGGCGAATTTGGGCGCGTGCCGGTATTTGACGATGTCGCGGGCGTTTTCCTGGATGCTTTTCTGAATGTGGCCCATAGGCGCAAAGATGGCCTGCTTGGTCTTGTCGGGGGCCAGGAGGCGCAGGCTGCTCTGTGACGGCAGCTCGATATTGACGCTCATCCTGTCCGCCAGCGTGCCGAGGCGGGTGACCAGGGCGTTGTCCGCGCCGGGGATGGCTTTGGCGTGGATGTAGCCGGAGAAACGGTATTCTTCGCGCAGGATGCGCAGGGCCTCGATCATTTGCTCGCAGGTGTGGTCGGGGCTCTTGAGCACTCCGGAGCTGAGAAACAGGCCTTCGATGTAATTGCGGCGGTAGAAGTTTATCGTCAGCTCCGCCAGTTCCCGCGGCGAAAATGCGGCCCGCGGCGTGTCGTTGGAGCGCCGGTTGACGCAGTATCTGCAGTCGTAGACGCAGACGTTCGTCAGCAGCACCTTCAACAGGGAGATGCAGCGGCCGTCGGCCGAGAAGGTGTGGCAGATGCCGCAGGCGGCCGCGCTGCCGATGCCCCCGGCGGCGGCCGTTTTGTCCACCCCGCTTGAGGTGCAGGCGACATCGTATTTGGCTGCGTCGGTGAGAATCTTCAGCTTGTCGAAAACATCCACGCGACCACGCTCTTTCCGGGTTTAATGACATATTCCGCTCCTGAATATATTATAATTTACAGAACGTCAGTTTGGCAAACGCTTGTTCGCAAAAAGGCGGTAATTTTTCGCCGCCCGGTCGTGCTATAATATGGATGAGGGAACACGACAGACGCAGGAGGTCGCCATGTCCAAGCCGTTGTACGTCATCGGCCATCGCAACCCCGACACCGACTCCGTTTGCTCGGCCATCGCCTACGCGCACCTGAAGACGGCCATGGGCGAGCAGGTCAGGGCGGCCCGGGCCGGCAAGCTCAATGCCGAGACGAAATTCGTCCTCGACTATTTCGGCGTCGAGGCGCCGCTCCTCGTCGCCGATCTTTACCCGCGGGCCCGCGACGTGATGCATGCCGTGCCGGTGACGGTGAACGGGGAGGATACCCTGTGGGAACTCGGCCGGGTGCTGAAGCGGCACGGCGTCAAATCCGTGCCGGTGGTGACGGCGGAGGGGCGCCTGAGCGGGTTCGTGTCGGTCGGCGACCTGGCGAAAAGGTATATCGACGAACTGGAAATGCAGGACCTGAAAGAGGCCGGCGTCAAGTTCGCCGGCGTCCTGCGCGTGCTCGACGGCACGGTCGTCGCCGGCGGCGACCTGGAGCGCGCGGTGACCGGCAAGATATGGATCGCGGCCGCCGAGACCGCGACCATGGCCGCGATGATTCAGCCGGGGGGCGTGGTCATCGTCGGCAACCGCGAGGATGCCCAGATAGCCTGCATCGCCCGCGACGTCGCCTGTCTGATCGTGACCGGCGGGGCGGCCGTCGCGGCGGCTGTGCGGGACGCCGCCGGCCGGCGGGGCGTGGTGGTCATGACGACCGCGTACGATACTTACACTGCTGCCCGCCTGATAAACCAGAGCATCCCGGTGCGGATGATAATGGAGCGTGACGTCGTCGCCTTCGGCGTCAACGACCTGGTGGCCGACATCAAGAACGAAATCGTCCGCACCAAGCACCGCAACTACCCTGTCCTTGACCAGGGGCTGCTGGCGGGCGTGCTCGACCGCGACCGCCTCATCGTCCCCGAGCGGACCAAGGTCATCCTTGTCGACCACAACGAGCGTTCCCAGGCCGTGGACGGCATCGAGGAGGCCAATATCGTCGAGATCGTCGACCACCACCGTCTGGGCGGGCTCGAGACCGGCGAACCGATTTTCATCCGCCACGACCCGGTGGGCTCGACGGCCACCATCGTCGCCAGCATGCACTGGCACCGCGGCGTCGACATCCCGCCGCAGATCGCCGGCCTGCTGCTGGCGGCGGTGCTGTCCGACACGCTGCTGTTCCGGTCGCCGACCGCCACCATCCATGACCGGGAGGCGGCCGACAGGCTGGCGGCCATCGCCGGCCTGGACGTCGACGCCTTCGGCCAGGCGATGTTCGCGGCCGGGGCGGCTCCGGGCAGCAGGACGCCGGAGGAAGTCATCGCCGAGGACCTCAAGGAATTCCAGATCGGCGAGTACCGGGTGGCGATCTCCCAGACGTCGGTGACCGACCCCGGTGCTTTGCTGGCGGACAGGGAAAGGCTGCAGGCGGCGATGGAGGTCATGGGCCAGAAGGAGGATTACGACCTCGTCATCCTGATGGTGACCGACATCGTCAACGTGGTGAGCCACCTGATCTGCGCCGGCCAGGCGAAGAATCTGCTCGCCGCCGCCTTCGGCAGCGGCGGCGAGGAGGGCGTGCTGAGCCTGCCGGGGGTGATGTCGCGGAAGAAGCAGGTGGTGCCGCCCCTGGTCGAAGTTACCCGTGAATAACGTTGAAAAGCTGTAGAAAGTCCATTTGCGGCGTTGCTCCTCGGCTGCCACCCTCAGCGTACGTTCGTGTACGCTTCCGGTGTCAGCCTCCGGTGCGCCTTGCATCTGGAGCTTTCTACAGCTTTTGTGTATATCAGAAAATATTATAATTTGTTATTCTGTCTGTGTGCCGCTCGCCAGCAGGTATTCCCAGAACTGCTTGACGCACGCCGGCACGAGCGGCGGGCGGCAGACGGCGTAGAACCGCCGCACGAACGTAGCCGCCGGCAGGGGGAGTTCGACCAGGCTGCCGGCCGCCAGTTCGTTTTTGACCGCCCAGCGGGAGATGAACCCTATGCCGGCCTGGTTGGCGATGGCCGCCTTCAGGGCCTCGTTGCCGCCGACGTGGAAGGAGACGCGGAGCTTGCCGGTATCGATGCCGTGGGCGGCCAGGGCGTCATAGACGGCCCGCATCGTGCCGGAGGACTGCCCTCTGAGCACGAGCGGCAGGGTGAGGGCCTTTTCCAGCGACGGGGCGTCGCCCAGCCCGGCGGCCAGGGCAGGGTGGGCCACCAGCACGAGCTCGTCCTGCCACAGGGGGTAGGCCTCGCTGCCGTCCCGCGGTGGCGAGCCGACCACCGCCAGGGAGAACTTGCCGGCGGCGAAGGCTTCCAGTACGGTGAGGCTGTCGCCGGTGCGGAGGTCGACCTCGATGCCGGGGTGCTCCCGCAGGAAGGCGGCCACCAGGCCGGGAAGGATGTACTCGGCCGGGATGGTGCTGGCGCCGAGGGTTATCCGGCCGGCGGCCCCGGCCACAAGCGCCCGGAGCTGGCTTTCCGCCGCTCTGAGCAGGGCTTCGGCCTTGTCGATGTGGGCGTACAGGACCTCGCCGTAGACGGTGAGGGTCGTACCTTTGGCTGTCCGCTCGACGAGCGGGCAGCCGAGCCTTTTTTCGAGGTTATCGATATGGAAGGAAACGGTCGGCTGCGTGAGGTCGAGCCGTTTGGCCGCGCCGGAGAAACTGCCTTCTTCGGCTACGGCCAGGAAGACGGAGAGGGACTGCCATTGAGACATAACGTCACCCCGTTCTGTTGACTTGATATATTTCTTCGGCACGACGACACGTTTTCCTGGCTTTGCCAGCCAGGGAAATTTTTTTTACGGTTCGGCAGGAAAGGTTATAGCTGTTATAGAATAATCATGCTTGTATTAAAAATATAATCTATATGTGGACGAATTAGACAGGAGTGATTGTATGGCATGGGTTTTGATCATCGCCACCGGCGTGGTGTTCGGCCTGGGGGCGGTGCTGCTCGTCAAGGCCGGCAACCCCGGCAACTACGGCTTTTGCGCCGCCTGCCACCTGCGTGACATCGCCGGCGCTTTGGGTATCCACCAGGTTGCCACTTTGCAGTATGTGCGGCCGGAGATCCTCGGCTTCGTGCTCGGCGCGTTCGCTTTGGCCAAGACCGGGGGCGAGTTTCGGCCCCGCGGCGGTTCCAAGCCGCTGGTGAGGTTCGTCCTCGGCGCGCTGATGGTGATCGGCGCGCTCGTCTTCCTCGGCTGCCCGCTGCGCGGCATTCTCCGCCTGGCCGGCGGGGACCTCAACGGCATTACCGGTCTGGCGGGCTTCGCCTTCGGCGTCGCCTCCGGGACAGTCTTCCTGAAGGGCGGGTTCAACCTCGGCCGCGCCCATGCCTACAGCGGCGGGACCGGGCGCTGGGCCGGCTACCTGGCGGCAGCGGCGGCGCTCGTGCTGCTCGTCGGCGTCGCCACCCACGCGGCGTGGCTCAAATTCAGCGCCCAAGGCCCCGGCGCACAGCATGCGCCCATGTTCTTCAGCCTGATCGCCGGTCTGGCGGCCGGGGGCCTGGCGTGGCGGACCCGCATGTGCCTGAGCGGCGGCATCCGCGACTTCCTGCTGGTCCGCGACACCTACCTGCTGAAAATATATGTCGTCATTTTCGCAGCCGCCGTGGCCGGCAACCTGGCGTTCGGCACCTTCAAGCTGGGCTTTGCCGGCCAGCCGCTCGCCCATACCGCCCATCTGTGGAACTTCCTCGGCCTTTACCTCACCGGCCTCGCCGCCGTTCTCGCCGGCGGCTGCCCCCTCCGCCAGCTCATCATGAGCGGCGAAGGCAGCACCGACGCCATGTTCACCGTGCTGGGCATGCTGGCCGGCGCGGGCATATCCCACGGCCTTAACGCCGCCGCCAGCGGCGCCGGGGTGCCGGTCGGCGGCCAGATCGCCGTCGTGGCCGGCATCGTAGTCACCGCCGCCATCGGTCTGGCATTCCGGGAAACGATCGCTGTAGCCAGGGAGGCGTAATGATGGAAAAGACGCTCGATCTGCGGGGCCTGAGCTGCCCCATCCCTCTCATCCGGACACGGGACGCCCTGGCGGACGCCGCCGCCGTCACCATAATCGTCGACGAGCCGGCGCCGCGCGAGAACATCATCAAATTCGCCAAGGCGCAGAACTACAAGGTAGAGAGTACGGTCGCCGGCGGCGAAGCGACGATCGTCATCCGCAAATGACGGATAAGGCGGCCGACTTCTGGGTGATAACCTTCCCGTCGGTCCATCATGCCCTGCGGGCCGAAAAAGTGCTGGCCGCCGCCGGCATCGCCACGACCCTCATCCCCATCCCCCGCGAGCTCGGCGGCTCGTGCGAGGGGCTGGCCGCTAGGCTGGCGGAGGGGGACGTGGCCGCGGCGGCGGCGGTCCTGACGGCGGCCGGCGTGCCGATGGTCAAGCAGGGGGTAAGGATAAAGGGCAAAAGCATATGGCGTTAGTTAGGCCCGCCCGACGGCGGGCCTGATTTATTTTGTGCCCGATAACAGGAAATACTATCCTGGTGGGCGAATTTACTCATGTTTAAAGCACTTACTCCGGAGGACAAGATGCCGAACATTCTCGACCAGCTAAACCCCGCCCAGCTCGAAGCCGTCACCCATCTGAACGGCCCCCTGCTCGTCGTCGCCGGGGCCGGTTCCGGCAAGACCCGCGTGCTTACCGCCCGCATCGCCCACCTGCTGCAGCAGGGCGTGCCCCCGTACGCCATCCTCGCCATCACCTTCACCAACAAGGCCGCCGCCGAGATGAAGGAGCGGGTCTTCCGCATGGTGGGGCCGCGGGCCAAAGATATCTGGCTTAGCACCTTCCACGCCTTCTGCGCCAGGTTCCTCCGCCTGGAGGCCGACCGGCTGCCCGGCCTGACCAAGAGCTTCGTCATCTACGACGCCGGCGACAGCCAGGCGCTCGTCAAGGCCTGCCTCAAGGAGTTCAACCTCGACGACAAGCACTTCCCCCCTGCGGGCGTGCAGGCCGCCATCTCGAACGCCAAGAACGCCTTCCTCGATCCGGCGGCGTTCGCCCAGCAGGCCGATAATTTCCACGAGCAGAAGATCGCCGAGCTGTACGACCTCTACCAGCGCAAGCTGCGCGTCAACAACGCCGTCGACTTCGACGACCTGCTCTTCCTCGCCGCCCGCCTGCTGGAGACGGACGCCGCGGTGCTGGCCAAGTACCAGGACAAGTTCCGCTACATCCTCATCGACGAGTACCAGGACACCAACCGGGTGCAGTACCTGCTGGCCCGCCGCCTGGCCGCCAAGCACCGCAACATCTTCGTGGTCGGCGATGTCGACCAGAGCATCTACGCCTGGCGGGGCGCCGACATCCGCAATATCCTCGATTTCGAAGCCGACTACCCCGAGGCCCGCATCGTCAAGCTGGAGCAGAACTACCGCTCCACCCAGAACATCCTCGACGCCGCCAACAGCATGATCGAAAACAACCAGGACCGCAAGCCCAAGACGCTGTGGACCGACAACCCCGCCGGCGAGGCGCTGACCCATTACCTGGCGGTGGACGAACGCGACGAGGCCCGCTTCGTGTGCGACAACGTCATCAAGCAGAACACCGTGTTCCGCATGCCTTACCGCGACATGGCCGTCCTCTACCGCACCAACGCCCAGTCGCGCGTTTTCGAGGAGGCGTTCATGCGGGCCGGCGTGCCGTATAAGATCGTCGGCGGGCTCAAGTTCTACGACCGCAAGGAGGTCAAGGACATCCTCGCCTACCTGCGGGTGATCTTCAACCCCGCCGACGCCGTCAGCCTGCTGCGGATCATCAACGTGCCGCGGCGGGGCATCGGCGACACTACCGTCGGCCGCCTGAGCGACTACGCCGCCGGGCGGGGTATGAGCCTGTTCGACGCCGTATCGGGCGCCGAGGCCGTTCCCGGCCTGACGACCCGGGCCAGGCATCAGCTCGACGAATTGGCCGCGCTGATTTTCAACCTCACCGCCAAGGCGCCTGCTCTGCCGGTGGCCAAGCTGATCGAGGCGGTCATGGAAGAATCCGGCTACCTCGCCGAACTGGAGAACGAGCAGACGCCGCAGGCCGAGGCCCGCATCGAGAACCTGCGCGAGCTCCTGAGCGTGGCCAAGGAATTTTCGTCCGGAGAAATAGAGGACACGCTGGAGAACTTCCTCAGCACCGTGGCGCTGGTGTCGGATACCGACTCCCTCGACACCGGCGGCGACGACAGCGTCACGCTGATGACGCTGCACTCGGCCAAGGGGCTGGAATTCCCGGTCGTCTTCCTCGCCGGCCTGGAAGAAGGCATTTTCCCCCACGCCCGCACGTTGCTGGACGACAAGGAGGTCGAAGAGGAGCGCCGCCTGTGCTACGTCGGCATCACCCGCGCCCGGCGCAAGCTGTTCCTCACCAACGCCAGGATGCGGAACATCTACGGCAACACCGTCATGTACCCGCCGTCGCGGTTTTTACAGGAGATCCCCGAGGCCCTCGTCGAGAAGCATTTCGTCCGGCAGGAGCGCCCCGACCGGGACCGCTACAGCCAGGCGCTCGCGCCGGCGGCACCGTCACCGCTCAGGACGCCGGCCGCGCCGACGCTCAAGGCCGACCGGCCGGCCGGCAACTGGCGGGCCGGCGACCGGGTCGAGCATGCCAAATGGGGCGTGGGCACGGTCGTCGAGGTGCGCGGCGACGGCGACGGCCAGGAGGTCAAGGTGGCCTTCCCCGGCATGGGCATCCGCCAACTGATGGCCAAGTTCGCACCGCTCAAGAAAGTGCAGGGGTGATTCGCGATGTCCGCTAAGGTACCCGCCGACAAGGAGCAGGCCGCCCGCCTGGCGGCCGAGCTGCGGGCCAAGATCGACCACCATAGCCACCGCTATTATGTTCTCGACGCCCCGGAGATCACGGACGCCGAGTTCGACGGCCTGCTGCGCGCGCTGCAGTCCGTCGAGGCCGCCTACCCCGAGCTCGTTGCTCCCGATTCGCCCACCCAGCGGGTCGGCGGCGCCCCGGCCGAGGGCTTCGGCCGCGTGGCCCACCCCACGCCTATGCTCAGTCTCGGCAACGCCCTGTCGCTCGACGAGCTCAAGGCGTTCGACGCTAGGGTGAAAAGCGGCCTGGGCAGCGACACGGCGGAATACGTCGTCGAGCTCAAAATCGACGGCTTGGCGATAAACCTGCTCTACGAGGGCGGCCGGCTGATCCGCGGCGCCACGCGCGGCGACGGCGTGTACGGCGAGGACGTCACCGCCAACGTGCGCACCATCCGGGCCGTGCCGCTAACCCTGCGCGGCGGTTACCCGGCCCGCCTCGAGGTGCGGGGCGAGGTCTTCCTGCCCCGCCGCGAGTTCGAGCGCATCAACAAGGGCCGCGAGGCGGCCGAGGAGGCGTTGTTCGCCAACCCGCGCAACGCCGCCGCCGGCTCGCTCCGCCAGCTCGACCCGCGCATCACCGCCGACCGCGCTCTCGACATCTTCGTCTACGGCGTGGGCGTGCGGGAAGGGGTGGAACTGGCCACCCACGCGGAAACGCTGGCCTACCTTGCCTCCCTCGGGTTCAAGACCAACCCCCACTACCGCGTCTACCCGACCATCGAGGAGGTGGCCGCCTACTGCGAAAGCTGGGCGGACAAGCGAGCCGACCTGCCCTACGACATCGATGGCCTGGTCGTGAAGGTCAACAGCCTCGCCGACCAGGCGACCCTCGGCTTTACGGCCAAGGACCCCCGCTGGGCGATCGCTTATAAATTCCCCGCCGAGCAGGCGGTGACGACGGTGGAGGACATCATCGTCAGCGTCGGCCGCACCGGCGTCCTCACCCCCACGGCTGTCCTGAAGCCGGTGCGCCTGGCCGGCACGACGGTCAGCCGCGCCGCCCTCCACAACGAAGACTACATCCGTGACAAGGATGTCCATATCGGCGACACCGTCCTCGTCCACAAGGCAGGCGAGATCATCCCCGAGGTGGTCGCCGTCCTCGCCGAGCGGCGCACGGGCGCGGAGCGGGAGTTCGCCATCCCGGCCGCCTGCCCGGAGTGCGGCAGCCCGGTCGTCCGCCAGCCAGGAGAGGCGGCCCACAAGTGCACCAATCCGTCCTGTCCGGCCATCCTCCGCGAAGGTCTGTTCCATTTCGTCTCCCGCGACGCCATGGACATCGACGGCCTCGGCCCGGCGATCGTAACCGCCCTGCTGGCCGCCGGCCTGGTCAGGGACGCCGCCGATCTCTACGCCCTCACCAAGGAGCAACTGCTGCCCCTCGAGCGGATGGGCGAAAAATCGGCCCAGAACCTTATCGAGGCCATCGACAAGAGCCGCCAGGCCGGCCTGGCGCGGGCGCTGTTCGCCCTCGGCATCCGCTTCGTCGGCGTCAAGGCGGCCGGTATCCTCGCCCGCCGCTTCGGCGACGTCGACGCCATCGCCCGGGCGACGGCCGACGACCTTACCGCCATCGAGGAGATCGGCCCCAAGATCGCCGGCAGCGTCGTCGCCTGGTTCGCCGCCCCCGAAAACCTGGCCCTTGTCGCCAGGCTGCGCCGCGCCGGCGTCAAGCTGACCGAGGAGCGGTCGACTGAGGACGCCCCCCGGCCGTTGGCCGGCAAAACGTTCGTCCTTACCGGCACGCTGGCCGCCATGACCCGCGGCGAGGCCGCGGCCCGCATCGAGCAGTTGGGCGGCAAGGTGGCCGGGGCGGTGAGCAAGAAGACCGACTACGTCGTGGCCGGCGAGGAAGCGGGCAGCAAGCTCGACAAAGCCGGGAAGCTCGGCGTGGCCGTGCTGGACGAGGCCGGTTTCGAGGAATTGCTCAAATCGGTCGCCGACATGGTATAATAATGCTTATATGACAACCTGTACATATGCTGATTTGGTGGTGAGATGATGAAGATTACCCGTAAAGACGTGGAACACGTGGCCCTCCTGTCGCGGCTGGAGCTGGGCGAGAGCGACGTCGCAAAGTTCACCGGCCAGCTTAACGCCATCCTCGATTACATCGACGTACTGAGCAAGGTCGACACCGCCGGCGTCGAGCCTACCGCCCACGTTCTGCCGCTCAAGAACGTCATGCGCGCCGACGAACCCCGGCCGTCGCTGCCACGGGAGCTGGCCCTCGCCAACGCCCCCGAGCAGGAAGACGGCTACTTCAAGGTGCCGCGCATTCTGGAAGGGTAGGGGGGAGACGAGTGGAGCTGAATAAGCTGACCGCCCACGAACTGCACGGCAGGCTCACGGCCAAGGAAGTGTCGGCCGCCGAGATAACCGCCGCCGTATTCGCGCGCATCGATGCGGTCGAAGACAAGGTGCGCGCCTACATAACCCAGACCCGCGACCAGGCGCTGGCCCAGGCGCGGGCCGTGGACGACAAGATCAAGCGCGGCGAGGCCGTCGCCCCGCTGGCCGGCATCCCCGGCGCCCTCAAGGACAACATGTGCGTCAAGGGCGTCAGGACGACCTGCGCCTCGCAGATCCTGGCCAATTTCGTGCCTCCCTACGACGCCGCCGTGGTGGAAAAGCTGGCGGCCCAGAACGCCGTCGTCGTCGGCAAGGCCAACCTCGACGAGTTCGCCATGGGGTCGTCGTGCGAGAATTCCTCGTTCTTCGCCACCCGCAACCCCTGGGACACCGCCGCCGTGCCCGGCGGCTCGAGCGGCGGCTCGGCGGCGGCGGTCGCGGCGGCCGAGGCCGTGTGGGCCCTCGGCTCGGACACCGGCGGCTCGATCCGCCAGCCGGCCGCCTACTGCGGCGTCGTCGGCCTCAAACCGACGTACGGGCGGGTGTCGCGCTACGGGCTGGTGGCCTACGCCTCGTCGCTCGACCAGATCGGCCCCATCACCCGCGACGTCGCCGACTGCGCCCTCGTCCTCGGCGCCATCGCCGGCCACGACGGCCGCGACTCCACCTCGGTCGATGCCCCGGTGCCCGACTATGCCAAGGCGCTTATCCCCGACGTCAAAGGCCTGAAGATCGGCCTGCCGAAGGAATACTTCGTCGCCGGCATGGACCCGGCGGTCGAGAAGGCGGTCTACGCCGCCATTGACCAGCTCAAGGCCCTGGGGGCGGAGTACAAGGAAGTTGCCATGCCCCATACCGAATATGCCCTCGCCGCCTACTACCTCGTCGCCACCGCCGAGGCCAGCTCCAACCTGGCCCGCTACGACGGCGTCGGCTTCGGCCACCGCGGTGAAGGCAACGACATAATCGCCATGTACAAGCGCTCCCGCACCGAAGGCTTCGGCGAAGAGGTGCGCCGCCGCATCATGCTCGGCACGTACGCCCTGAGCTCGGGTTACTACGACGCCTACTACCTCAAGGCCCTCAAGGTGCGCACCCTCATAAAGCAGGACTTCGACAAGGCCTTCGGTGAAGTGGACGTCCTCGTCGCCCCCATCGCCCCCACGACCGCCTTCAAGGTCGGCGAAAAGATGGATGACCCGCTGGCCATGTACCTGCAAGACGTGTGCACCGTGCCCATCAACCTCGCCGGCCTGCCGGCCATCTCGCTGCCGTGCGGCTTCGCCGCCGGCCTGCCTATCGGCCTGCAGATCATCGGCCGGCCGCTGGGCGAAGAGACCATCCTGCGGGCGGCCTACGCCTTCGAGCAGGCCAACGATTACCACCGGCGCCTGGCGCCCCTGGGGGAGGTGTAGGAATGGATTACGAAGTCGTCGTCGGCCTGGAGGTCCATACCGAGCTGAAAACCGCCACCAAGATTTTCTGCGGCTGCAGCACGAAATTCGGCGCCGCGCAGAACACCAACGTCTGCCCGGTCTGCCTCGGCCTGCCTGGCGTCCTGCCCGTCCTCAACGCCAGGGTGGTGGAGTTCGCCGTCCGCACCGGCCTGGCCCTGAATTGCCGGATACTGCCGTTCAGCAAGTTCGACCGCAAGAATTACTATTACCCCGACTTGCCGAAGAACTTCCAGACCTCCCAGTACGACCTGCCGATCGCCGTCGACGGCCACCTGGACATCGCGGTCGGCGGCCAAACGCGGCGCATCGGCATCACCCGCGTCCACATGGAGGAGGACGCCGGCAAGCTCGTCCACGCCGGCAGCATCACCAAGAGCGAATATGCCCTGGTAGACTACAACCGCACCGGCGTGCCCCTGCTGGAGATCGTCTCCGAGCCCGACATCCGCTCGGCCGAGGAGGCCAAGGCCTACCTCGAGAAGCTCAAGGCCATCCTCCAGTACATCGACGTCTCCGACTGCAAGATGGAGGAGGGCAGCCTGCGCTGCGACGCCAACATCTCGCTCAGGCCCAAGGGCGAGACCAAGCTGGGCACCAAGGCGGAGATCAAAAACCTCAACTCCTTCAAGGCAGTCCAGAAGGGCCTCGAATACGAAACGGCCCGCCAGGCCGACGTATTGGGCGAAGGCGGCCGCGTCATCCAGGAGACCCGCACGTGGGACGACGCCTGCGGCGTGACCGTGTCGCTCCGCAGCAAGGAGGAGGCCCACGATTACCGCTACTTCCCCGAGCCCGACCTCGTGCCGATCGTCGTCGACCCGGCCTGGGTCGAGGACATCCGCCGCCATCTCCCCGAGCTGCCCGACGCCCGCCAGGGGCGGCTGATGAAGGACTACGGCCTGTCGGCCTACGAGGCCGGCGTCATCACCGCCGGCCGGGCGATGGCCGAGTACTTCGACGCCACCGTGGCCGCGGGGGCGGACGCCAAGGCGGCGGCCAACTGGCTGATGGGCGAGCTGTCCCGGCAATTGAACGCCGCCGGCAAGGAGCTCGAAGACTGCCCGGTGGCGCCCGGCCAACTGGCCGGCCTCATCGGCCTGCAGGCCCAAGGCACCGTCTCGGGCAAGCTCGCCAAGACCGTCTTCGAGGCGATGTGGGCCAGCGGCAAGGACGCGGCCGCTATCGTCAAGGAGCAGGGCCTGGTGCAGATTTCCGACGCCGGCGCCATCGAAGCCGTCGTCGACAAGGTCATCGCCGCCAACCCGCAGTCGGTGGACGACTTCAAGGCCGGCAAAGAACGGGCGATCGGCTTCCTCGTCGGCCAGGTAATGAAGGAGACCAAGGGCCGCGCCAACCCTGAGCTGGTCAATAAGCTGCTGCGCGAGCGGATGTAGAATTAGTCGCTAAAATAAGGCTGCCGGAAAGCTCCTGATGGGCTTTTTAGCAGCCTTATTTTGCGTCGGCCAGAGAGAATGGCAATTATGGCTTCGCCTGCGGGCTTGGCGACGCCAAGTTTTCCTAATGTATGAAACGAAAATGGCGGGCGCATAATGGTACTATGACCCGTGGGCAAGGAGGCGGATACGTGCTGCGAGGCAAAGCGCCGTGGAACATCAAGGACGTGGCTCTCGTCCATCTCCTGCGCCTGACGGTAGGCTTCGTCGCCGTGCGGTTCGTCTACCCGCTGTTTTTCGCCGCCCCGCCGCCGGTGGTCGAGGTGACCGACCGCCTAATCGTCGTCGCCCTCGTCTGGTACGCCGTCCGCCGCCACGGCGGCACGCTCGCCGCCTGGGGACTGGCTTTCACCCGGCCGGCGCGCAATCTGGCCGCCGGCCTGGGGGCGGGCGTCGTGCTCCTCGCTGTCAGCATTTTCAGCGAACGCCTCTACACGACCGTTTTTCTCCTCTCGCCCACCCAGCACCCGCTCGTCGCCCTGGTCGAGCAGGCCTTTTCCTGGCGGGAGCTGCTGCTGCCGCTCTTTTTGGCCGGGCTGGCCGCGCCGCTGGCCGAAGAACTGCTGTACCGCCTCTTCACCTTCACTGCCCTCAGGGATAGGTTCGGGTTGTGGGGCGGGGCGGTGCTGAGCGCCGCCATCTTCGCCCTGTTCCACTTCAACCCCTACTGGCTGGCGGAGATGGTGGTCGTGGGCCTCGGCCTGGCGCTCCTTTACCAGGTCACCGGCTCCCTCCTGTCCGCGATCGTCGCCCATTCGTTCATCAACACCAGCAAAATCTTACTGTTGTTCTATCAGGTGCCATTAATTTAAAAGGGGGTATCGCCATGCCTTATTGCCGTGCCTGCGGCAACCGGCGCATGTTCGCCGCCAGCCGCGTGCCTCCCGTTTCGCCCACCGCCAACGGTCCGGCCTCCGGCCTTCTCGGCGACTTCGACGACAACGGCGCCCTGACGACGATCACCAGGCTGGGCGCCGACAAGGCGACCGCCAAAGCCGCCGGCGGCCACCCGGCCGAGTATTTCGACACCTGCCTCGCCTGCGGCAGCCAGGATGTCGATTGGTCGGCGTAAAAAACTGTCGATAGGCCGGCGTAAAAAAGGGAAATAGGCGCGGGGAAGAGAATAATTTTCCAAAAGCGCCAAAGGGAGGAAAGCCGATGACTTTTCTAGCGTGCCTGCGGGCGGGGGGAAATCGCGCGGCGGTTGCGGCGGGGAGGGCGGAACGGTGATCAAACGGCTGGAACTGCCGCCGGAAAAGCTCCGCTTTTTCTGTGATGACGCCAATTTAGCCTTCGAGACCACGGCCGAGGTGCCGCCGCTCGAAGTGATGATCGGCCAGGAACGGGCCGTAAAAGCGGTCGAATTCGGCCTGTTCGCCAAGAATTTCGGCTATAACATCTACATGTCAGGGCTGGTGGGCACAGGCAAGATAACCTATGCCAAGGCGGCGGTCAGCAAGGTCGCCGACGGGGAGACCGTGCCGCCCGATTGGTGTTATGTCAATAACTTCGACAACCCCGGCCAGCCGCTGGTCCTGATCCTGCCGGCCGGCATGGGCAGCGGCTTCCGCCAGGACATGCAGGAACTGGTCGAAGACCTCAAAAGCGATATCCCCAAGGTTTTCAGCGGCGAGGATTACGAGCAGGCCAAAGCCGCCATCATGAAGAAATTCCAGGACAGCCGCGGCAAGGTGATGGAGGTTTTCGGCCAGCAGGCCGAAGAGCACGGCATCCTACCGCAGTGGACGACGACCGGGTTCGTCGGCCTGCCGGTCGAGGACGGCAAGCCCCTCAACCCCGAAGAATACCAGCAGCTCGAACGCGGCAAGAAGGAAGAGATCGAGAAGAGGATGCTGGCCGTCCACGAGAAGGCGATGGAAGCCATCCGCCAGGTCCAGCACCTGGAGCGGGAGACGCGGGAGGAACTGAAGAGCCTCGATTCCAAGGTCGGCCTGTTCGCCGTCGGCCATTTCATCGACGAACTCAAAGTCAAGTACCAGGATTACGAGGAAGTCGTCGCCTATCTCGAGGCCGTCAAGCGGGACGTCGTCAAGAACATCAACGACTTCAAGCCGACCGCCGAGGACGAGAACAACCCGCTGCTGATGTTCCGCAAAAGCATGCAGGAAGCGGTAAAAGACAAGTACCAGGTCAACGTCCTCGTCGACAACCGCGAGCTCAAGGGCGCGCCGATCGTCGTCGAAGTCAATCCCACCTATTACAACCTTGTCGGCCGGGTGGAGTACGAGGCCCGCATGGGGGTCGTCAACACCGACTTCTCAATGATCAAGCCGGGCGCGCTGCACCGGGCCAACGGCGGCTACCTCATCCTCAACATGCGGGACGTCCTCACGAACATCGGTGCCTGGGAGGGCTTGAAGCGGGTCCTCAAGACCAGGAAGCTTCACATCGAGAACCTCGGCGAGCAGTACGGCATGTTGGCGATGGCCTCGCTCAAGCCCGAGCCCATCCCGGTCAATGTCAAGGTGGTCCTCGTCGGCAATCCATATCTTTACCACATGGTGTTCAACTATGACGAGGACTTCCGCAAACTGTTCAAGGTCTACGCCGACTTCGACACCGAGATGGCCAACAACGCCGCCAACATCGGCAAGCTGGCCGGCTTCGTCGCCTCCACCGTCCAGCGCGAGAAGCTGAGGCACTTCGAGCGGTCGGCGGTCGGCCGGGTGGTGGAGTACGCCACCAGGCTGTCGGGCAGCCAACAGAAGCTAACCACCCGCTTCAGCGACATCGTCGAGCTTCTGTGCGAGGCAGACGCCTGGGCCAGCGTGGACGGCGCCGAAACCGTGCGCCTCGAGCATGTCCGCCGGGCCATCGGGGAGAAGCGGTTCCGCTACAACAAGTACGAGGAACGACTGCAGGAGATGTTCGCCGAAGGCAAGCTGCTCATCGACACCGACGGCGAAAAGGTGGGACAGGTCAACGGCCTCGCCGTATTGTCGGTCGGCGAGTATATGTTCGGCAAGCCGTCGCGCATCACCGCGAACACCTACCTCGGCCGCAGCGGCGTCGTCAACATCGAGCGCGAGACCAAGATGAGCGGCACCAGCCACAGCAAGGGCGTCCTCATCCTCAGCGGCTACCTGGGCCAGCAGTACGCCCAGGAGCGCCCCCTCACCCTCACGGCCAGCCTGACCTTCGAGCAGCTATACGACGGGGTCGACGGCGACAGCGCGTCGAGTACCGAACTGTACGCCATCCTGTCCAGCCTGGCGGGGGTGCCCATCCGCCAGTACATCGCCGTCACCGGCTCGGTCAACCAGAAGGGCGAGGTTCAGCCGATCGGCGGCGCCACGGAAAAGATCGAGGGCTTCTTCGCCATCTGCAAGCATAAGGGGCTGACCGGCCAGCAGGGCGTTATGATTCCCCGCCAAAACATCGACAACCTCACCCTCGATGACGAGGTCATCGACGCGGTGAAAGCCGGTAAGTTCCATATCTGGCCGGTGGCGACCATCGACCAGGGCATCGAAATTCTCACCGGCCTACCGGCAGGGGAGCGGGGGCCCGACGGAACCTTCCCGCCCGGCACCATCCACCACCTCGTCGACAAGCAGCTGGCCGAATACACCGCCACGCTGATTAAGATGGGCAAGTCGGCCGAGGAGCACGCGAACGGAGGCGAGCGCAAGGACGCGCCATGAGCAGACCGCCGGTAGCAGAAGGCCAAAAATTAGAAATCGAGATAACCGGTCTGGGGCACAGCGGTGAAGGCGTGGGCAGGTACCACGGCTTCACCGTCTTCGTTCCCCGGGCGCTGCCCGGGGAAAAGGTAGCGGCCGTCGCTGAGGTCGTCAAGCAGAGCTACGCCAAGGCTCGCCTCACAGCGGTGCTCGTGTCCTCGCCCGACCGCACGGCGCCGCGCTGCCCAGTATACGAGCGCTGCGGCGGCTGCCAGCTCCAGCACCTGGACTACCCGGCCCAGCTGGCCGCCAAGCGGCAGGCGGTCATCGACGCCGTCACCCGTATCGGCAAGCTGGACGGTGTCGTCGTCCATCCCGTGCTTGGGGCCGCGGAGCCTTGGGGATACCGCAACAAGATGCAGTTCCCGGTCGGGCTGGCAGCCGGCCGCCTGGCGGTCGGCTGCTTTGCCCCCGGCAGCCACGACATCGTCGACATCGATGACTGCCTCATCCAACACGCCGCCAACAACACCGTTGCCCGCGCCGTCCGCGCCGCCCTGAGCGACCTGGGCATCCCGCCCTACGACGAGGCCAGCGGCCGCGGCGTAGTAAGGCATGTCCTCGGCCGGGTGGGTACCGCCGGCGGCGAGGTCATGGCGGTCATCGTCACCGCCACCGCCGACCTGCCGCGCCGCGACGAACTTGTCGCCCGTCTGCGGCGGGATGTGCCCGGCCTGGTCAGTGTCGTCCACAATATCAACCCGCAGCGAACCAATGTCGTCCTCGGCCGCCGCACGGTAACGGTCTGGGGCCGCGACACCATCGCCGACCGCCTCGGCGACTTCGTTTTCCGCATCTCGGCCCGCTCCTTCTTTCAGGTCAACACCGCCCAGGCGGCGGTGCTGTACGGGCAGGTGGAGCGCTACGCCGCTCTTGACAAGGCAGGGACGGTCATCGACGCTTACTGCGGCACAGGCACAATCACCCTCTTCCTCGCCCGGCGGGCCGCCAAGGTCTACGGCATCGAGGTCGTGGCCGACGCCGTGGCCGACGCCCGCGCCAACGCCGCCGCCAACGGCGTCGGCAACGTCGAGTTCATCGTCGGCGATGCGGTTGACGTCATGCCCAGGCTGCAGGCGGCCGGCGTCAGGCCGCAGGCGGTCGTCGTCGACCCGCCACGGGCCGGCTGCGCGCCCGCCGTCCTCGACGCCTTCGTGGGCATGCGGCCGGAGCGGATCGTGTACGTCTCCTGCAACCCGGCCTCCCTGGCCCGCGACCTGGCCGCGCTCGCCGACGCCGGCTACGCGGCGCGGGAAATCCAGCCGGTCGACATGTTCCCGCAGACGTATCACGTGGAGTGCACAGTTTTGCTGCAAAGAAAACACATGCTGTGAAGCCTTGATATACAAGGATTTAATGGTGCTTGGAATAAAATGTATATGTTGCCGCAAACGTAGAAAGAAAACAGTGGGTAATGGTAGTTTATTAGAAAACTCTTGACGCAAAAGTGGTTTTAGCCCCCCTAATTTCACCAAATGGCATCTGGAAACCCAGTGTTTTCAAGGGTTATCAGATGCCATTCCTCGTGAAAAGGCTTTTGTTAACAGGCCCTCACAGGCCAGAGAACTTTTTGCTAATATACAGGACTGATCAAGGAATATGGAAAATAATGGATAATTATTCCGGTGAATGGGTATACTAGCTAAGGGATATTAGGGCGCAGTTTGGCAAACACCTGTTCATTACTAAAATATGGGGAATTTATCTGATGGTCAATAATGCAATATCGAAGAGCTATAACTTCATAAAAAAGCTGTTATTATACCATCCGCCTCTTAATCCAAGCCCATTTGTCCTGGAAGAAACGCCGGAGGAAAAGCAGGTTAAATCAGATCAAGCACTAAATAGTCTTGCCGATTCATTGCGGAGTCTTAAGGCTCTGCTTCGTTATGCCAAGCGGCTATCCCTGTTCTTAACCAAGGTAACAACTGCTTTGCGCGAAGGACAGTGGTCAGACCGGGCCGAGGATTTGAAGGCTGAATGCCAGGCCTTGGAAAAACAGCGAGCGGAATTTGAGCCTATTTTGTTTGCTTATCAAAGTGGACGAGACGAAACCGGAGAACGCTCTTTAACCACCAGCCTGGAAGAAAACCGGCGGATAATTGAAACTCTCTATCACCTGCCGCTTAATAAAGATATCATTATCCGGGAGATAGACATTGCGGCAAACCCGCCGGTAAAAGCAATAGCTGTTTTCATTGATGGCATGGTTGACACTAAAAATTTAAATCTCTCGGTCCTGCAGCCGCTTATGCTGCTTGGCTCAGGCCGGCGCCAGCTATATGACGGCGATTTGGTAGGGCATATTATCAAGAAATATTTACCTAGCAACCAAGTTCAACGCGCAAATAATTTCTCCCAATTGCAGGAAGGCGTCAATAGCGGGGATACCGCTATTATCTTTGATGGTATAGCTGAAGCGGTGCTGGTCAACACGAAAGGGTGGGAACACCGAAGCGTTGAACAGCCGAACACGGAACCGACTGTGCGCGGCGCCCAGGCGGGTTTTACGGAAAATCTCCGGACGAACACCGCGCTGATCAGGACGATTCTACGAAGCAGCGATCTTGTTACCGAAATGATGAAGGTTGGCGCCCGCAGCCGGACGAACGTTGCGATACTTTATCTGAAGTCGGTAGCCAATCCCCAACTGGTGGCCGAAGTTAAACGCCGCATTCAGGGAATTCGTACGGACTACATTGATAACTCAGGCAGCCTAATGCAATTTATCGAGGATCAGCCCGGTTTCCTCTTTCCTCAGAGTGTATCAACCGAGCGCCCCGACCGGGTAGGCGCGCATTTGTCCGAAGGACGGATAGCGCTTATCGTGGACGGCAACCCCTACATACACGTTTTGCCGGTAAGTTTTTTCTCTTTTTTTCACGCCTCAGAAGATTTTGGTCTGCAGACCCCAGTATCGAATTTCATGAGGGTTCTACGCTTTTTAGGAACGTTGATATCCACCGTTCTCCCATCGCTTTATATTGCAATCAGCTATTTTCACGTGGAAGCGATTCCTACCCAACTGCTGCTCTCTATAGCCGGTTCGCGGGAAGAAGTGCCGTTTCCGGCATGGTTTGAGGTGCTGATTATGGAGCTTTCGTTCGAATTAATCCGCGAGGCTGGAGTAAGGGTTCCCGGCATGTTAGGCACAACCATTGGAATTGTCGGCGCCATTGTATTGGGACAGGCCGCTGTCAGCGCGCGTTTAGTAAGCCCTGCTGTAGTTGTGCTCATAGCCATTACCGGTTTGGCCTCGTTTAATATTCCCGAATACCGGATGGCTTCCGCCATTCGCCTGACCCGATTTATATTGCTCCTGTTTTCGGCGGTTCTGGGGCTTGTAGGCCTGGCGACCGCCCTATTATGGCTGACCGTCATTTTATGCAGCATGAAATCTTTTGGCATGCCGTACTTAGTCCCGGTCGCGCCGAAAACCCAGGCTGGATTCGACGTAGTAATCAGGGGGCCGGTCTATCGCCAAGAAAATCGTCCTGACGCCTTAAATAGCAAAGATAGGAAGCGTCAGCCCCATATCAGCCGGCCCTGGACCAAACAGCAGCCAGTTGGGAAAGTAGAGGATGAGCAGTGAGTTACCAAAGCGGACGCATGGGCATGGCCGAGGGAATCGCGCTGGTTTTTGTTATATGCTTCGTTACGGCGTTTATAGGCCTTCCGGCCGAGGCCATAGATACTTCGGGGGAGCTGGGCTGGTTTTCCGTCATAATTGCGGGTTTTAGCACCATGATCATGCTTTTTTTACTCATCTATGTTTTTCAGCGCATCCCGGGTGACTTATTTTCGGTATCGAAGCACTTATTCGGGAAACCAGGCGCTTATGTGATCAGCGCATATTATACCGTTATGTTTTTAGCCCTCGCTGCGCTTTGGATCAGGCAATTCGCCGAAAACACCTTGTTAGTCGCGTTGCCGTCGGTCAATTTCCAGTTGGCCGTGGGCTGGTACGCCCTTGGCGCCGCATTCATCGTATATTTGGGAATAGAAAACATCGCCCGGGCGACCTACGTCATTTTGCCGTTTACCGTTGCGGGCACGCTTTTCGTGCTGGGACTCTTAGAGCCATTATATAAGCCCAATTACCTATCCCCCTGGCTGGGTAAAGGCATTGGCAGCGCACTAATAAAGGGCGGCGTCCTGGTAGGCGCAAACGCAGGTTCCCTGCTGCTGGCCGTGCTGGCCGAATCGTTTCAAAACGTCAGGACTTTGAAGGCGGCAGCCGTATTCGGCCTGGGAGGAAGCGTGCTGCTCAAAGCCCTGTCTGTTTTAATCTTTACTATGGTATTTGGGGCCTCCGTGGCGATAGAGAAAACTCTGCCTTTTTTTGATATGTCGCGGCTTATTTATCTTACCCGGTACGTGCAGCGCATTGAGTCAATATTTATCATCCTGTGGGTGATGGTTGGAGTCTTGGCGATTGCCGTAAGCCTTTACATGGGGATATACCTTATAACCAGGCTGGTGAATTTGCCCGCCATGAAACCATTGATCCCAACGGTAACCATCCTTATTGCCCAACTGTCCATGATCCCTCCCGATATCGGTACAGTCTTTGAATTGCAAAGTATATTGATTAGAGGGTATTGCAATATCGGAATATATGTTATCCCGCTCTCGCTGTTCGCGGCAACCCTGCTTAAAGAAAAGAGGGGGACAAAATGCGCGTCCGGGTAATAACAATGCTTTTTTTATTGGCTGTATTACTATTGACAACAGGGTGCAATGGGTCCCGTGAACTTGATGAGGTAGCGTACGTGCTCACCATAGGCGCGGACATTGGTGAAGGTGGACAGCTTGATTTAACCTATGAAATAGCCATACCTCGCGCCATGGCTGGCAGCGAAGCCGCGGGAAAGACGGATGCGAAGAAATCCACCCGTATTGTTACCATCACTGCTCCGACGTTGGCCGAAGGACGTAATCTGTTGAATTCGGTTACTGGCCGTGCTCCTAATTTGTCCCACGTGTCCACGTTTGTAATCGGAGAGAAGCTGGCCCGCAAAGGATTGAAAGATTTTCTGGGCCCGACAATGCGGTTCCGTGAATTCCGCGGTTCAATTGACATGGTGGTCGTGAACGGCCAAGCAAAAGATTTTATTAAGCAGAATTCTCCTGAGGAAGTACTGGCCCCGCGATGGTTTGAAGCCATGTTTTCTTCGGCGGATGAAACCGGATACTACCTAAAAACAACTTTGCACGAATTTTATGCACGCTTGAAAAACGGGAGCGGTTCGCCCTATACCTCACTCATGGGCATCAACCCGCTAAAAGGGGAAGGGCAGCCAAGCGGTCCGGCCATTCCGGGTGAAAAAACGCGCGAGTACCTGCCTAAAGATGTGCCGCGCGAGGAAGGAAACCCGGCGACCGTAATAGGTGCGGCGGTATTCAAGGAAGATAAAATGGTAGGGATGCTCCCCAGCGAAGAAACGCGAATGCTAGCAATACTATTGGGAAATTACCCCCGCGGATTCATGGTGGTGGACGATCCGCTGGCTCCCAAACATTCCATCAACGTTAATCTCCGGCTTGGCCGCAAAGCCAAAATCAACGTAGATATTTTAGACGGACAGGCGGTCATTAATGTCGATGTATTTCTGGAAGGAGAATTCACGAGCAATCCGAGCGGTATTAATTACGAGTCAAAAGAGTACACGAGTCTGTTGGAGCAGCAAATATCCCAGACAGTACGCCAAAGAATGCTCCAAATGTTGCAGCGCACGCAGACGTGGGGGGCAGACGTTGTCGATTTTGGCTATTACGTACGCCCGCAGTTCGCTACCGACCAGGAGTTTAAAAAACTAAATTGGGATGCGATATTTCGTAAGGCCGAGTTCAATGTTTTCGTGACGACAGAGATTCGTCGGGCTGGTCTGCAGCGCAAGACATCGCCTATTCGGACGGAGGGAGAATAATGGAGTATATATTTTTGCTGGCCGCGGTTGCAGCAGGTCTCCATGCGTATTCGTTCGCCCGCTGGCTGCTGCGGGATAAAAATAAGTCCGGCGCCATACTCGTATTATTTTTAATTATGCTTTCATTGGGAGTACCAGTCTATCGAATAATGATGTCGCCCTAGGAACACTAAAAGCTTAGACCCATCGGATGCGAGTGAAGAAATCAAGAAAAACTCCGGAACACAGTTTGAAACGGTAATTATTAAGATATTCACTGAATTATTCTATTCAGAAACAATATAATAAATAAGGGTTATGGTCAACTCCAGTTGATTTTGTAATTCCTAAGGATTTTAATTTTACGACTTATGAACCCAAGAAGAGGACCATTGCTAAACAAGTCGAGACAGAGGTCGAGATAAAGACAAACGGGCGCATCGTATTTAATAAACCTGCCGCAGTTTTATTAGAAAACAAGCCTTATTGTATGCTGGCTTACGACAAAGAAAACAAAGCAATTGGGATTTCACCAATTGATGCCAAGAAACTAAATGCTTTTGCTATCCACATACTAACGGTGGAACTTATATCGGGGCCAAGAAGTTTCTAACAGATACCGGCCTGTTGCCGAGCGCCAATGTTACCTAAACCCCGGTAAAAGCAGGACAATACATAGCTGTAAAACTATAGGAAGGAGGGCGGGAGAGACCCTGCCTTTTGGTTTTTCATAGCTGATTTTGCCAGTTGGGTATTAATAATAGGTAAAATTTGTAGTATTATAAAAGAGATATGATCTAATTGGGGAGGAGAACTTGTGACTAATACCAATGATAATTCACGTAAGGCAGATATTCAAATGCGGTTGACCGAGTTTGAAATGCCTCCCATGCAGGATGTCCTTATTGTAGGGAAAATGGCTCCCATTGGCCCTGAAGCAGCTAGGCGAATGGTGGACATTTTATCCCCGGATCAATATGAAATTGAAAAAGTGGAGCATGCTCTAATTGAAGCAGTGGTCATCCGCAAATCACTTCTTAGCATGATTCGGCGGGACAAACTGGTTGCGCTGATTTTGGAAGAAGCTGAAAAAATCGCTAATGAAAAGATGATTATCAAAGTTCAGATCCAGATTACGCTGGAAGTGCATAAGAGTGTGGAATTATGATTAGAAAGATAGCTGATTTCATGATTACTCCGGAGACCGTGGAGGCAACGGCCGGTCTCCGACAGGTAAAACCTTTATTTTTTTAAAAAGAGCAAGACTGCTTTCCGGTAATTGATGAGGGGCAAATAGTTGGTGTGTTGTCACTGCAAGACACCATGCAAGCACACCCAAACCGAATTGTAGCCGATGCAATGAATGGAAATTTTACATATGCAGAACCGGATATGCCTCTTTGGCGTGCCAAGGAGATTCTGGAACAAGAGCGTTTATCGGCTCTTATAGTATGTGAACAGGATATGTTAAAGGGAATTGTAACTCCGACCGTTATAAAGCAGGAGTTAGGGAAACATACGGATCTACTTACCGGGCTATATAGGACGGATTATCTTTATTATCACGCGCTGAAACTGATGGCGTCCGGCCGCGAAATTTCCCTAGCTTTTGCTGACATCGATAATTTCGGGGAGATTAACAAGCAATACGGTCACGTTAATGGTGACCTTATATTAAAAGAATTCGGCGCGCTTTTGCAAGCAAATGCTCCAACGGGGGCAATCCTATGCCGGTATGGCGGCGATGAATTTATCACCCTTATGACATGTTCCCGAGAAGACATTACAACGTTGGCAAATGACTTAAGACAGATTGTGGCCGGGTATCATTTTCAGGATAACATACCGGTGACCATGTCTGTTGGTGTTGCCACCGCAGGCCGGGTAAGTGACCGGTCCCTTTCGCATGGCCGATTATTGGCGTCGTTAATCAACAAGGCCAGCCTTGCATCTACAGCGGCGAAGAAAGACAGTTCCGGACTCAAAACCTTAGAGCAAATAACTGCCTGCGAAAGCGCTTGAAGCATTCATCCAAAAGTTTAGTTGCACCTGTACGATGAACAAGATAATACTGGCAAACTTATCGAAAGATAAGGACGCAAAGCCATGGGTCTAAAGATATTTCTACGATCGCCAGGTTGCAATATTATTTGTTTTTAACCCGGTGTCGATATCCGGGTTCTATTATATTTGTTAGGTATTCCGCTCCCTGTAAGAATGAGAAAGGAGATGATCTAAACGTGATTTTTCCTGTAAGTACAAGAAACATTACTTCGGGTATGGTACTTGGACGCGATATTATTCTTGACAGCGGAAGAATATTAATCAAAAAAGGTACAATTTTAACTAATGAGCAAATAAACTACTTGAGTAATCTGATTACCCAAGATATCTATATTATATCTGGGACGGATAAATTGCTTCCAATAGACGAAGATTGCCAAGAAAAGTTCTGTTTAAAACAAAAGATTCTTGACGAACTATTACATGCTTTTGAAACTGAATGCGCGTTAACTCAAATGCCGGTTACCCGGATAGTTGGAATCAATAAAGGTAATTCACTATTGATGGAAAGTATAGCTGATACGGCCCATATCATTAATATGGTAAAAAATAGATCTGAGTCTACATACCGCCATTGCGTGAAGGTTGGCGCGATCGCCGCTATAATCGGCAGTTGGCTAGGTTATAACAATGAAGAGGTCGGAAATTTAATGCTTACTGGGTTGCTACATGACATTGGAAAAGCAATTATTCCATTAGAAATTTTAAATAAGCCAAGTAAATTAAACGACGAAGAGATGGGTACGATGAGAAGGCATAGCGCGTTAAGCTATAAATATATATCCGAAATTAAAACAATGCCGAACTCAATTAAAGTTGGAGTCCTGCAACACCATGAGCGGCTGAATGGAAGTGGTTATCCGCTCGGATTATACACTGAAGATATTCATGACTTTTCGAAAATTATCGCCATCGCGGATATTTACGACGCCATAACATCCGATAGGGTATACCGTCCCCGAATGGCTCATATCGCAGCTGTGAAAATCATACAAGACGAAACCTATGAGGGTAAACTTGACCCTTGGATGAGTAGAGTTTTTCTCAAAAAAGCCACTAGTTGAGTGGAAGTTGTGAGAAGCAAAAGAGATGAGTCAAACGACGAAAGATAAAGTTTGCCTAGTTATATATGAAACTGACCTTCTGGTCTTAAAGTGGGAGTCGTTCTCGGGCATATGTCAAGGTTTAACTCGTGTTATCTTGACACCAGAGACTGCGTTCTGGCACTACTTCCCACGCAGGCCGTTAATAAGCTCTTTTTTCAGGCTACAAAGAACATTTGAAAGGTCAACTTTGACGGGATGCGGGTTAACCAGCCTGCGGGATTCGTCCCAGAGAGTTTTCAATTCACGCGCGGTATATGCCTGAATAGTGGCGAGATTGGGAATCGGGATGAGCCGTCTACCGCCTCGCATGACAAGGGACAGCATTTCTCGTTTTTCATAGCTCCCCGCCCTTAAAATCATCTTTTTCCATGGGTGGGTTTCGTCAGCCACTGTCAGGGTCTCTATTTCGCTAAGCGCCTCCTGTCTAAGGGTAATGAGGTCAACCTTAATTTTCCCTGTTGCCTTGTCATAAATCCGATAGACGGCTTTTGTCCCCGGATTGGTAACCTTTTCAGGGTTTTCCGAGATCTTCAGTTTGGGGATTTCGTTGCCTGCCTTATCATATTTGGCGGCAAGCTTGTATACCCCGCCGAGGGCCGCACAACCATCGCCGGTAATAAGCTTGGTACCAACGCCCCATTCCGTGATTTTGGCGCTCTGTGTTTTAAGTTCTTGAATGAGATGCTCGTCAAGGTCATTGGAAGCACTGATAATTGCATTGGTAAACCCTTCGGAGTCCAA